>JAEYZD010000092.1 GCA_023430725.1 Bacteroidota bacterium | reverse complement strand
CGAACAATCTTTCGGTATATGGCAGTGATGACGGGACCTTCACCTACCGTGTTATCACACCCGATGGTCGCCTGAGGTCTGAAGGAGCATATGACCAGGGCCTGATGACCGGTGAGATCAGGTTTTATTACAACAACGGAAACCTGAGACAGAAATTCAACCAGAAAAACGGAAAATATGACGGGGAAGCGGTCACTTATCATCCCAATGGCAGGATTGAATCTGTCAGTCAGTACAGGGACGGACTGCTTGAGGGGAAATACATTGAATACGGACCGGATGGAACCGTTCTTAAAACCGGCTCTTACCTTGGCAATAACATGAACAATTACTGGCGCTATCACACTGCCGATGGCAGTATTGAGACATCAGCCTGGTACCTTAATGGGCTGATCAACGGATGGCATACCAATTATGCTGTTGACGGAAAAATAAAAAGCCGCGATAAGTATACTGACGGAGTGGTTGTGAGAGAGTGCCAGTTTGGCCCGGATGGCAACATGGTAAATGAGATCGACTTTCTCGAAACCACGGCATACCAGATAAAAAGCACGCATGAAATCGTGACAGCAGATGCCGTCATAAAGGGCGGTGTGCATGACGGGCCAATGACCTGGTACCACCCCGGAGGCAAGGTCTCCACGACAATGTATTTCTGTGCCGACAACCGGAACGGAGAATACCTTCAGTTTCTGCCTGACGGAAAACCCTACGTGAAGGGCCGGTCTGAAAACGGATTGAAGGAGGGCCTGTGGATCACATGGAATGAGGAGGGCAAATTGGATTCAGAGGAGCATTATTTCAATAACATGAAGGATTCAGTGCACAGCTATTTTTATAATGACGGTAGCGTGAAAATGACTGAAACTTATGTCAATGACAGGATGGAAGGCGCCTGTGACCAGTATGCCCCGGGGGGAGATCTCATGATAAGGCTTATTTACAGCGAAGATGAGCTGACCGGCTACCAGTATATGAAGAGTGGTAAACTGACTGACGTAATTGCAATTACCAGAGGAGACCAGCCTGTGGTTGCCTGGTATGACAACGGACAGAAGAGCTATGAACAGCATTTCAGTGATTTCGTTCCCGAGGGAGAACAGGTAAAATACTATCCTGACGGGAAGGTGATGCAGCGCCGCCAGTTCAGCAATGGAATGCTGCATGGCAAAGGCGAGAAATTCTACCCTGACGGCAAGCCTGAAATCATCTATTATTGCAGGAACGGCCTTTATGAGGGGGAGTATGTCAAGTATCACAGGTCAGGAGAAGTAAAGGAAAAGGTTCAGTTCCTTCATGACCAGATGCACGGAAACAGGTACCTGTACGATGAGAAGGGAAATACGCTTTCAGGCGAGAAATACTGGAGCGGCAGTTTCACAGGTTTCATTGATTAGCATGTTGCGATTGGTTATTCTGCTGACGGCCACACTGCTCAGTGTCACTGCTCTTTATCCCCAGGGGGAACAACTGCAGGCAGACCGGTCTGTCATCATGCGGGATAACAATGCAGTAATCAGGAGCCTCGGCATTGATTATGAGTTTGATATTGTCAAAGACAGTGTCAGGGTTGTACAGCACTTCAGCAAGGAGACGGAGATGCTGACAGATTTTACAAAGATCTTTGCCAATGATGAGATCTATTATGATTCATTCTCCTCGGTGGAGGACCTGGAGGCATTTACAATGGTGCCGGGAAGCAAAGGTTTTGAAAAGATACCGGTTTCACAGTTCAATGAATCAAATGACCGGGGTGGAGGTATCTTTTATGATGATTCGAAAAGCCTGAACTTCGTATACCCCTCACTGAAGAAAGGAGCCAGGACTGAATTGCATTACACCCTGCTGCATCACAATCCCCGTTTTCTCAATAAGATATCCTTTCAATCCTACCTGCCGGTTCTCAATGGCAGGGTTACAGTGAAGGTTCATAAAAGCATCAGGCTGGGATTCAGGTTCTTTAACTGTGCAGAGGGTTTCCTGCAGTATTCCACATATTCTAAGGGCCAGTATAATTATCATGTCTGGGAGACACACGACGTGGTCGCATACAAATACCTTGACAGTGATAACTACAGTATCCTGTACTACAGCCCTCACATTTCTGTCTCCATAGAAGAGGTGAAACTCAGGGATACCACCCTTAAGTATTATTCAACTGTTGACGACCTTTACCATTTCTACCACAGTCTCCTCCCGTCAGAGGGAGGTTCACCGTCTGCCGGACTTGCAGAACTGACGGAGAGCATTACAGCTAACCTGAACCCGCGGGAGAGGGCCAAGGCAATCTACTACTGGGTACAGGATAACATTAAGTACGTTGCCTACACAGAAGGATTCATGGGTTTCATCCCCGCAACGGCCGATGAGGTGTTCGCGAGACGTTTCGGCGATTGCAAGGGGAAGAGCTCTCTTATAAAGAAAATGATGGAGATTGCAGGACTGAAAGCATACTATTCCTGGGTGGGTACCCGCGAGTTGCCTTATACATATACTGAATTGCCTCTCCCTTCAACCGACAATCATATGGTGGTCGCCTTTAAGGATAACGATTCAGTTTTCATTCTCGATGGCACTTTCCGTTTCATCGATTTTGGGATGTATCCGTTCAGTATCCAGGGAAAGGAAGTGCTGGTGGGTGTTGACAGTGATAATTACTTCATTTATAAGGTGCCGGTATCCGGTCCTGACGAAAGCATTGTCTTCGATTCCGTAAATATACAGCTTGCCGGAGACAGGATTTCAGGGGAGGGACTCCGTTCTCACAGCGGTTTCAGCAGGTATGAGCTTGCCCATGCGATGGAGGGAGTAAAGCCGGCTGATTACAACAGGCGCATTACTTCTCTCTTTACCAAGGGAAACAACAAATTCAGTGTCGACACCTGCACCTTTCACACTCTTCATGATCACGAAAAACCGGCGGAGGTAAGCTACAGCTTCAAAATATCTGATTATGCCAGGAGAGTCAATAACGATCTGTTTATCAACCTCAATCTTGACAGATCCCTTTCTGACAGCAAGATTGACACCACAATCAGATATGCCCCGGTTGTAAATGATTTTCAGTACACTGAAGTGCAGATCACACGTTTCCTGATCCCTGAAGGCTATGAGATTAGTTACCTTCCCGGTGATGACCTGATTGAAAATGATATCCTCAGCGCATCCTTCAGGTATTCAAGGGCAGGGCGATACATTACCCTTGAGAAAAAACTGCAGTACAGATTCCTCCTGCTTAAAGGAGATCAGATTAAGACCTGGAATTCAACCATAGACCGCCTTAACAGCAATTACCGGCTGTCGGTATCCCTTCAAAAAACAGACGCTCAACCAGAAACAAAATAATGATGAGAATATTATCAATAGTAACCCTGCTGCTGGTTACAATGGCCGGCGTGACCAGCGCCCAGGGCTGGAACGATACAATGCAGTGGGAGGATAAACCTGCTTATCTTGCAATTGATGCCGGTCATGAAACAGAAAATGCAGTCGGGATCTTCTACAATGAAAAAATAGAATATCTCTACAATTCCGACGGTGGGCTGGAGATGATCCATACATTTCACCGCAGGGTAAGGCTCAATACCGATGATGCCATAAACGGATTCAACAAACTCTCGGTTTCAATGTCCGATGTCATTGAAATGATTGAGACCAAGGCCAGGGTTATCAAGAATGACGGAAAGACAGTTGAATTCAACCAGGAAAATATCAGGGAGATAGTTGATGCCGAAAGCATGGATAACTACCGGATCTTTGCGATAGACGGTATTGAGAAAGGTGATGATCTTGAGTATCTCATCACAAGGAGGATGAAGAGCGCAAATTTCGGAAGGGCATTTTACCAGTTTGAATTTCCTGTTCTGAAGGCCTCGTTTGAGCTGATATCTCCTAAAAACCTGAAGTATGCAGCAAAGGGTTATAACGGGTTTCCCCAGCCTGTTGCTGATACGGCAGCAGACGGCAGGAATCGCCTCTCGTGCGCTGCCGGGAACTTGACCGGATTGCGGGGGGAGGATTATTTCTACCAGAATCCCGGGAGAGCCAGGGTTGAGTACAAGCTTGAATATAATCTAGCCAGGGGAAAAGGAAGCATTCTCAGATGGAGCGATGCTGCACAGAGGATATATGAACTGATATATGGCGACGCAGACCAGAAGGTTGTCCAGAAGTGGCTCAAAAGTGTCGATCACGGCCGCGGAACTCCATACGAAAAGGCTGCGGCAATTGAGGACTACCTCAAAAACAATATCCACATTGATGACGGTGACAGCCCTGAGTTCAGGGACCTTGAATTTGTCAGAACACGAAAGGTTACCGACGAACAGGGGGTTGTGCGGGTATATGCCAACCTCTTCAGGGCCCTCGGCATAAAACATGAGATAGTCCTTACCTCAGAACGTGACCATCTTAAATTCGACCCTGATTTCCAGTCGTGGAATTACCTTCGCAAGTATCTGATTTACCTTCCTGATGAAAAAGTATATATTGATCCTGCCAACGACCTTTACCGCATCGGTTGCGTGCCAGGGGAGCTGACGGCAACCAATGGACTGTTCATCTCCATTGTCACGATCGGTGACTTTGAGTCAGGCGTGGGAAAGATAAAGTACATTGAGCCGGCACAGTACAGCGAGAACTATGACAACATGTATATCGACATCTCAACTGACCCGGTGACCAGTGTGACCAATATTAAGAGCACCAGGGGTCTCAGGGGACTTAGCGGTGGATATATATCATTGATATACAAAAATATAGATGAGGAAAAGAAGCTAGAGCTACTCAAATCGGTAATGGAATCAAAGGCTACGAACCCGGAATACACCACATTGACTGTTCTTGATAAATCCGATATTGACTTCATCCGCAATGCCGGATTCATAATCTACAGTGATTTCAATACTGCATCATTGCTTGAAACTGCGGGTGACAAGATGCTTCTCAATTTCGGAGAGATAATAGGGCCGCAGGTGGAGTTGTATGACCAGGAGAACAAGGAGCGGAGCGCTGAATCGGATTTTAACCGCTGGTATTACAGGAGGCTCGTATTAAAGGTGCCGGAGGGATACCGGATTGTCAATCCCGAGGCTGCGGAGATGAATATCACCGGCACTTCCGGAGGTGAAGCTACCTTTGGTTTTGTAAGTACCTGGACTTATACCGGAGATACGTATACTGTTGATATTGATGAGTATTACAGGCAGATCTTCATTGATCCCCCGGAATTCAGCGGTTTCCGCAACGTTGTGAATGCAGCTGCGAATTTCAACAAGGTAGTGCTGATTCTTGAGAAGAAGCAGGCTGAGTAGTTGAGGCGATTCATTTCCGGGCGTGTTGGCATTATGTCCTGCCACGTTGCTTCGCCTTTTTCTTTTCGTAACTTTGGCCTCCGCAACGGCAATAAACGATGATGCACCTCTCAAGGCTGGAACTGACCAACTTCAAGAATTATGAAGGGGTCACCCTGGAATTCTCACCGGGCTTCAACTGCTTTGTGGGTAACAATGGCGTGGGAAAAACAAATATCCTAGATGCGGTACACTATCTCTCACTGACCAAGAGCTTCTTCAACAGCTCGGACACACTCAGTATCCGGCATGGCGAAGATTATTTCATGATCAAGGGGACCTTCGTTACAGACGGCATAAGTGATGAGCTGCACTGCGCCTTCCAGAAACAGAAGCAGAAGATCTTCCGGATCAATGGCAAGGAGTATCAGCGAATGTCAGACCACGTGGGCAAATACCCGGTTGTGATGCTCTCTCCGGCTGACAGCACGCTGATAACCGGCAGCAGCGAGGAACGCCGCCGTTTTCTGAACATGATAATCAGCCAGTATGATCCGCCCTATCTCGAGGCTCATATGCGCTACAACAAGGCCCTGATGCAGCGCAACAGGATCCTTCGCGGCAGTGGCAATGATGCCTCCGGTCTGCTGGAGATATATGACGAACAGCTGGCGGCCGAAGCAGAGATAATCTACCGTGAGCGTCGCAAACTCACTGAGAACCTTCTGCCTCTTTTTCGTTCCTATTATGAAAAGATATCCGGCGGAGCCGAGAAGGTATCCATCCGTTACCGGTCTCACCTCGGCACAGGAGATTATCTCCGGCAGCTGGGTGAATCGCGGGGGAGGGACTTCGCCCTGCAATATACTACTGCAGGAATACACCGTGATGACCTCGTGTTCGAGATTGACGGTCATTCAGCCAGGACCACTGCAAGCCAGGGACAGCAGAAGTCATTCATTGTGGCTCTTAAACTGGCCAAGTTCAGCCTGATAAGCAGGATGAACGGCTTCGCGCCGGCGCTGCTGCTTGATGATATCTTCGACAAGTTTGACCAGACAAGGGTGCAGGAGATAATTCGCCTTGCGGGATCAGGTGAATTCGGGCAGGTATTCATCACCGACACACAGCAGGACAGGATCCACCGCATCCTGGACAGTGCCGGTGTCGACTTCAGGCTTTACCGGATAGGAAAGCAGGGTATTGAGGAAGAGATAAGCAACGGCTCAAAATAAGCCATGCGGCGAAATAAAACCATAACACTCGGGGAAGCGCTCAGCGACCTCATAAGGGAATACCGGCTGGGTCCCGGGCTGAAGGAGGCAACCGTGCTCGGTATCTGGGAATCAATTGCCGGAAAGGTCATCACCGCACGAACCAAAAAAACATACCTGAAGGATGGGGTATTGCATATTTACCTCACTTCATCGGTTGTGCGAAACGAACTTATGATGATTCGCGATTCCCTGAAAGCTCAGATCAACAGCAGGGCGGGGGAAGAGGTGATCAGGGAGATAATGCTCCACTGAATTGCCCTCTCTCAGAGAACCTTGTAGTCATTCCCCCTGATAAGTATCTTTTTATTATGTCCCATTGAGGTGACAAACCTGAACTCAGTACCGCCATAGCCCACGATAGCCTGGTCATCGTGAAGGGAAACCGTTACCTCTGCGGCTCGGTCATTGAAGACAAGGGCATCAGCCATAAGGAAGGCCTTTTCAGCTCCGTCACCCCGCCCGAAGTTCCATACCTCATCCGGCTGCGCCATCCTGCCTGAATCATAAATCGATTCGTTTTCAAGCCTGCCGATGATCTCGTGGATCTCTTCCGGACTCCTGCCTTTAAGCGGTTCATGGCAGACCGGATTCCTCTCTATCGCTGCCTTGATAAAGGGCCGCCAGTCGGTCCGCTCCATGTCCCTGTACGCGTAGAGGGTGAGATGAGCCATCTCCGAAACGGGAGCCAGTTCCCTGATCTTGCTTATGATCTCCCCGCGGGTGTCAGTCACTGCCAGGCGAGGGTAAGTCTCGTGAACAAACTTTCTCTCAGTTGAAGGAAGCCTGGGCTCAGTAATTATGAAGCTTCTGATATCGGCAAACATACGCTTCACACAGTCGTGGTGCTCAGTCTGAAATGTTGCCGTGAACTCAGCCTCAAGAGTCTCAAGGTCCGCATTTCCGCGCTTTCTGAGAAATGCCTCCACATCATTGAGCATTATCTTGTCCGGAACGGGATCATAGAGAAATTCATCAGGATCAACTTCAGCCAGAAGCTTGTCACGTGTCTCTTCATTCATGCTGGCCTTGGAAGAGTGCTCGTATTCGAACAGCTTCTCGAGGGTGAGGTAGTGGCTGGTACCGGTGCGAAGATAATGGTACTGGAAAAGGCACTTGTATTCCGATTTGAATCTCAGGAAGTTAATGAAAACTGTCGGGGTCAGGGCACTCCTGACAAAACTGTTCAGTTTTTCTGTGAAGCTGATATATGCATCCCTGTCTATTGTTGCGGTTTCGTAGACTGTATGTATGTGGCCGGTGATGTGTGAGACAATTGTTACCTTTTCATTTTCGAGGGCTCTTCTTGCCTTTCCTGAGAGGGAGGTGCCGTTGAACCACATGTTCTTCGTCATGATCCTCCTGTTGTTTGTCAGTAGCCCGTCCTTCTCATCAATATAGTTCTGGGAGTGAAGCGGGGTGGCCATCATGAATATCTTCTCCAGCGGCACCTCCCCGACGATGAACATGGCAGCTGCGTAGAGGGCTGCCAGGCTTACACATTCACCTGCCCCTGTCGTGTAATGCTCCTTGTGCCTGAATGCAGTCATCGCCTCCACTGTCTCAGTCTTCCAGTAGGGGATGGCTGTGGTGTTGTATTTGTCGAGGCCGAAATGCCGGCGAATATCAATATCGAAATAATACTTGTCGCCTTCGTAACCGAAAAGGGCATTTGACTGCTTCAGCAACTCGGTATCAAAGAAATCACTGAACCTTGCGGTCTCCTTTTCCTTGTCGGTCAGGCCCCATGTCTCAAGGTCAAGATTGAAGATGTAATTGTCTATTATGAACTGTTTGATCCTGTTTGACTTGCTTATGAAGTTCTTGCGGTGTATATCCCTGAACCACGGGTCTTCACGCCATTCCCAGATAACAGGCGACATGATATTGGCCAGCACCAGGGGGTAGAACAGATCCGGAAAAATAAAGATCTCCATGTCGGAGAGGGTATAGGCGGATGAGTACTTTTCGAGTGTTTTGTTGTCCGAAAAGTCAGGAGAAAATGTTTTGATCATTTCAATTTTTTAGGAAAACAAGCAATCAGTGTTTTTGTTGCCTTCAGAATATTTCGATGGCAGAAAAGAAGTAAGAGGCTTCCCGGTGTGCATTCTCCGGGGAGTCGGAGCCATGCACGGCATTCATCCTTACATCCGTGCCGAAATCAGCCCTGACTGTTCCAGGTTCGGCCCTGGCCGGATCAGTAGTGCCAATAAAATGACGGAACTCATCAACAGCGTTCGGGTGGCTCAGCACGGTAACAATCACCGGCCCGGATGACATGAATTCAACAAGTCCTTCGTAGAACGGCCTTCCTCTGTGAACTTCGTAAAAGCCTTCTGCCTGGCTGCGGGTCATGTGCAGCATCTTCAGTGCCGCAATCCGGAATCCGGCTTCGCTTATCCTGGAAAGAATCCTTCCTGCATCGCCCCTGCCAACAGCGTCGGGCTTGATGATCGAAAATGTTATGTCTTCACTCATAACTGCATGAAAATGGGGTTAATTCAACACTTTTTCAAAACCTTATTATTTTCTTATCTTTGTCGCCTTAAAAAGCCTAAACCAGTGCCAGAGTTCGGTAAATATACAAAAGAATTAAAGAAGCTGATTGATGAGTCAGATCATATTCTGCTCATCTGTCATATCAATCCCGATGGTGACGCAATAGGCGCCATGCTGGCAATGAGAAGGTGGATAATCTCCCGGGGCAAGAATG
The DNA here is from genome assembly GCA_023430725.1 of Bacteroidota bacterium. Classification (GTDB taxonomy): domain Bacteria; phylum Bacteroidota; class Bacteroidia; order Bacteroidales; family VadinHA17; genus SR-FBR-E99. The sequence continues at coordinate 12,042 of JAEYZD010000092.1, read as the reverse complement.
CAAGGATGATCTCTCCCAACGCTCTCCAGCAGTTCCTTCTCTGGATGGAGGATGTAGAAGAGGTGGTTGATTTCCATCATAACATTGCTGAAGGGACGAAGCTCATAAATGAAGCGGACCTGATAATAATGGTTGACTTCAACACGACCTCCAGGATGGGAAAGGCAGAACAGCTGGTTGTCGGATCCGGGGCAAGGAAGGTGATGATTGACCACCATCCGGATCCGGGCAAATTCGCTGACCTGACCATCTCTGACGTGAGCCGCAGCTCAACATCAGAGCTTGTTTACTTTCTGGTGAACGGCATGGAAGGATCTGAATTCAGTGACCATGACTTCATAACTGCCGTCTATGTTGGCATAATCACTGACACGGGCAACTTCGAACACGGCTATTACACTGGTGACACAATGCGCACTGTAGGACACCTGCTCGATATGGGAGTTAACAAGGAGCGAATCCATGACCACATATTCAGTAACTTTTCACCCGACAGGATCAGGCTCAAGGGCTTCGCACTCCACAGCCGGATGGTTGTTCATCCGGAGCTTCACACAGCTTACATCTGGCTGACAAAGGAAGACCTCGACCGGTTTCATCATGTAAAGGGAGATACAGAAGGGTTTGCCAACGTGCTCCTGACTATGAAGGGCGTAGTGCTCTCAGTCCTCTTTATCGAGCGGACAGGTTTCGTTAAGATGTCTCTCCGCTCAAAGGGAAGCTTCAACGCCAACGAACTCTCACGCAAATGCTTCAATGGCGGCGGACACCGCAATGCGGCAGGGGGAGAGATGAAAGGCACAATACATGAGGTGGTCAACCACTTCGAGAATACCCTCCCGGCGTTCCGCGGGGAACTGGAAGTAGCAGCAGCGGAGATGATGAGATGAGAACAGCCCTGGTTATTATGATTATGGTTTTGGCGGCAGGCTGTCAGAACAAACCTGATACTAGGAGCACCGCCGCACCTCGTACTGAAGATGAACTCATCCAGATCAACCGGACCATGATCACACAGGACCGTGAGCAGATCACCGGATACCTGAAAAAAACAAACAGACAGTTCACCGAGACAAATACGGGACTGTGGTACAGCGTACTCGAAAATGGCTCAGGTGCTTCAGTTAAAACAGGTGACAATGTCAGTTTCGACTTTGAATGCACCCTGCTCAACGGTGAACCGTGCTACAGCGGTACCCAGACTATCAGGGTTGGATATACTGATGCCGGCAGCGGAGTCACCGAAGGACTGCAACTTATGCAGGAGGGGAGCGATTTCATCTTCATCGTGCCGCCTTACCTTGCCTTCGGCCTGACAGGCGACGGCGGCAAGATTCCCGGCAGGGCCATACTGCTATACAGAATAAGAATTAAGGATATAATCTAGTTTGGAATGATATTTGAAGGGGAAAGGGGAAATTTAAGTACCATGAACATGAGAATCCGCAATGCTGCGCTTGCATTGATTGCAATTATTGTTGTTGCCTGCAATCCTGCCAAAAAGTACGAGGAAGAGGAAAAAAGTCTTATTCAGGACTATGTCTCAAAGAATGGTATCACCGTAAGCCCTGATGCCGACGGCATCTATATAACTGAGGTGTACCCCGGTACAGGTGATCTGATACAGGTGGGCGATTCGGTGGGGGTCTGGTATACAGGCACTTTCCTGAGCGGCAAACAGTTTGACAGCAACGTGGAAGCAACCACTCCTTACCGTTTCAGGGTTGGGACTCCCTATCTGATTGAGGGGTGGGGACTGGCGCTGGTGAAAATGAGGCTGGGAACCAAGGCGAAGGTACTGCTCCCCTCCAGGGTTGCTTATGGTTCCATGGGTTACGGAACATATGATCAGTACGGATACTATTACACCCTGATTCCAGGTTATACGCCGCTCCTCTTTGAGATGGAGGTGGTGGAACTGACAAGGAAAACCAAAAAGTAAATGAAAATGCGCCGTGAACAGGCGCATTTTTCATATCAGCTCTCCAGGATAAATCCTGATGCACCGACAGCCGCCGGTGCGTTTTTCATTTCAGTATCACTTCCTCTCCCGTCAGGGTTATCTCCTTCAGCTTCTCCTTGTATCCTGCCCAGCTGCCATCAAGGAATGACCCGGTCATCCGGTCAGCCTCCGTGAGTGCATTCCCGGCATCGGCAATAACCTGCTCCTCCTGCTCAGTAAGGGGGCCTGAAGCCATCAGAAGAGACCTGTATCCGCCTATGCGCCCGGTCAGTCCGTCCTGACGCCTCCCGAAGGCTTCGTCCATCTTCGCAAGCTCCTCTTTGACAGCCTTGTATTCCTCCGAGACTGCTGCTGCGAAGGCCGGGTGTTCTGCAATTAGTTTATCTGTCTTCGCAAGGCTTTCGCGAACCGTGACGAGATTCCTAAGTTTTGCGTTGAGCGATTCAATGCCGGCACCGAAAGTCACTGCTCTTTCATAGTTTTTACGCAGGGCATCAATGTCCGGGGCAGCCATCCTCGGGTCAGCACTGACCGTTATTTTTGACATTGATTTTGCATTGCCAATTGACAGGCTTACAGTATAAGTTCCGGGGAGAACCGTTCCTCCGAATCCCCTGAAAAACCTTGCACGGGGATCCTGCTGCTGATCCTGCCCCGAGGGGTAAGTCAGCTGAGGCAACGGATTGCGGTCGAGACGCCATGTGAACCGGTTGAATCCCTTAACTGATTTTATCTCCTGAGTTTTTACAATGTTGCCCGCTGCGTCTTTAATCTCCATTGAAATCTTGCCGGAATCCGAAGCGGAATAGAAAGAGATCAATGCCCCTGGTTCCCTGTTTTGTCCACGATACATTGCGTCACCGTAGAAATAGTAGCCTGGCAGGTTCCTGGTTGAGGAAAGATATGCCTCCGGGGCATCAAAAACAGTAATCTCCGTGTTCAGCAGTTTCCTTCCTGATGAGGCAAGTGCCCGCAATGGCCTTATGTCATCAAGCACCCACAGTGCACGCCCGAATGTGGCAATGACAAGATCACTCTCACGGGGATGGATAGTCATGTCGTAGGTCGAAACCGTCGGGTAGCCGCTGGTCCACCTGTTCCAGTTATCCCCGCTGTCAAAGCTGACATAGAGGCCGTACTCCGTTCCTGTGAACATCAGGTTCGGCTCAACAGGGTCCTGGGCAAAGCAGAGGACATAGCCCCATACATCAGTGTCGTCAATAATTCGCTGCCAGCTGCGGCCGTAGTCTTTTGTCCTGAACAGATATGCTGCATTGTCGCCCTGGCGGTAGTCATTGACCACTGCAAAAGCCTCTCCGGGTTCATGTGCCGAGGCCGTCACCTGTGGTACCCATCCGTTGCGTGGCATGCCCTTGATGTTCCGGGATGTGTTTTTCCAGTTTGTGCCACCGTCTTCGGTTACCTGAATCATTCCGTCATCGGTGCCTGCCCAGATGACTCCCTTCTTCAGGGGACTGGGTGCGATAGTGATTACCGTGCAGTGGTTCTCAGCACCGGTAGCCTCTTTTGTGATTCCGCCGCTCTGGTCCTGCTTCTGTTTTTCCGGGTCATTGGTCGTAAGGTCAGGAGAGATCCTTGTCCAGGAGTCGCCTCTGTCACTGCTCCTATGAACATGCTGGCTGCCGAAGTAGATAGTATTGTTGTCAAACGGGTCCTGTGCCAGTGCGGAATTCCAGTTGAACCGGAGTTTCTCGCCCGCTTCTGCCACAGGCCTGATGCTCTTGTTCCAGCCGGTGAGCACGTCAAACCTGCGCAATGATCCGCCCTGCGACTGGGCATAGCAATAGCGGCTGTCTCCGGGCACCGGCATAGCATCAAAACCGTCACCGCCCATGAGGAACTCAAACATCTCGTTGATCAGAGGGCCGTTATGCCAGGAATAGGCCGGTCCCCGCCATGAACCGTTGTCCTGCAGCCCTCCGTAGATGTTATACGGGATCTCGTTGTCAACGTTGATATGATAGAACTGGCCTACCGGCAGGTTCTCAATGTGACGCCAGGTTGCGCCGCGGTCATAGGTGATGCCCATGCCCCCGTCATTGCCGTCGAGCATCCTGTCAGGGTTGACCGGGTCAATATACCAGGCATGGTGGTCAAGGTGGACCGATTCGGCTGTGCGTCCGTCAAACGTGAGGGCGCCGTCTTCGCTTACGTTGACACCGGAGAAGAGTGTGTAGACCCTGTTCTCGTTCAGGGGGTCAACATATATCTCTGCATAGTAGAAAGGCCTGTTGCCAATGTTCCGCTCCCCGCGCTTCTCCCAGCTTGTTCCTCCGTCGGTGGAACGGAAGATGGCTGTAGACTCTGACTCCACGTAGGCATATACATAATCAGGATTTGATTTCGCGATTGCAAGTCCGATGCGGCCCACCTCTGCCGGCAGTCCTCCTTGAACCTGTTCAAAAGTGCTGCCGCCGTCACGGGTAACCCACAGGCCGGATCCGGCAGAGGAGGAGCTGAAGGACCATGGCCAGCGCCGGTGATCCCACATGGCCACGAATATCTTGCCCGGGTTCGAGGGATCCATAACCATGTCTGCCACGCCAGATGTCTCATTCATGAAGAGCATTCTCTGCCATGTGAGACCTCCGTCACTGGTGCGGTAGAAACCCCTCTCAGTATGTGGTGCCCATGGATTGCCTATTGCGCCAACGTAGACGATGTCCGGGTTGACAGGGTCCACAATGATGCGGTGTATATACCTCGTCAGCTCAAGACCCATGCATTTCCATGTCTGTCCGCCGTCCATGCTTTTATAGATGCCGTAACCACCCGTCACGCTGTTTCTCGGGTTGCCCTCGCCGGTGCCGGCCCAGATAATATCCGGTCGCCGCGGATCGATGGCCAGTGCACCAATCGACGCAACTGCCTCATTGTCAAAAACAGGGGTGAAGGTTGTGCCGGCATTGACACTCTTCCAGAGTCCTCCTGAAGCGGTGCCGATGAAGAAGACATTTTCGTTGCGAGGGTCAACGGCAAAGGCTGTCACCCTGCCGCTCATTCCGCCCGGTCCGATATTCCTGGGCTTGATGCCGCTGAAGAGAGACATGTCGGTTTTCTGACCCGCCACGGCAGCGGAAATGATTATCAGTAAGGCTGAAAGGAGTGTTCTTCTGGTCATCTTGGTCTCATTTTTACGGACACAATTTAACCAATAAAATGACTGAATACTCCCACTATTGCCTATTGCCTATTGCCTACTGCCTGAATTAAGAACACCGCCGGCCGCTTATCCAGATCCGGCACCTGTCTGCGCCAGTCCGATACCGTCATCGTCCTGACCGTCTCCCCCGGAAGGGTGATGTCCGCTGCAATGCACAGCCTTGTGGATGGATGACAAACAGAAAGAATATCCTCAACCATCTTCGGGTTCCTGTAAGGTGTCTCCATGAAGATCTGCGTCTGCCCGCCGGCCGAGAGCTTTTCAATATCCCTGATTGCCTTCCGGCGCCCCTGCGAATCCACCGGCAGATAACCGTGAAAGGCAAAAGACTGACCGTTGAGCCCCGAAGCCACAAGAGCCAGCATCACCGAAGAAGGACCGGTAAGAGGTACAACCCGAAATCCCCGCTTGTGTGCTTCGGCCGATACAATGTTACCGGGATCCGCAAGCCCCGGCATTCCGGCCTCACTCATCACCCCGGCATCCTCACCGGCTGCAACCCTCTCAAACAGATCAGCAAGCTCAGAGGGATCAGAGTGCTTTCCGACAGGCACAAAAAGAGTGTCATCAACAGGAAAACTCCTGTCAAGGCTCCTCAGCCAGCGACGGGCCGTCCGAACATCCTCCACGGCAAAGAGCCTCAAGGATACTGTAATCTCCAGTGTCTTCCCGGGTATCGACAGTTCGGGCGCGGAATCACCCAGTGTCACCGGTATCATGTAAACAGTTCCGCTCATCGGTTGAACTTAATGTGACGTAAAGATATCCAATTCACCAATTGCCGGCTAAAGTGACCAGGGTTATTGTTCTTCTCTCATTTTCAGATTATGTTTGCATTGCGAAACTCAATACGGTGAAGATCACTTTTCTCGGTACCGGAACATCACAGGGAGTGCCTGTAATAGCATGTGAATGTGATGTCTGTACATCGCCTGACCCCAAGGACAAGAGGCTCAGGGCCTCTCTCCTCGTAGAGACAGCGCAAAATATCTTCGTTATTGACGCCGGTCCCGATTTCAGACAACAGATGCTCAACGCCAGGGTTAAGAAACTGGACGCAATCCTCCTGACCCACGAGCATAAGGACCATATCGCCGGGATGGACGACCTGAGAGCCTTTAACTACAAGAGCCAGGGAGCGATAGATATTTACGCCGAGGAGAGGGTGCTCGCAGCAGTGAGGAAGGAGTACGCATACGTCTTCTCCGAGAACCACTACCCCGGAGTGCCGAAGATGGAACTCCATAATATTGATAACTTCAGCTTTGTCATAAAGGGTGACACAGTCACACCCCTCCGCATCTTCCACTACCGGTTGCCGATCTTCGGATTCAGGCTGGGTGATATGGCCTATATAACTGACGCCAACTATATCCCGGAGGAGACAAAGGAAAAACTGTTCGGAGTCAAATACCTTGTTATTAACGCTCTCAGAAAAGAGAAGCATATTTCGCACTTCAGCCTTGCCGAGGCGCTCGATCTTGTACGTGAAGTCTCACCGCGAAAGGCCTATATAACACATATCGGTCACCAGATGGGGAAGCATGAGGATGTAAACAGGGATCTGCCGCACAACGTGACACTTGCCTGGGATGGCCAGGAAGTCGTTTGTGAAGAATAGTTCCCTGAATAACTGATCCGCGGTCCGGACACCGCAGCGCTCCGCAAGCCGTCAATGATTATCTCTTCTTGTAACGGTAGAGCTTCTTCTGGTACTTTTTAGAGAAAAAATATTTATTCCGGCCCAGCTGCGAGGTGTCAATGTATGAGTTCTTACGGGCAGTCCTGAAACTGCTCTTCTGAGAGGATGCACAGCCGGGCATCAGCATTATTGCTGACAGTATCAGTATTATTAGTGTGATGCCCTTGCAGTTAACCTTTTTCATCAGATGGATCTGAACCTGTTTCTAGTTGCCGGTATAAATACTTAACGGGTAAACAACCATAAATATTATCTCTAAAATCACTCATTACCTGTATCTTCACTTTTATTTTCAGATACAATGTAATAAATTGCGCTACCGATTGTTCGGTGAGCTAATCATATCACTTTAAACTCCGATGTACAGCTTTAGGTTTCGGTTTTTACCTGTTTTTTTAACCCTTTGCCTGGCTTCTTCCGGTCAGTCGCTTCAAAACATCGGCGTCGTCAGGGATAACGGTGCAGCAGCTGTATCTCTCATCCTTGATGACAGCACCCGGACAAATCTCACCGCACCGAGACCTCTTTTCAGTTTCAGGATTGACGGTGTAAGCCTTGAGTCTGACGATGTGCCTGCCGGTCTTGTCGGCAACCGTTTTCTCATGATCTTTGCCGGAGGCGCCGAAGCCTCATATACACCCCGTGGCGGCTCACACCCCGGATTCATGGCGGAACTGACACTGCGAAACAACTGGAATGATACTATCACTGTCAGCGATGTGGTGCCATTCGGCGAAAAGAATAATGATGCCTTCATCACTGGCGCCGGTCCCCGCGATCTTGCCCGCGCATACCTCAACCTGCCTGGAAAGAGTCCCGTCCGCGTCATCCTTCCGGATAATGCCTGGGAGATGGGATTCAGCACCTTCAGTGCCTATGGCGATCTGTCGGTTGCAGCTATCGCAAGGCGAATAAAAACTGATAACGGTACGGCACGCCGTTACGAAACAATACTCCCTCCTGGTGCCTCAGTGACTTATCACATCTATGCCGATCTCTTCAGGGGCGAATGGCAGCAGGGGCTGAGGCTTATGTTCGCAGAGCGATGGCTCTATGACCTGGAACGGTTCGACGAGACTCTCTACCAGCGGAAAGACCTGCAGTGGATACGCACCAGCTACCTGATGATACTCCAGATGGCATGGGACAGGGAGTACTACAACCGCCTGAGCGGAGAAGAGGGATTCGCGGAGTACCTTGATCAGTACAACCGGCTCTTCGGTCATGTTGACGTTTACGGCATATGGCCCACCTGGCCTCGCCTGGGCCTCGATGACCGCAACCAGTGGGATCTGTACCGGGATCTGCCCGGCGGAACCGCCGGCCTGAGGCAGATGGGCCGTGATGCCCGGGCTGACGGATGCCGTTTCTTTATAGCTTATAACCCGTGGGATAAAAGTACCCGTCCCGAAGATCACCTTCGCGGGATGGCTCAGATCATCGCTGCAACAGAAGCCGACGGTGTGGTGCTGGACACCGAGGGCAGCTCCTCGGCAGAACTGCAACATGCCGCCGATACCGTTCGCAGCGGAGTGGTTATGTATTCGGAGGGGATGCCGGTGGTTAAGGATATGCCTGGAATAGTGGCAGCAAGGGTTCATAACGCGCTGTTTCTCAGTCCGGAACTCAATCTGAACAAGCTAATCAGGCCCGATTTTGCCATCTTCCGGGTGGCTGACGTCGGAGAGGATGTACTCCACCGCGAAATCTCCGTTGCCTTCTTCAACGGATATGGCACCGAGCTGAATATGTTCCGGCCCGGGGGCAGGGGAGAAGCGTTCCGCGATGATCTCAGATACCTGGCAAAAACAACCTATACCCTAAGAAGAAACAGCGATGCATTTGCCGGCACAAACTGGACACCACTTGTGCAAAGCGGCGCCGACAGAGTCTATGTTAACAGCTGGAATGCCGGAGAGAAGCAGATCTACACCGTGCTGAACATGGACCACCGCGGCTACAGCGGTCCTCTGTTCAGCCCTGGTGATACCGCCGGAAAACATCTCGTTTCGCTATGGAGACACGAGGAGATCAACCCTTCCGTCGTGAACGGGACTCTGATGGCTCCCGTTGCAACACCCGGCTGGAGCCAGGTATTCAACGGCACCAGGCGCGAGAGCTCAGTAGACTGTATTGCGCTCCTGCCACGCCTGATTAAGACTGAGTTCAGGGGTAACAGGATACGGATTGCAGCTGAGGTGAGCGGAACGCTGCTTGTCAGCAGCGGAGAACCCGGCTATGAAAAGCCGCCTCTCAGGATAACGGCTCCGTCAGACACCCTGCTTAGCTCAGATGCACTGCTGGGAATTGCCGGTGAGAAGATTGTTGTCGAACTGATTGATTCTGAGGGCATACTTCTGGATGAAAGCGTTATCAGGCCCGAAGCCGGACGTCCGTGGCTGGTGTCTGAGACGCAGCGCACCGTTCCGGCCGGAGAGATACCTGCGGGTATGATTCTTGTACCATCTGCTGAAATCAGTTACACCCTTAGATCAGCCGATGAGTTCGTGCCGTATCCTTTTGCGGACAAAGAGATAACTGCATCCCCGGACAGTTTCCTGATTGACAAATACCCTGTAACAAATGAAGAATTCCTTCAGTTTATAAGGGCTTCCGGGTATATTCCGTCAGATACGTCCAACTATCTCAGGCACTGGGAAAAGGGACTGCCTGTCAGCGGACAGGAACTCTATCCCGTAGTTTGGATCAGCCTCGGTGATGCCAGGGCATACGCCCGATGGGCAGGAAAGCGTCTCCCGACTGAGTCAGAGTGGCAACTGGCGGCACAGGGAACCGATGGCAGGGAATGGCCATGGGGTGATGAGTTTCATGCAACGAAATGCAACAACGGATTTGGCAGGCCGACGCCTGTGGATGCCTTCCCGAAAGGGGAGAGTCCCTATGGGGTGGCTGACCTGGTAGGCAATGTGTGGCAGATGACAAACGATGTCTACAGCAACGGCGCTTACTATTTCAATATAATCAGGGGAGGCAGCTGGTTCCGCCCGGAGTCAAGCTGGTGGTATGTGCGTGGTGGTCCGCAGCCGCTTTCCATGACCCAGATGCAACTTCTCGTTTCACCGGGATATGATCGGAGTGCCACTGTCGGTTTCCGTTGCGTGGCGGATCTTTGATCAGTAGCCAGTCGCCAGTCTTCAGTCGCCAGTCAATCAGATAGCTATTCAGTGCCGACTGTGGACTGCGGACTTTTACAACACCCTCCTGGCTCCGTCACCTATGCCGGGCAGGTAGAATTCGGCAGTGAGGCCTGTTTTTTCGGTGTATATCTCACCCAGTTTCCGGATGAACTCATCCGTATGGCGGCTCTCAACAATGGAGACAGTGCATCCCCCGAACCCCGCTCCGGTCATCCTGGTCCCCACAACACCCGGAAGCTTCCTCCCCTCGTAAACAAGTGTGTCAAGCTCCGTCCCCGTCACCTCGTAATCGGTGCATAGCGAATCGTGAGACTCGTTCATCAGCCTGCCCAGCAGGTTAATATCATTGTTTTCAAGTGCCTTTATTGCATCCAGTGTCCTGCCGTTCTCGGTGATTACATGCTTCGCCCTCTTACGTACCACGGGATCCGGTACGTAACTGTCAAGCATCCACAGATCAGCAACAGTCAGCTCACTGAGGTTCTTCACGGGTCGGTGTTCGGAGATGAACTCCACAGCCTTCTCGCACTCTGAACGCCGTTCATTGTACTTACTGTCAGTCAGCCCCCTGCGCTTGTTGGTATTTGTGATCACCAGCCGCCTGTCGCCCAGGTTGAGCGGTGCATACCTGTATTCAAGCGTATCACAGTTAAGGTTGATTGCATGATCCTTCCTGCCAAACCCTACGGCAAACTGATCCATGATGCCGCAGTTCATCCCGACAAACCCGTTTTCGGCCTTCTGTGCCATCCGGACCATCTCCATCATCTCCAGCCCCGATCCAGTCAGCTCATTCAGCGCCACGGCCGTGACCATCTCTATCGATGCAGATGACGATAGCCCTGCACCGTTCGGGATGTCACCCATGAAGAGCATCTCCATGCCGGGTGCTCTGATTCCCTTGCGGGCAAACTCGTTTACAACACCCACCGGGTAGTTTGTCCAGCTCTTTGGAACAGGAAGGTAGTTGAGTGCAACGGGAATCACAACCTCACCGGGAAAGTTGAGGCTGTTCATTTGCATCTTCTGACCGGCTGTCTTCCTCAACAGCAGAGTGGTACCGAAATCCAGAGCACAGGGAAAAACATACCCGCCGTTGTAGTCGGTATGCTCACCAATCAGGTTGACCCTTCCGGGTGAATAAAAAAGGACAGGCTCTCTGTCCCTGTCCCCGTATAACCTGAAAAACTCTTCCTTCAGATAGTTTGTGTCAGCTTTCATACTTTGAGCTTTTTCTCTATTTCCAAAATCTGGCTCCTGAAATGACGGTCAGTGTCAATGAGGTTGTTCACGGTCTTGCAGGCATGAAGCACAGTGGCGTGATCCTTGCCCCCGATTGAGGAGCCGATGCTTGCAAGCGATGCCTTTGTCAGGCTCTTCGAGAAATACATCGAGACCTGACGAGCCTGTACTATCTCACGCTTGCGGGTCTTACCCTGCATCTGATCCACGGGTATCTTGTAGTACTCGCAGACAACCTTCTGGATATAGTCAATTGTGATCTCCCTGCGCTGGGTATTGACAAGCCTGTCAACCATCTGACGGGCAAGCTCGAGGGTTACCTCCTTGCGATTGAGAGTTGATTGCGCATAAAGTGAGATGAGGCCCGATTCAAGCTCCCTGATGTTCGATGAGATGTTCTCTGCAAGGAACTCGAAGATTTCGTCCGGCAGCTCGATGCCGTCATTGTAGGCCTTCTTCCTGAGAATTGCCAGCCTTGTCTCGAAATCGGGTTTCTGCAGATCAGCCAGCAGTCCCCACTTGAACCTCGAAAGAAGCCGCTGCTCCATCCCCTGAAGCTCCACCGGAGGCTTGTCACAGGTGAGTATAAGCTGTTTGCCCGACTGATGGAGGTGGTTGAAAATGTGAAAGAATGTATCCTGGGTCTTCTCCTTACCGGCAAACTCATGGACGTCGTCAATGATCAGCACGTCAATCATCTGGTAGAAATGGAGAAAATCGTTTTTGTTGTTGTTGCGGATAGACTCCACGAACTGCGTCTGGAACTTATTCGCGTTTACATAAAGAACTGTCT
>JAEYZD010000017.1 GCA_023430725.1 Bacteroidota bacterium | reverse complement strand
CTCGTTGCCCTTGCTGTCGGTCACTACGAGTGCTGCAGGATCTGAATCGTCAAGTTTCGCATTTATATCATCCAGCGGGATTTCCACTGTCTCGGCCGTCCTGTCAAAAGGGAGCGGGTTTTCAACTGTTACCTTCATCCTGTCATCGGCGCAGCCGGAGAGGAGAAGGAGGGAGATCAGGAAGAGGGAGCTTTTTTTCATGTTATCAGTTGATCATTTGGGTTGTTTGCCGATGTATGCGAGTATGCCGCCGTCAACGTATAGTATGTGCCCGTTGACAAAATCGGATGCGGGTGAAGCCAGGAAGACAACGGGTCCCTGCAGGTCTTCGGGTGTTCCCCAGCGAGCAGCGGGTGTCCGTCCGATTATGAATGAGTTGAAGGGGTGCCCTTCTGTGCGAAGCGGGGCTGTCTGGGGGGTGGCAATGTATCCCGGCCCGATGCCGTTGACCTGGATGTTGTGCTCAGCCCATTCGCATGCGAGGTTACGGGTGAGCATCTTCAGGCCTCCCTTGGCCGAGGCGTAGGCAGAGACTGTTTCCCGGCCCAGTTCACTCATCATGGAGCAGATATTGATAATTTTTCCGCCACCTTTCTTTATCATACCCGGCGCCACGGCCTTTGACATTATGAAGGGACCGGTGAGGTCGATGTCAATAACCTCGCGGAACTCTGAGGCTTCCATTTCAAGTGCGGGTATCCGTTTGATGATCCCAGCATTGTTGACCAGGATATCAATCACCCCAACCTCCCCGGTGATACGTGCAATATGCTCCCTGACTGCGTTTTCGTCAGTGACATCGAAGAGGTATCCCCTGGCATCGATGCCTGAGCGCCTGTATTCCGAAATAGCTTCCTCAACCTTCTCCGGCTTCCGGTCATTGAAGACGATTGTTGCACCTGCCTGCGCCAGAGCTTTGGCCATCGCCATACCTATCCCGTACGAAGCACCTGTGACAAGCGCAACTTTCCCGTCGAGTCTGAAAATATCGTTGTTCATCGAATTCTGTTTTTTAAAATTCAGCCCCGGCTACCTCAGGTCAGTCTGTTTCAGGAAATCCTGGTCGCCGTAATCGAGATTCTCGCCGCCCATGCCCCAGATGAATGTATAGCTGGCTGTGGCTGTGGCGGCATGGATTGACCACTGCGGTGATATGACCGCCTCATTGTTCTGCATCCAGATATGCCTTGTTTCCGTAGGCTGGCCCATGAAGTGACAGACGACACTGCCATCGGGCAGACCGAAATAGAAATATACCTCCATCCGGCGGCCATGGGTATGGGGGGGCATTGTGTTCCATACGCTCCCTGGTTTCAGTTCGGTCATGCCCATCTGTAGCTGGCAGGTCTCAAGCACCTCCTTTACCAGCATCTTGTTGATGATTCTGTGGTTGGCGGCCTCCGCCGATCCCATCTCGGCCGTAATGCAGTCATTTTTTGTAACCTTGCGGTCCGGGTAACTGCGATGGGCGGGGGTTGAGTTGAAGTAGAACAGCGCGGGGTTCGCGGCATCATCGCTTTCGAAGAATATTTCGCGGTCACCGCTGCCGAGATAAAGAGCCTCCTTGAAGTCAATCCCGTAGATGCTGTCTCCTGCCCGGACCTTTCCCCTGCCACCCACGTTGAAGATTCCAATTTCCCGGCGGTGCAGGAAAAAGGAGGCCTTTACCTCATCAACCGGTTCCAGCTTCAGCGCCTCACCAATCGGTTTGGCACCACCTGCCACCATCCGGTCATATAGGGTGTATACCATTGTTACACTATTGTCACGGAAAAGTGATCCGACAAGGTGCTCCTTTCTCAGACGCGCAGTATCCCAATGCTTTACGTCGTCAGGATGGGCTGCATATCTTACTTCAATGTTTGTTTTCATGTCCAGCAGGTTATCATTTACAAAGTTGGCTTAATATACTAAATAATGGTGGACGAATCGGGTAAAAAGGGTAGACAAATTGGCGTCAGCCGGCAGCTTCTTCCCATTATTCCACGGCCCTGTAGTAAGATATTTTTTTCAAAACATGACATAAGTAAGGTTTTTAGCAGTTTTATTGTTATTAAATTCACAGCTGGAATCTGAGACAATTTGACATCACATTAATAACTAAATTAAAACAGAAATGTACAACACCGGTAACATGGTGAAGGATCTGGCAGACAAATACGGGCGTAAGAGAGAGAGCCTTATGCCGATCCTTCAGGACATTGTAAAGAAGCATAACTACCTGACCGATGAGGCGATGGTAGAGGTGGCCACCGAACTTGACCTCTCTGCCGCAGAGGTTTACGGCACTGCTTCTTTCTACACTTTTCTCGATACAGAGGAGCGGGGGAAGAATGTGATCAGGGTCTGCAAGACAATCACGTGCTCCATGAAAGGAAAGAATGACATAATAAGTACCATAGAAGAGATACTTAAGATCAAGGTAGGTCAGACCACTCCTGACAAGATGTTCACATTGCTGGAAACAAACTGCATCGGGTGGTGCCACAAGGCTCCGGCAATTCTGATCAATGACATGCCGTACACGGACCTGACGCCCGAGACTGTGATTGATGTTATTAAAGGTTACATGCGTAAATAAGAGGGAGGCACCATCATGAAAAGCAAAGGACTAACCAAAGTTGATCTTATATTTGAAAGTATAGAGCCCAGGGAGGTGTTGGAGAAAGCCTTCAGGATGAGCCCTGAAGAGATAATTAACAAGGTGCTTGAATCAGGCCTGAAGGGCAGGGGTGGAGCAGGATTCCCTACCGGGATGAAGTGGAAATTCACCGCAGCGGAGAAAGATTCAGAGAAGTATATTGTCTGCAACGCTGATGAAGGGGAACCCGGCACATTCAAGGACCGGGAGATTCTTGACCGTGTGGTATATAAGGTGTACGGCGGCATGGCGATAGCCGGCAAGGCCATGGGTGCAAAGAAGGGATTCATTTACCTGCGCGGTGAGTACAGATTCCTGTTGCCTCAGCTTTACCTTGAGCTTCACAAGTTCCATAAAATGATTGCCGAGATCGGCTACGATTTCAATATCGAGTACCGGATGGGCAGTGGCGCATACATATGCGGTGAGGAGAGCGCCCTCTTCGAATCCATCGAGGGATTCCGCGGCGAGCCGAGAAACAAACCGCCTTACCCGACAACGTCAGGACTCTTCTCAAAGCCCACTTCGATAAACAACGTCGAGACGCTTGTTACTGCAATGATGATAATCGCGAAGGGTCCGGAAGAGTATGTCAAGCTTGGCACGAAGGACTCACGCGGGTCAAAGGTGTTCTCGATCTCAGGTGACACTCCCATACCGGGGATCTTCGAGCTTGAGCTCGGGATGACTGTGCAGGAGTTCGTTACCGAGTTTGGTGACGGTGACACGAAAGCGGTTCAGGTCGGTGGCGCATCGGGTTTCTGCGTCCCGCGCAAGAAATTTGAAGACACGATCATCGGCTTCGAGGGAGTGCCCACGGGCGGATCAATGAAGCTCTTCAACAGTTCGCGATCGATGTACAACGTGCTGCATAACTATCTCGACTTCTTCGCTGAAGAATCGTGCGGTCAGTGTACCCCGTGCCGTGTTGGATGCCAGCAGCTTCTCAAGGGTGTTGAGAAGGTGAAGAAGGGCGAAGCAAAATCGACCTACCTGAATGAACTGGTCAAGCTGGCCGACACGATGAAGGTAGCCTCGAAATGCGGCCTCGGACAGTCAGTAGGCAACGCCTTTAAATCGATAGTCGAGAATTTCAGGGAGGAGATAATTTACTAATACAAGCAAGGAACGAAATGATAACTCTTAAGATAAACGATCAGGAAGTAAAGGTAGCCGAAGGAACGACAGTACTTGATGCTGCCAAAAAACTGGGTGTAATCATTCCTACTCTCTGCAACCACCCGGATCTCTGTGTTGCAGGCAACTGCCGTGTATGTGTGGTTGAGCAGAAGGGAGCCCGCACGCTGGTGGCCGCATGTGCAATGCCAGCCTCTGAAGGGATGGATATCCACACCAACTCACTCAAGGTAAGGAATGCCCGCAAGCATATTGTTGAGCTGCTGCTCTCGGAGCACCGGGCTGACTGCACCAAGTGCTACAAGAATCAGAAGTGTGAGCTGCAGGCTCTTGCAAACGAATACTCTTTCGGGGAGCATCTTTTCCTTGACCTGGTTGAGGATCATTCCTACACGATTGACCGGTCATCCCCGGCGTTCATCAAGGATGACAGCAAGTGCATAAGGTGCCAGCGCTGTGTTCGTACCTGCTCGCAGCTGCAGCATGTGTCGGCCATCGCCGTTGCGCACAAGGGAGCACATATGAAGATCTCCTCATTCCATGACCGGCCGATGAGCCACGTGGTCTGCACCAACTGCGGCCAGTGTGTCAACCGCTGCCCGACGGGAGCCCTGACAGAAAAGACATACATTGACCAGGTGTGGGATGCAATCTATGATCCTGACAAGCATGTGGTTGTGCAGACAGCTCCGGCAGTGAGGGTTGCTCTTGGCGAGGATCTTGGCTATGATCCGGGAGAGAGGGTTACCGGCAAGATGGTGACCGCCCTGCGTCAGCTTGGGTTTGATTCAGTGCTTGACACCGACTTTACCGCTGACCTAACAATCATTGAAGAAGGCACTGAGCTTCTTACAAGGCTGAAGAAGGTCCTTGTTGAGAATGATAACAGCATGGCACTGCCGATGTTCACCTCCTGTTCACCTGGATGGATCAAGTTCATCGAGCACAAGTACCCGCAGATGCTTCCCAACCTGTCAACCTGCAAATCGCCCCAGCAGATGTTCGGTGCGCTGGCGAAGACATTCTATGCTCAGAAGCGCAAGATTGATCCTGCCAAGGTAGTGTCGGTTTCAATAATGCCATGCACAGCGAAGAAGTACGAGGCTGACAGGCCTGAGATGAGGTCGAGCGGCTACAAGGACATCGATTATGTTCTTACAACCCGCGAGCTTGCAGTGATGATCAAGCAGGCAGGGATAGATTTCCGCACCCTGGAGCCGGGTCAGTATGATTCCATAATGGGCACATCAACCGGTGCGGGTGTGATCTTCGGTGCAACAGGAGGTGTTATGGAGGCTGCCCTGCGTACCGCATACGAGATTGTGACCGGCAGGCCGGTACCCTTCAGGAACCTGGAAATCATGCCTGTCCGTGGTATGGAAGGGGTGAAGGAAGCTACGATTAAGATCGAAGGCACAACCGAAGAGTGGAGGTTCCTCGAAGGAGCCGAGCTTAAGGTTGCAATTGCTCACGGGCTGGTGAATGCCAACAAGGTCGCGAAAGCGGTCAGCACGGGTACGGCTTCATATCATTTCATTGAGATAATGGCCTGCCCGGGAGGATGTCTCGGAGGAGGCGGTCAGCCGATCCCGACAAATGCAGCTGTAAGACAGAAGAGAATGGAGGCTATCTACTCGGAAGACGTCCACATGGACTTGAGGAAGTCACACGATAATCCGGAGGTGAAAGCCATTTACGAGGAATTCCTCGGAACGGCCAACGGGCATAAGTCACATGAGCTTCTGCACACTCATTACATAGCCAGGGAGTCTTACTAGTCAGACATATAATACAGATGCCGGGCGGAGGTGTGCTACATTACACCTCCGCTTTTTTTTCTGTTTTTCAACAGAAAAGTTGGCAGCTCAGGAGTTTTTTGCCATTTTTAGAAAATCAGGAAGATTATTGCTAAAAAATGAACAGAAAACATGAGCGGATTTGACTTTTCAAAAAGGGATTCCTTTGGCAGCAGGATGGGGGTTATAATGGCGGCAGCCGGATCTGCGGTAGGACTCGGTAACATCTGGCGATTCCCATATATCCTGGGAGAGAACGGCGGAGGTGCTTTCCTGATAGTCTACCTGGTAATAATATTTGCCATCGGTATTCCGGTTATGATGTCGGAACTGGTCATAGGGCGCAGGACTGAGCGCAATCCTGTCGGAGCTTTCAGGATGCTCTCATCACGCCGTCCGTGGTATCTTGTTGGGATGATGGGCATTGTTGCGGCGTTCATGATACTTGCCTTTTACACTGCAGTGGCCGGATGGACCCTGGAGTATATTTACCAGATCCTGATCGGAGGCATAAAGGGCAAATCATCGGCTGACCTTACTGTCATGTTTGATGTATTCCGGTCCGAATCTTTCCGTCCAGCACTGTGGTTCTCGGTCTTTCTCCTTGCAACAGCCGGCATTGTTCTGGGGGGCGTACGAAAAGGGATCGAGAAGTCTACCAAGTTGCTGATGCCACTCCTTTTCATCCTGCTTCTCTTTATGTGTGTGAAGGCGCTGACACTTCCCGGCGCAGGCAAAGGGGTGGAATTTCTGTTCAAACCCGATTTCTCCAAGATCACCGGTACCACAGTCCTGATGGCACTGGGACAGGCCTTCTTCTCACTTAGCATCGGGATGGGGACGCTCATCACGTACGGTTCGTATATCCCGAAGGACAATAAACTGGCAAGTACTGCAGTGCAGGTGTCCATGATAGACCTGCTGGTAGCAGTGCTGGCCGGACTGGCGATTTTCCCGGCAGTATTTGCATTCGGCATCTCGCCGGCATCGGGCGAAGCCCTGACTTTTATCGTCCTTCCGGGCATATTCCAGCAGATGACAGGGGGGATGATCTTTGCATTCACCTTTTTCTTTCTCCTAGCGATAGCTGCACTGACTTCGACAATCTCGGTGATGGAGGTGATAGTGGCATATTTTTCGGAGCAGCTGAACCTTAGTCGACGCACCGCTACCATGATCGCCACCGCTTCGATGTTCATACTTGGCATATCTGCTTCACTCTCGTGGGGAATCATGAAGGATGTGAAGCTTTTCAGCCTGAATATCTTTGATCTGTTCAATTACACAACAGCGAACATACTGCTGCCGGTGGGCGGCCTTTTGATAGTCGGCTTCCTAGGGTGGTTCTTCCCGGGCAGTTCAGTCAGGGACGAGCTCTCAAACGGCGGGACCCTCAGGGTCAGATACTATTCTCTTTACCGGTTTATCATCAGGTTTGTAGCCCCCGTGGCTATTGCACTGGTCTTCCTGAACGGACTGGGCCTGCTGAAATTCTAAAAAAATAATGATCTGATATGCACGGTGTAAACGATTTTCTTGTTAAGCTTGACGGGTACCTTGGTGGTCATCCCTGGTTCATGGTGCTGCTTATAGGTACCGGTCTGTTCTTCACCGTCTACCTTGGGTTTCCACAGCTGCGGTATTTCCGCCATGCAATTAGGATTACCCGCGGCAAGTATGATCACTCACATGATATAGGTGATACCTCGCATTTTCAGTCGCTGGCGACGGCCCTTTCCGGCACGGTTGGTACAGGGAACATTGCCGGGGTGGCGCTGGCTATTCACCTGGGCGGACCTGCGGCTCTTTTCTGGATGCTGGTAACAGCAGCTATCGGGATGTGCACGAAGATGGTGGAGGTATCCATATCACACAAGTACAGGGATATTCTTCCCGACGGATCGGTGTCAGGGGGGCCTATGTACTACATGAAGAAACGTCTTAACATCAGGACCCGGAACGGCAGGGTGATACGAACGGGGGTAGTGCTGGGAGCATTTTTTGCTGGGGCGACAATCCTTAGTTCATTTGGTACTGGCAGCCTTCCGCAGGTAAACAGTATTTCCAATTCGGTATTTGCAACATTCGGTCTGAGACACATAATAACCGGTGCGATACTGGCCGTGTTGCTTGGCCTGGTCATAATCGGCGGTATTAAGCGTATCGCGAAGGTTACCTCGGTACTGGTTCCTTTTATGGCGATGCTGTACATCACAGGAGCCCTGCTGGTAATATTTTCCCATCCCGAAAACATAATTCCGTCATTTGTGTCGATTTTTGCCGATGCCTTTACAGGTTCGGCTGCTGCAGGCGGTTTTCTGGGTGCCACCTTCGCTTTTGCGATGAACAGGGGTGTGAACAGGGGACTCTTTTCTAACGAATCGGGACAGGGATCAGCGCCCATCGCCCATTCGGCGGCGCGTGCCCCGGAACCGGTCTCTGAGGGGATGGTTGCATTGCTTGAACCTTTTATTGACACTATCTGCATATGCACGCTGACCGGGCTTGTCCTGCTGGCTTCCGGGGCGTGGAACACAAAGACTGACAACCAGTTCCAACCGACGGACGTACAGGTGCTTGCCGGGGTGTATGATGACGGAAACAGTGTGGATGTTGCCAGGCTTGGACATCATCTCAGGGGTGATGAGTTTCTGGACCTGTACAGCGGAAAGCTTAAGATTGAGAACGGTTCCATAACCACTGCCGGAGTCTCGGTAATTCATGCCAGGTCACTTGCGGAGAATGTCAGATTCATGTCCGGAAAGGATCCCTTCAACGGGGAACTGGAGGTGATTTCGGGCAAGCTGGCACCGGTGTCAACTCTTACAGTAAGAGGGGAGT
>JAEYZD010000016.1 GCA_023430725.1 Bacteroidota bacterium | reverse complement strand
AAGGGCTGGCAACGCTGACCGCTGTCTGGCATGACCCTGGGAGCTCTTCCGTTGTATTCCAGGTAGTACCAGAAGAAACCCTTGCAGAGCTCAACACTGAAGAAAGGAAAGAGCTTCGAAGCCTCTTCTGACGCCTTGATCAGGGCAGGGAGACTGACTGGAGATGTGAGGCTGATGGTTATGCGGAACACACCCGTCAGTTCCGAACCTGTGATTGCGGGATAGATCTTGGCAGCATTGTCAAGCCTGAACCAGTCGACCGGTGGAGTGTTTCCCCCTTTTATCCCCATTTTCTCCTTTTTCGCTCCAAAGATAAGAATATATGGATGTCGTTGTCAAATGTGTTGCATGGCAGCTAAGGGCCTTGCCGCCGGTTAACTTTATTATATTTGTTTCGGATAAACCGAAATCAAAACAGCAATCATACAATGAAGCAATTTTTCAGTATTATTCAGACAGCAATTCTGCTGGTCTGCACAGTAACACTCGCGGGACAGAGACCGGGACCCTCATACGGGCCTGGCTTTATTAAATGGATCGATGATAACCGGATGCTGATCAGGATGTACGATGAGGAAAAGCAGCCCGTGGAGAGGATTGAAAAGAACCTTGTTACTGTTGAATACAATTGCAAAACAGGCAAATCAGTCAGGGTAGCTGAGTACCGGACAGAGATGCAGCAGCTGAGTGAACTGCTGCCCGCGGGCGTGACTGCGGGTCCTGATATGGCAGTAGCCTCAGACAGGCAGTCCGTTGTGATCCTGCGTGACACTGACCTCTGGTACTATTCGGCCGGAAACATTGAAGGGAAGAGGCTTACAGATGACGGGCCGAAGGAGATGAACGCCCGTTTTGCTCCCGGAGACAGAAAGCTGGCCTACACCAGGGATAAGGATCTTTATGTTTATGATCTTGACACGGGGAAGGAGACCCGGCTTACCTTCGATGCCACTGACAAAATTTACAACGGCTGGGCATCCTGGGTCTATATGGAGGAGATACTCGGCAGGGGATCAAGATATGCTGCTTTCTGGTGGTCACCCGATGGAACTAAAATAGCATATCTCCATACAGATGACAACCCGGTTCCTCTGTATTACCTCAATGCCCTTGAAAACACTGACGGTGCGCACGGGAGACTTGAGATAACACCATACCCCAAGCCCGGAGACCCGAACCCGAAGGTGAAGATGGGCATCGTGGATCTCTCTGACAGCAAAACCACCTGGGTGAAGACAGACGAGAGCATTGACCAGTACATAGCATGGCCATCGTGGACACCTGACAGCAAAAAGCTCATGATACAGGTGCTCAACCGTGACCAGAATGACATGAAGTTCATCCTGGCTGACGCGGCAAACGGTGATTTCACAGAGGTCTACCGCGAGAAAAGGCCTACCTGGGTTGATTTTTTCGAGGACATCCATGTCATGAATGACGGCAGCGGATTCATTGTCAGAAGCTACCGTAACGACTGGTACAATTTGTACTACTACGGCTGGGACGGGAAACTGATAACCCAGGTTACCGACTTTGACTGGAAGGTGACAGGCATCGTGAAGGTGGATGAAGCCCGCAGGGAGATATGTTTTACCGGTACCGGTCCTGACCCGCTTGCAAGCCATATGTACAGGGTCAGGCTGGACGGCACAAGGCTGATGCAGGTCACTGCCGGAGAAGGTACCCACATGGCTTCCGTTTCCCCCGGCGGCTCGTGGTTTGTTGACACCTGGAGCAGTCTCAGCAATCCCGGAGGCATCAGCCTGATTGACCGAAAAGGCAAGCCTGTAAGAAGTCTCCATACAGAGGAGGCCGTTCCGTTTGACCCGGACAAGCATCAGAAGTATGAACTGGCAAAAATCAGGACATCGGACGGTCTGTTTGAGATGCCAGCGCTTATAACCCTGCCTGTAGGGTTTAACCCTTCGAAGAAGTACCCTGTGGTGTTTACGATTTATGGCGGTCCTGACGCGGGAAGCATCCGCAACCGCTGGCAGAGTCCGCAGGCCAGGTGGTATGCCGAGAATGGCATTGTTACGATAAATGTTGACCACCGCGGTTCCGGTACCTTCGGGAAAAAGGGACTTGATTACGTTCACAGATGCCTGGGCAAATGGGAAATCTCAGATTATGCCGATGCAGTTAAGTGGTTAAGAGAGCAAACCTGGGCAGATGAATCCCGGATCGGAATCACAGGGGGATCATACGGCGGATATGTCACCTGCATGGCACTGACTGCAGGCTCGGATTACTGGACTCATGGCATAGCCGATTATTCGGTAACCGACTGGCGTCTTTACGACAATGTTTATACTGAGCGCTTTATGGACACCCCGGAGTCGAATCCGGAGGGTTATGGAAAGGGCTCGGCCATTACTCATGCAGGGTCACTTAAGGGAAAACTTCTGATCCGGCACGGCGACATGGATGACAACGTACATATGCAGAACTCCATCTGGCTCATCACCACCCTCCAGGATCTGAACAAACCCTTCGAGATGATGATCTACCCCGGCGAACGGCACGGATGGGGCGGACCAAAAAGGGTCTTTATGACAAATGAGGGGAACAGCTTCTGGATGAAGCATTTCTTCGGTAAGTAATGATTTGAAAAATACAGCAATGGCAGGAAATGTATACATGAAAAGGCTCGCGGAGGTGCGTGCCCTCATGAAGAGGAAGAAGCTTGACGCCCTTATTGTCCCTTCTTCAGATCCGCATCTGGGAGAGTATGTGCCGGATCACTGGCGGGTCATAAGGTGGCTGACGGGATTCACCGGTTCGGCCGGCACAGTTGTCATTACCGGGAGCTTTGCGGGACTCTGGACTGACAGCCGCTATTTCATACAGGCTGAGGGACAGCTTTCCGGTTCCGGTTATGAGCTTGTAAAACTGAAAATTCCCCACACGCCAGAGCATATAGACTGGCTCAGTGAAAAATCCCGGAAGGGGTGGAAAGTGGGTGTTGACGGCCGGCTTATATCCGTTGTTCAGCTGAGGCTGCTTACCACGGCAATGGCTGAAGCCGGAGCCGTGCTGAACCTGAAGGCAGACCTGATCACGCCATTGTGGAAGGAGAGGCCGCTGCTGCCGGCCGGTGAGGCCTTTGAACTGGATGTGAAATATGCCGGCATCCCGCGGAAAGAGAAGCTGGAAAAGGTGAGACAGACAATGGCAGCAATGAAAGTTGATTATCAGCTTCTTACTGCTGTTGACGATATAATGTGGCTGCTGAATATCAGGGGCAATGATGTGAAGTATTGCCCTCTGCTGTTATCTTATGCCCTTGTCGGAAGAGACCAGGTACTCCTTTTTGCCGATGAGGAGAAGATTCCGGCAGGCCTGAAAGCCTCCCTTGACAGGGATGGGGTAGTTTTGCTGCCATATGACACGGTTGCTCATGTGCTTGGCCATCTGGATGAAGGATCAGTACTTCTGCTCACCCCGGGAACCACTCCTGCATCGCTTTGGAAGTCCATTGCACGGAAAGTTAAAGTTGTCGAGGATATCAGTATCCCTACCCGGATGAAGGCAATAAAGAATTCAACCGAACTGAAGAACCTGGGTGAAGCAATGGTACAGGACGGAGTGGTTCTGACGCGATTCTTCAACTGGCTGGAGAAGAGTGTTGCATCAGGGTTGGTTACGGAGCTTTCGGCTGCTGCCATGATTGATGGAATGCGGGCGGAGCAGGAGGGATGCACAGGGCCGTCATTCAGCACTATTGCAGCATGGAATGAACATGCTGCGCTGCCTCACTATGTGCCTGACGAGTCGTCCAATGCCGTACTCGGTAAGAAAGGCATCTTCCTGCTTGATTCAGGAGGCCAGTATTACGGAGGCACGACAGACATTACCAGGACTGTGGTGTTCGGTAAACCGGATGCTCAGATGAAGAAGGACTTCACGTTGGCGCTCAGGGGTACGATTGATCTGGCCATGGCCTGTTTCCCGAGGGGGACAAAGGGATATCAGCTGGATATCCTGGCCAGGAAGCCGTTGTGGGACAATCATCTCAACTATGGTCACGGAACAGGACACGGTGTCGGCAGTTTTCTCAACGTTCACGAAGGGCCCCAGTCGATCGGTACCGGAGCCACAGCCGACATGAAGACTGGCATTGAGCCCGGGATGGTTGTGTCCGACGAGCCTGCCTTCTACAGGCCTGGCAAATACGGTTTCAGAACTGAGAACCTGCTTGTATGCCGCGAAGAGGCGGAGACCGAATACGGCAGCTTCCTGGGATTTGAGACTGTGACACTCTGCTACATTGACAGCACCCTTATTGATGTCACACTCATGGATGACAGGGAACTGAAATGGCTGAATGATTACCACGCATTTGTATACAAAATGCTTCAGAAAAGGCTGGAACCGGATCTCCGGAGCTGGCTGGCCGGGAAGACAAGGCTACTGGAGCGCAATATAAAATCATAAGAATCTTTTTTTGTAAAGACAATGAGAATCAGACTTTTAATAGCGTCAGTTGCGGCTCTGCTGGCAACGGCTTGTGCGAACAATAGCATGACACTTGAGGAGCGGCTTGCAACCCTTCAGGCAGACACACTGTTCCGGATCGAAGCTGACACAATGTTCAGCGAAGCATGGGAAATCAGGCTCTGGCAGCCTGTTGACCACAATAATCCTGACGGTCCCAGGTTCAGCCAGCAGGTGTTTCTGTATTTTGCGGGAGCAGACAGGCCTGTTATCGTTGAGACAGAAGGCTACGGTGCCAGGGGCGGCAGGAATGAGCTGGCTTCTCTGATGAATGCCAACC
>JAEYZD010000191.1 GCA_023430725.1 Bacteroidota bacterium | reverse complement strand
TAAAAAAATAACAGCGGGTATTGCGAATAAGGAATTTATACTAACTTAGCGCTTCGTTGGGCTTTGACGGGAAGAATAACACACTGTTCGAAAGACCCTGAAACTAACCTAGACTCATACC
Organism: Bacteroidota bacterium; assembly: GCA_023430725.1. Taxonomy (GTDB): domain Bacteria; phylum Bacteroidota; class Bacteroidia; order Bacteroidales; family VadinHA17; genus SR-FBR-E99. The sequence continues at coordinate 22,444 of JAEYZD010000191.1, read as the reverse complement.
CCGCGCAGAGAAATCTGAGCGGGGTATTTATTTTCAGCAGAGCAGCTTATAGCCCTTCCCGTGGATATTCAGGATCTCCACACTTTCATCCTTGCTCAGGTATTTGCGGAGTTTGGTTATATAGACGTCCATACTACGGGCATTGAAGTAGTTGTCGTCAATCCAGATCGATTTCAGCGCGAAATTGCGCTCCAGCACCTCGTTCCGGTGGCGGCAGAGCAACTCAAGCAGCTCGGATTCCTTGGTGGTCAGCTTACGTGTCTGGTCCTGATAAACAAGCAACTGTTTGGTCACGTCAAATGTGAACTTCCCGATTGTGTAAACATCTGCAGTGGCGTCATGCGGCCGGCCGGAGGTGCGTCTCAGGATGGCCTCCATTCGGTAGATCAGCTCCTCCATAGAGAAGGGCTTGGTCAGGTAATCATCGGCTCCTGATTTGAACCCTTCTATCACATCCTGTTTCAGGTTCTTCGCAGTAAGGAAAATTATGGGAATATTGGAGTCGATCTCCCTGATTCCCTTCGCAAGGGCGAAACCGTCAAGTTCCGGCATCATCACATCAAGCAGGCAGATGTGAAATCTCTCCTTCCTGAATGCCTTCATCGCCTGTGCGCCGTCAGTGATCAGGGTGGTCTCATACTCCCTGGCGTTGAGGTAGTTCTTCAGCAGTTGCCCGAGATTGGGATCGTCTTCTGCAAGCAGGATGTTTACCTTCTTCATTTTGGTTGTTCTTTTGGAAGATGAATAATAATTCTTGTTCCTTTACCGGCCTGGCTCTCAACCTTGATGGTGCCGTAATGCTCATCCACTATCTTTTTGACATAGCTGAGCCCGAGACCGAATCCCTTTATATTGTGTGTGTTACCGGCGGGAACACGATAGAATTTTTCAAAGATCCGTTTCAGATGCTCGCGCGGGATGCCAATGCCGTTGTCTGATACAGTGATGACAATACCCCTGTGCCAGGATGCAGTTGTAACTGTAATTTCCGGCGTGGCGACTGTATATTTAAGGGCATTGTCAATCAGGTTAAGGAGGACGTTGAAAAAGTTGGCCTCATCAATTGTTGCTACAGGGTCAGAGGCGTCAAGGAATGTGGAGATTGTACCACCACGACCGTTTACCTGGAGCTTGAAGGCATCCACCGCCCTGAGTATGACCGCGTGCAGGTCAGCCTGGCGTTTGTCAAGTTCCATTCTGGACTGTTCAAAAATGGCTGTCTGCAGCACCCTTTCAACCAGCACCTTCAGCCTGTTGCTCTCCTCGCTGATCACAGTGGCCAGCCCTTCAGTATTTCGAGATGCCTCCGGAATGCCCTTGTCAGCCAGCATCTGTGAAGCAAGTGAGATTGTGGCTATTGGAGTCTTCAGCTCATGGGTCATGTTGTTGATGAAGTCATTCCGGATCTCAGACAGCCTCTTCTGCCTGAAGATGACTATAAAGGTTCCGGTAGCCAGGATTATGAGCAGAAGTACTATAAGCATAGATGAGATTGCCATGAAGGCTATCTGGCTGAACTTGTATTCTTCTTCCTTCGGGAAGTAGATTGTGAGGATATTGTTACCCGGTACCGGATCGTTTGGGAAGAGCTGCCTCAGGTACTTGTTTGCATCAAAGCTCTCACTGAATTCGGATGTACGGTAGATAATTTCACCGTAGGCCCCCCGTACGGCACATTCATAATCGAGATGGATACCCACGGCATCGAGTGAGTTCCTGATATACGTGTTTATCTCCTCTGTCGTGAAGCGGTCACGCAGAGGCGGGGTCTCATGGAGTATCCGGCTCACAATGTTCTCGATGGAGACGATCTTGCTGGTCATCCTTGTGGTTGCTCCTGCCGAGAGGATCTGTTCCTCCGGCTCGGTGTCGCCCGGAAATGATTCCGGCCCGGTTGTGATTGAGTCGAGCAGATAAGTATACCCTGACCTGCTAATAATGACGGACCTGACGTCCGGATCGAACCCGTATTTTTCAAGCAATTTGGACTCTGCACTCTGCTGCCCGTTCAGGTCAGAAGGCTCTTCATCCCCGGAGGGCCGTGACATGGGATCAATCTCCCCGATAATCCGCTTATAAGTCTCAGCCTTTTCAAGTTCTGACACCACCTCCTTGAGAGCCTCGTTCACTCCGAACCTGAACTGCTGGTCCTCAGCGCCCACAACATTGCTGATCCACCGGAACTGAATGATTACCAGTGCCGAGATGGCCAGAAAGAAAAAAACAGCCAGGAGGACTATATAGGAGCGCTTCATATTTTAACAAAAATAATCTGTTAAAGCCTTAGTAACCAGACTTAACGTATTTTAACAGGTGCACAGCAATGTAATGAATGCAAAATATTAAATAAATGTTAAAAATCAACATATTAACATATCCTTAAGATACAGGCCCGAAAATATTTCTGATATTTGCATCAGTTATGGCACGATAATTGTTATAACGTAAATGGAGTTTTTTTCATAGGTTAGGTTAGTTTTAGGGTTAACACTGAAGAGGAGGCGAGAAATTGTCTCCTCTTTCTTTTTTACAGGGCGAGCAGAGCGATGTTCCTGTCGGCTGTTGACCTGCTGTCAAGCATGAAGACTGCGGTTATTTCCGGGATGAGTCTCAAAGAGGCCGCGAGCTGTTCTGTTGTTTTAGCATCATCCTGTTGTGCCGGCACCAGGAGATAATCAATGTTTTTAAGTTTTTGCAGCAATACAGTTCCTCCGCTCCGGTTTGAGACCAGGGTAAAAGCCCGGTTTTCCGGTGAGAAGCGTGAAAAACTCCGGGTACCGGTTGATGTATCAATGATTATGTCCCCGGGGCATTTACGAAGGTCGGTCCCCAGGTGCCTGTTAATCATGACTGAGAGCCTGTAGTCAGGCTCGGCTGAGACCACACCGAGGAAAAAGAAGGGTTGTGGTACCGCGCTTTCGATTGTGTGCCTGGTGATTTTCCTCTCCCTGCTCATTTCTTCCTTATCCCGAGCTTGTGAAGGGCCGCCATCGATGCTTCCTGCTCTGCCTCCTTCTTCGTAGCACCTTCGCCCTGCGATATGACCTCATTGTTTATCTCCAGGTTGACGGTGAATATCTGGTGGCCGCTGATGCCGGATGGCTTCTCCCGGGATGTGAAGTTAAGCTTTTGTTTGTTTTTCTGGCAATACTCAAGGATCAGGCTTTTGTAGTCTGTCTCGGCTGCGAGCACCTCGCTGAGGTTAAGGTGTTTCTTAAGCACCCGTTCGATCATGAATTTGCGTGTGCGGTTATAGCCGTTATCGATGAAAAGGGCACCCGCGAGCGCTTCAACAGCATTTCCGTACAGATTTCGCGGAGAGTCGGAGGGCGCCAGGTTGGAGACAATCAGGCTGTCAAGGCCCATAGAGAGGCCAAGCTGGTTGAGTGTTTCACGTTTGACGATCCGTGCCCTGGTTTTTGTAAGGAACCCTTCTGTTGCTTCCGGGTAGAGCCTGAAAAGATAATCCGACAGGATGCTGTCAATGATTGCGTCTCCGAGGTATTCGAGCCGCTCGTTGTTTATTCTTACGCCGTCGGGAAGTGTGTATGTGGCGGAGCGGTGTATGAAGGCCATTTCATACAACCGCAGGTTAACAGGACGAAAACCGAGGAGCTTTTTCAGTCCTTGCCGGAATTCGCTCCTGTTGTGAATGAGCGTGTTGTGTTTCTTCCTGTGAAGCAGGAACACTATTCTTCGAATTTCCTGACCAGAATTGATGCGTTGTGTCCGCCGAAGCCGAAGTTGTTGCTGAGGGCCACCTTCACAGGTCTCTTCTGTGCCTTGTTCAGTGTCAGGTTCAGGTTCTGGTCTATTGCCGGATCAGGATTCCTGAAGTTAATTGTCGGTGGCACCGTGTCATGAACCACTGCCATAATTGTTGCGATGGCTTCCACGGCACCGGCGGCGCCGAGGAGATGGCCGGTCATCGATTTGGTAGCGCTTATGTTGAGCTTGTATGCATGCTCACCGAAGAGGTTTAGAATGGCCTTTATCTCGGCGATGTCACCCAGAGGGGTGGCTGTACCGTGGACATTTATGTAGTCAAGGTCCGATGGTTGCAGGCCGGCTTCAAGGATGGCCTGCTTCATGACGTTGACAGCTCCCATGCCGTCAGGGTGAGGAGCGGTGATGTGATAGGCGTCTGCCGTGAGGCCTGAACCAATCACCTCTGCATAGATTTTTGCACCCCTGGCCCTGGCATGACCGAGATCCTCAAGGATGAGGGCGCCGGCGCCTTCGCCGATAACGAACCCGTCACGGGTGACGTCAAATGGGCGGGACGCAGTGGCAAACTCATCATTGTTTGTTGACATGGCCTGCATGGCGTTGAAGCCGCCAATGCCTGCCGGGCTGATTGATGCCTCCGATCCTCCAGCTATGAACAGGTCAGCCTTGCCCAGCTTGATGTAAAAGTAGGCATCAATGAGTGCATTCGTGGAAGAAGCACATGCTGATACGGTTGCAAAGTTGGGTCCCCGGAAGCCATACTTGATTGAGAGCATTCCGGCGGCGATGTCGCTTATCATCTTGGGAATGAAAAAAGGGCTGAAACGGGGTGTGCCGTCACCCGTTACGAACCCTTTTACCTCTTCAAGAAAAGTTTCTATACCGCCAATTCCTGAACCCCAGATGACACCGCAACGATCCTTGTCAGTTGCCTCGGGATCAAGACCTGCATCTTTGACTGCTTCGTCAGCTGCAATGTGGGCATACTGCGCGTAGCGGTCCATCTTGCGCGACTCCTTCCTGTCAAAATACTGAGCAGGATCATAGTTCTTGAGCTCACAGGCAAACTTCGTCTTGAACTTGGTGGTATCAAAGTGGGTTATCAAACCGGCACCACTGACACCGTCAACAAGACCGTTCCAGTATTCCTGCAGATTGTTGCCGATGGGGGTCAGAGCCCCCATCCCGGTAACTACTACACGCCTCATCTCGGGGTTATCAGATGATATCTACTTGGCGTTCTCTTCGATATACTTAATGGCTTCGCCTACTGTGCTAATGCTTTCTGCCTGGTCATCAGGAATTCCGATGTTGAATTCCTTTTCGAATTCCATGATCAGCTCGACAGTGTCAAGAGAGTCTGCGCCAAGGTCATTAGTGAAATGTGCTTCGGGAGTAACCTCTGCCTCATCAACGCCAAGCTTCTCAACGATGATCTTCTTTACTCTTGTAGAAATGTCAGACATACTAATCAGTTTTACGTTAATACTCGTTTTTAAAACTCTGCAAAGAAATATATTTGTACTATATTTTTCAAGCAATTTACCGGAAATTTACATAGCTGCGTGCATAAAGTTAAGAAATTCAGCATTTTAATATCATTTTTTGACTGCCGTCCTCCGATGAAGAATTGTACCCTAAACAGCAGGAAATGAAGCATATATCCCTACTTGCCTCCGGAAACGGTACCAATGCTGAAAACATCATCAGGTACTTTTCGAACGATAAAAATGCGCAAGTGACCCTTGTTTTGTCAAACAAGCCTCAGGCTAAGGTTTTGGAAAGGGCTGCGGCACTCGGGGTGGATGCATTTTTTTTCGACCGGGCTCAATTTTATGAAACCGGAGAGGTGCTTATGATGCTTCGTCGCAGGGAGACTGACCTTGTGGTTCTGGCCGGGTTTCTGTGGCTGGTTCCGGAGGATGTGATTGATGCGTTCAGGGGTCGGATAGTCAATATTCATCCTGCCCTGTTGCCCGGTTTTGGCGGCCGGGGGATGTACGGAGACAGGGTTCACCGTGCGGTACTCGATGCCGGCTGTTCTGAGAGCGGCATAACCATTCATTATGTTAATGAGCTATATGATTCCGGTGACATTATTTTCCAGGCCCGGTGCCCGGTTTTACCGGGTGATGATGTGGACTCCCTCGCTCAGCGAGTACACGCTCTAGAGTATGAACACTATCCCAGGGTCATAGGGGAGATGATCAGGCAATAGGCAATAGGCAACAGGCAAGAGTGTTGACAATGAATACAGTAACTGCATGATTAGCAGTATGTCTCACTACTACTGCCTAATGTCTATTGCCTGCTGCCTTCAATAATTGATTGTTTCCAGCAGATTGATATACCCCTCTGCCACCTGGCTGAACTCCTCCATGGCTTCAGGGGCCACGGGATTGACAGGCGGTGCCTCCACCCGCAGGGGATCAATGGCCGAACCGTTGCGGTAGAACCTGAAATCAAGGTGAGGACCGGTTGAGAGACCGGAGCTCCCGACATAACCAATTACCTGCCCCTGTTTTACATACACTCCTGAAGATATCCCCGGCCCGAATCGCGAGAGATGCATGTAGGCTGTCGAATAGACGCTGTTATGCCTTATCCTGACAATTCTGCCTGCTCCGCCTTCATAGCCGGTGCTTGTGACCCTTCCGTCGCCTATTGCAAGCACAGGAGTACCTATGGGAGCAGCATAGTCCACACCGTGATGCGGCCTCACAATCTTGAGGACCGGATGCATGCGTCCGCCGGAGAAACGCGAGCTGATGCGCGAATAGCGGAGCGGCGCCTTCAGGAAAGCCTTTCGCAGGCTGGCACCCGTGGTGTCAAAAAACGACATGGTGCTGTCCTGGATGTACGGTATTGCAAAGATTGTGCTTCCCGCATGTTCGAACTGCGCAGCGTGAACCCTGCGGATTCCCACCGACTCCTCACCGATGAACTCCTCTTCATAGATTACCTTGAACCGGTCTCCCTTCTGCAAGCCGAAGAAGTCAATGGTCCAGGCATAAATCTCCGACAGCTCAGCTGAGAGATTGGGGTTGAGATTGTTATCCTGCGCTGCCTCCCAGAGTGACGACGATATGGTTCCTGAAGAGAAACGGAGAGTACGGATGATCTCGGCATCATGTCTGTAGATGGCAAGCGTGTCCTTCAGTGAGAATACGTACGAAACCCGCGGATCATGCTGGTAAATCAGATAATCGGGCCGGTTAAGTGTGTCAGTCGTTGTGAGGACCGAGTATGAGCTGCCTGTCCGGATCTTGCGCGGGTCAAAAGTTTCCCTGTTGTCAGAGAGTAGCTTCTCTATATCATTCCAGGCAACACCGTGGGCTGCCAGGATCGATGAGATGAACTGATTCCTCTTTACTTTCCCTGTTATAATATTATAGGAATCAAGATGTATGCCGAACAGAGTATTTCTTTCAGCCTTTGAAGGGGTTTCAGATGCAGAATCAGGTGGAGTTGCTTCAGTGCCTGAGGCAGAGTCTGCCCGGGTTGCATGACTGCCGGAAGCTGAATCTGCCTTAATTGCCTCAGGGCCTGCAGCCGTATCAGCCGGAGCTGCCAGGGCAATGTTTGCAGAATCAACCGTGTTCTCAATCGGTTTCAGTCCTTTGTTTCCGGCAGCACCGCTACGGCCGCAGGATGCGGCAATCAGCATGAGCCCGGCAGCAAGTGCCGTCAGTACATGTATTAACCTCATAAGACTATATTGACAATCCGGTTTGGAACAACTATCACCTTGGGCGTTGCGTCGCCTATCCATTTCTGCGCTCTCTCGTCCGCCATGATTATACGGGTAACCTCTTCACGCGACAGATCAACCGGGAGCTCAATTTTAAACCTCATCTTACCGTTAACGGAAACGGGGCATTCAAATGTATCCTCCTTCAGATACTTCTCATCAGCAACGGGCCACGGCTCATATGCCAGGGTACCGGCATGACCTGTCAGCTGCCACAGTTCCTCACCCAGGTGAGGTGCAAACGGCGAGAGCAGCTTAATGAATGTCGAAGCGGTGTCACGGGTGATCTTTTCCTTTTTTGTGGCAACGTTAAGGAAGATCATCATCGCCGAGATGGCTGTATTGAAATGAAGTCCTTCGATATCCTCCGTAACTTTCCTAATCGTCTTGTGAAGGGTCCTGAGCACTTCGGTATCTTCCTCGCCGGCAGTGATATTCTCACTATTGGCAACCAGCCGGTATGCTCTTCCCAGGAAGTTATGCGGGCCCTTGATTCCCTTCTCGTCCCATGGCTTGGTTGCCTCAAGGGGTCCGAGGAACATCTCGAAGAGCCTGAGGGTGTCGGCGCCGTAGCTCTTCACAACATCGTCAGGATTAATGACATTCTTGAGGCTCTTTGACATCTTGGCAACTATCTGGCGGACCTCTTCGCCGGTATCGGCAATGAAGAACCTGCCCTCCTTTTCAGTCACCTGGTCCGAGGCCACTTTGGCGCCTGTGGCCGTCTCGTAGGCAAAGGCAAGTATCATCCCCTGGTTGAAGAGTTTTTTGAATGGCTCGTCTGTTGAGACAACGCCGAGGTCAAAAAGCACCTTGTGCCAGAATCGGGCATAGAGCAGGTGCAGCACGGCATGTTCTGCTCCGCCGATGTAGAGGTCAACCGGCATCCAGTAGCGCTCCTTCTCAGGGTCAAATATTACGCTGTCATTTTTCGGGTCAATGAATCTCAGGTAATACCAGCATGATCCTGCCCACTGTGGCATTGTATTGGTCTCGCGCTTGCCGCGACGGCCGTTTTCATCCGTCACATACAGCCAGTCGGTGGCGTTGGATAAGGGCGATTCGCCGCTGACTCCCGGCTCATAGACCTCGAGCTCCGGGAGGGTAAGAGGCAATTCTTTTTCGTCAAGCAGGCTGATTGTGCCGTCCTCCCAGTGGATAACCGGGAATGGCTCGCCCCAGTAACGCTGACGGCTAAAGAGCCAGTCACGCAGTTTGTAATTGACACGGTGCATCCCGATGTTTCTGTCCTCAATCCACTTTGTAATTGTAGCTATGCCCTCATCAACATTAAGGCCGTCAAGGTCGATGTTCAGTTCAGGGTTTGAGGAGTTCATGTAACGGCCGTCGCCGCTCCAGCACTCGTCGCCGGCGATGATCCGTTTCTTCTGCTCTGCATCTTCGGTTTCAGGAGACAGGATGCACTTTATTTCGATGCCGAACTTCTTTGCAAACTCAAAGTCGCGCTCATCATGTGCCGGTACGGCCATGATGGCCCCGGTGCCGTATCCCATCAGCACGTAATCGGCCACCCAGACTGGTATCTTTTTATTGTTGACCGGGTTGATGGCGTATGTGCCTGTGAAGACTCCGGTCTTATCCTTGGCGAGGTCAGTGCGGTCAAGGTCCGACTTGAGCGATGCGGCCCTGAGATACTCCTCAACCTTATTTTTCTGTTCGGTGGTGGTCAGTCCTGGCACCAGCGGGTTTTCCGGGGAGAGAACCATGTATGTCGCCCCGAAAAGCGTATCGGGACGTGTGGTGTAGACTGTAATCTTCTGCTGACTGCCATCGACATTGAAATCGACTTCGGCACCGGTGGAGCGACCGATCCAGTTGCGTTGCATCTCCTTGATCCCTTCGGGCCAGTCGAGGTTTTCGAGGCCGCTGAGAAGCCTTTCTGCGTAGTAGGGAATACGGAGCATCCACTGTTTCAGGTTCCTGCGTACCACCTTCTGTCCGCACTTCTCGTGTGAACCGTCGGTCAGCACCTCCTCGTTGGCGCAGACGATGCGGCATGAGGGACAATACCATATCTGTGCGTCATCATAATAGGCCAGCCTCTTCGAGTCAATATATTTCTTCCTTGCCTCATCGCCGGCCTTGAGCACGTCAAGGGGAATGGGGAGTTCGTCAATGCTGCGCCCGCGGTCCGTCTGGGGGTCATACCAGGTGTTATAGAGCCTGATGAAGATCCACTGGGTCCATTTGTAGTAGGAGGGGTCGGTCGTGTTTATCTCGCGGTCCCAGTCGTAGCTCAGTCCAAGTTCCTTTATCTGGCGGCGGAAGGTGTCGCAGTTTTTATTTGTGGTGATAGCAGGGTGTGTTCCGGTCTGGATGGCGTACTGTTCTGCCGGAAGGCCGAAGGCATCCCATCCCATGGGGTGAAGAACATTGAAGCCCTTCATCCGCTTGTAGCGGGCAACTATGTCAGTGGCGGTGTAACCCTCGGGATGGCCTACGTGCAGACCGGCGCCGGATGGATAGGGGTACATGTCAAGGATATAGCATTTGTTTGGGTTGGATAGATCATCCGGGGTTTTGAAGGTTTTGTGCTTCTCCCAGTACTCCTGCCATCTCTTTTCTATCTCCGAAAAATTGTACTCCTTCATAATACCTGATTGGTTTGCGCTTATGGGTTGCGAAATTAGGAAAACTTTGGTAAAAATCCCCTTGCAGAGCGGGTGGCAGGGCCGAATTGGAGGATTAAGTTCTGATTTATGTCTCTCCGGTGTCTGAGAAATATGGCAGAAGTTTTGAAAATCGGCTTTGGCGGTGTACTTTTGCACCCTGACCGGTCCCGTAGTTCAATGGATAGAATGACAGATTCCGGTTCTGTTGGTTGGGCGTTCGAGTCGCCCCGGGATCACATGGCAGCGGCGCCCCTTATTCGGGCGCCGTTATCTTTTACGGGTGCAGGCTTCATCCTGTAAAATAGTAGCAGCAGGTCTCAGACCTGCTGCTACTGCATATTTGACCAGATATCAGGATACCTAGTATACCTGTGTGATTTTATCCACGTTGGTATTGGCGTACATGATCTTCAGTGCGCTGGCGCGTCGCAGCGCCTGCTTCACGTCTGTCACAACACCCATCCTTGTGTCACGGTCGATCTTGAGCACCACCAGCATCTTGGTCTTGTCTGCCTCGTTGAGCTGTTCACGCTCCTGAGCGATGAAGTCCTGTATGTCATCAAGCTCCTTGAATGTGTCATTGAGCTGGATCTTTGGTTCTTCGCCGTAGAGCGACTGCAGAGCCTCGAGTGGCTCACCTATATAGATGAAGCTGGCGAGAGATTTTTTCTCTAGTACTTTTCCTTCAGTGGCTTCCGGGATGCGGACTGTGACCATTACGTCTGTCTCACGCATCGTGGTAACAGCCATGAAAAAGAAGAGTATCATGAAGACGATGTCAGGCAGCGATGAGGTGCTGATTGCCTTAACGGACTTCTTTCCTGTCTTTACAAACCTTGCCATTAATTTTCTCCTCCTATTCTTTTGGGTTCGGCTTCCGAGATGGGTACCTTGAAGAAGTCATCAACGGCTCCCTTGCGGTCCTCGTCCAGCTTCTCATAGGGCATGCCGAATTCCTGTCTTGCAAGATTGTCACGCAGTTGCGCCCTCGCTGCTATCAGCTCGTTCTGCACTGCAATATAGACACCGTATTTTGTCCCGATGTCGTTTTGCAGAGAGATTACCGCTTTTGTGACTGCCACGTTGCCTATGAAGGGGATATTTGCAACCTCTTTCTCAGGTTTATTTGGCTCGTCATTGGCATTGAGGATGAAGTCGTGTGCAATCTCCCTGAGCTGACTGAACTCGGTAAGCTGTCCCTCAACGAGCAACAGGTTATCCTTGTTTACCTTCACTTCGAGGATGTTTCTGTCATTGATCTTATTGACATCCTGCGGGACGTTTGGATCGGGGATAGCGGGCAGCTGACGCATCAGTCCCGTGTCAGAGTCCATCGTGGTGGCGGCCAGGAAGAAAATAAGAAGGAGGAATGCAATGTCAGCCATTGAGCCTGCATTTATTTCCGGTGTTGACCTTCTTGCCATTTGGTAAAAATTTACTCCGCCGCAGGGCGGACGTTCAATTATTTCTTAAAATACTTTGATACAACTGAGTAGATAATCGTCAGGAACGCACCGGCAAGGAGGAAATATGCCACATAAAGGCCTATATCAGTCCAGAACAGGGTTGTTGGCACGTTATCCGATCCTTTGTAGTGAGGCAGGTTCAGCACCGTATTGTCTGCCAGCAGGGCTGCAAGGCCGACCAGTACTGCAACTACTCCCAGTGCTATAAGCACGCCCTTGAGACCTTTGGGATTCATAACGTAGTTTCGCAGTGCGAAGAAGATAAGGGTAAGAACCGTGACCGCGAGCAGGATATATGCAAATACGATGAAAGAGTTGGTCACCTTGGGTTCTTCGTACCGTGTACCTTCAGTACCTGGCACTACTCCTCCGACATAAAAGATTATGGCGAAGAGCACTGTCAGGCCCATCAGGACCCACAGAAGGATCGATGATAGCTTTGTGATTCTTTCTGACATGGCTGGTTATTTTTGATTGTGTTTGGCCAGCATATCAATGAGTGAAATCGATGAATCTTCCATCTGGTTTGATATGCCATCAATCTTTGACAGCAGGTAGTTGTAGAACACCTGCAGGATGATAGCCACAACAAGGCCGAATACTGTGGTTATAAGAGCTACCTTGATACCTCCGGCAACGATGGTTGCTGATACTGTACCTGCCTGTTCAATGGCGTCAAATGCAGCGATCATACCGATAACCGTTCCGAGGAACCCGAGCATGGGAGCCAATGCGATGAAGAGAGAAATCCATGAAAGGTTCTTCTCCAGGAGACCCATCTGGACACCGCCGTATGCAACCACTGATTTCTCAGCCATCTCAACGCCTTCATGTGCCCTGTCGAGGCCCTGGTAGAAAATGCTGGCCACCGGTCCGCTGGTATTGCGACAGATTTCCTTGGCAGCATCAATACCGTCATCCTTGAGGGCCTTGTCAACCTTTGCGAGCAGCTTCTCGGTATTGGTTGTTGCCAGGTTGAGGTAGATGATTCTTTCAATTGCTATTGCCAGACCGAGAATGAGACAGAGGAGGATTACTCCCATAAAGCCGGCGCCACCCTCGATGAAGAGCCTTTTGATCTCCTTATGGAGGACTGCTTCACCCTGTGCAGGTGCTGTTGACTGTGTCTGCTCGGTAAGTTGCTGTGTTGTTGCAGCCTGATCGGTCTGTGCCTGTGATGTCTGTGCCGTGCCGATAAGGAGCAGGGCTGCAAATGCCATAAATACAAGAACTCTTTTCATCATGTTAGATTATTTATCGGAATATTATGACAAAAATATAAAAAAAAGGTAAGTGTGCAACGGAGGCGGGATTTTAAAAAAATTTAAGGATGAGGGGTGATGGGCGATGGATGGTGGGTGGTGGGGATTACCTGCGGTGATCCCTGTTATGGACACCTGCAAAGATTAAATGAACCCTACGGGTCTTCATTTCTTTTCCCTCAGACCCTTCAGAGAGCAAGCTCCCTTCGGGTCTTCGGTAAAACAAATGATCCCGCCGGGGGCGGGATTCATTTAATCTTTGCGGAGAGAGGGGGATTCGAACCCCCGATACCCTTTAGAGGTATACTAGCTTTCCAGGCGAGCCAGTTCAACCACTCCTGCATCTCTCCAAAAACGGCGCAATTTACACAAATTTTTCTTACTTCAGCCGGTTCAGCTCATTTCACCGCAGAGCGGCCTGGAGAGCATGGATGCCACCCTGTCCCGCGGAAGCCCGCTTCCAAGCAGAATCATCATCTTCGTCACGGCTGCCTCAGTGGTGATATCCCTGCCGCTGATGACCCCCGCACTGATCAACCCTGCCGAGGTCTCATACAAACCCATCTCCACACTGCCGGCCTGACACTGGGTGACGTTCAGTACCATGCCTCCCTGGTTGATGAACGACTTCAGCTCGTCAAGGAACCATACAGCCGTGGGCGCATTACCTGTGCCGTAGGTCTCCAGGATGAGACCCCTGATCCCGGCTGTGGCCAGTATGGCATGAACCGTCTCCTGCCTGATGCCGGGGAAAAGCTGCAAGACAGCCACGGAGGTCTCAAAATTGCCGGAGACAGTCAGGTGCCGGCGCACAGTAGGGTACCTTATTATATTCCTGTTGTAACGTATCTGAAGCCCGGCCTCCGCCAGCGGCGGAAGATTGGGCGAAACGAAAGCCTTGAAATGCTCGGCACTGTATTTAATTGTTCTGTTCCCGCGCAACAGCTTGTTCTCAAAGTATATACACACTTCAGGCACAACCGGCAACCCGTTCTCGCGGGCCGCTGCAATCTCAATCGCAGTGATCAGATTCTCCTTGCCGTCAGTGCGAAGAACTCCTATCGGCAGTTGCGCCCCGGTGAAGATGACGGGCTTCTCAAGCCCCTGCAGCATGAAACTGAGCGCCGATGCGGAGTACGCCATCGTGTCGGTGCCGTGCAACACAACGAAACCGTCAAACCGGTCGTAGTTCTCCTCAATGGCTGAGGCAATCAGGTGCCATGTCTCCGGGTTGACCTCGGACGAGTCAATAACCGGATCAAATGTCACCGTCTCAAGGGTGAAACCGAATCTGCGCAATTCCGGAACCTGGCCGGAAATATGCCGGAAATCGATAGGCACCAGAGAACCTGTCACCGGATCGTTGACCATCCCGATTGTGCCTCCGGTGTAAATGATGAGTATAGACCTGTTTGTTTCCATAAATCTAAAGCCTGAACAGCCTCATTGCATTGTCCGTTGTTCTGTCTGCCACCTCAACCGGCGCTATTGCAAGCAGCTCCGACAGTTTATCAGTCACATGAAGAAGGTAGGCAGATTCATTCCTCTTGCCGCGGAATGGCACAGGAGCAAGGTACGGAGCATCAGTCTCGAGAACGATGTTGTTTATCCCGGCCGCTATGGCTGCCTCCGCCTGCCTTCCGTTTTTGAAGGTCACCACACCGCCGATGCCGATCATGAATCCCATCTTCACAACACTAAGTGCCTCCTCACCTGTGCCCGGAAAGGCATGAAAGATGCCGGTCACCCTGCCGGGGCCGAAGGAGCTGATCACATCCATGATTAGTTCCAGAGATTCCCGTGCATGAATTATAACGGGCAGCCCGTATTCCTCCGCCAGTTCCAGATGGCGCCTGAAGGCGATGACCTGTTCATTAATGAAAGTCTTGTCCCAGTAAAGATCGATCCCGGTTTCCCCGATACCGTAATATTTATGTTCCCGGAGTGCTGCTTCCACAAAATCGAGCTCGTCCCTGTAATTCTCCTTCACAGAAGTCGGGTGTAGTCCCATCATCGGCCGGCAGATCTCCGGGTAGTGTGCTTCGGCTGCCAGCATTGGTGACACCGAGGTTGAATCAATGTTCGGCATCATGATCCTGTGCACCCCGGCTGCCAGTGATCTCAGTATCACCTCGTCACGGTCACCGTCAAATTCGGGAAGGTATATATGGTTATGGGTGTCAATCAGCTGCATGGGGCAAAAGTAGATATTTTCAGGCAATAACATCCAGGCTTAGGCAATAGGCAATAGCGGGGACCTGTATTCTACAATTCTTGACGCTCTACGAGCGTCCGAACTGAATTTTGCCTAACTTTAACATGTCTCGCTAACATATTGCACAATGTCATCTATGCCACTTGTTTACAAGATTGCGCTTGGCATGATACCGGGGGTAGGCGATATTACCGCCCGGAAGCTGGTATCATATACAGGCAGCGTGGAGGCAGTCTTCACCGAATCATTCCGCAACCTGACACGCATCCCGGGCATCGGGGAGTCCCTTGCTGCCGCCGTCGCCGGACATGAATACCTTAATGCAGCAGAACGGGAGGCGGAGTTCGTGGAGAGAAACAAAATCAGGGTTTTCTTTTACCTCGATGACGACTACCCTCTGCGCCTTCGCCAGTGCGAGGACTCTCCCGTAACATTCTACCTGCGCGGCACTGTCGACCTCGATGCTCCGATGATTCTCAGCATCGTAGGAACGCGCCATGCCACACCGCGCGGCCGCGAGCTCTGTGAGAAGTTTGTGGCCGGGCTGGCGGAACACTTTCCGAAACTTGTAATTATCAGCGGACTGGCTTACGGCGTGGATATAACGGCCCACCGCGCTGCCCTGGCATCCGGCCTCCCGACCGCTGCCATCCTTGGCCACGGCCTGAAAACAGTCTATCCGTCTGTGCACGCCGGCACCGCAAAGGCGATGCTTGAAAAGGGGGGCCTGATAACCGACTTCTCATCGGCCACCCTGCCGGAACGAAACAACTTCATCAGGCGCAACCGCATTATTGCCGGAATCTCCGATGCCACGCTGATCGTGGAATCGGGAATTAAAGGAGGGGCACTCATCACAGCAGACATCGCCGCCTCCTATAATCGTGATGTCATGGCAGTACCCGGCCGCCCCGGCGACGAATGGTCCGCCGGCTGCAATGCACTGATAAGATGCAACAAGGCCGCCCTGGTTGAGAAACCCGGAGACATTGAATACATGCTCGGCTGGAAACCGGCAGCGCTGACGGCACCGGTGCAGCCATCGCTCTTCACGGGAATCACCGACAACGAGAAAAAGATCTGTGAGGCTCTTAAGACTGATGGGGGCCTGACAATCGACATCCTGTCGCGGATGCTTGAAATCCCTGTTTACAAGCTGTCTACCACCCTCCTTCAGATGGAGCTGGCGGGCATGGTCACACCGTGCCCGGGGAACGTCTACCGTTTACGGGCTCATTGATGCAGATACCTGCCATATATGCACGAAACGCCAGGTCTGAGACCTGGCGCATCGTGGTAATGATGCAGATATCTGCATCAATATTTGATACGGATGATTATACCACTCCCTGGTCAACCATTGCATTGGCAACCTTCAGGAAGCCCGCAATGTTTGCACCCTTGACATAATCAACATAACCGTCTTTGCGTGTCCCGTGCTTGACACATGCATCATGGATGTTAACCATGATCGAATGCAGCTTCTGGTCAACCTCTTCACGGCTCCAGTTGAGCTTCATGGAGTTCTGTGTCATCTCGAGGCCCGAGGTAGCAACACCTCCTGCGTTTGCAGCCTTGCCGGGAGCGAAGAGCAGTTTGCCCTTCTGGATGATCTCAATTGCCTCAGGCGTACAGGGCATGTTTGCTCCTTCGCACACACACATCGCACCGCTGGCAACGAGATGTTCGGCATCTTCCTTGTGCAGCTCGTTCTGTGTTGCGCACGGCAGAGCTATATCTACCTTCACTTCCCATGGCCTCTTGCCCTTCACGAACTTCGAGCCTGCAAACTTCTTCGCGTAAGGCTCAACTATATCCTGGTTGCTTGCCCTCAGTTCAAGCATGAAATTGATCTTCTCGCCGCTGATACCTGCCGGGTCATATATATAACCGTCAGGACCGGAGATTGTAACAACTGTTGCACCCAGCTGGGTAGCCTTTGTCACTGCACCCCAGGCCACGTTGCCGAAGCCGGATACTGCCACCTTCTTGCCTTCGAATGTTTCCTTGCGGGTCTTGAGCATCTCATTTGCAAAATAGACGCATCCGAAGCCTGTAGCCTCTGGACGTACAAGTGAGCCGCCCCAGTTCAGTCCCTTGCCTGTCAGAACACCTGTATGCTCTGCTGCAAGTTTCTTGTACATGCCATACAGGAAACCGATCTCACGGCCGCCAACACCGATATCACCTGCAGGAACGTCGGTCTCGGGACCGATGTGCTTCCACAGTTCAAGCATGAACGACTGGCAGAAGCGCATTACTTCGTTGTCTGTCTTGCCTTTGGGATCGAAGTCCGATCCGCCCTTGCCACCGCCCATAGGAAGGGTGGTAAGTGAGTTCTTGAAGATCTGCTCGAAGCCCAGGAACTTAAGGATTGAGAGGTTCACAGTCGGGTGGAAACGGAGCCCGCCCTTGTAGGGACCGATGGCGTTGTTGTACTGTACCCTGTACCCGAGGTTGACCTGCACATTGCCCTTGTCATCCATCCAGGGTATCTTAAAGGTGAAGATACGGTCAGGCTCAATAAGCCTCTGAAGAACACCTGCCTTTGCAAACCTTGGGTTCTCATTGTAAACTTCCTCGATGGACTCAAGGACCTCCTTGACTGCCTGATGATATTCTGATTCACCAGGATGCTTCTTCTCAAGCTCAGCCAGAATCTCTTTTACTTTCATTTCAATGTATGTTTGTGATTTGTGATTTTTGTAAATGATCTATTACACCCCAAAGGTCATTGAACCGCAAGTCATGAAAAATGACTTTGCTCATGTTTTATGCCGCCACAGCTAAACGGCTGACCTATAGTTTTTAAGAGTCTCTTCCATCAATGCCCGCTGTCCCCTGGAAAGAGCTGTAATGCAGACAGGCGGGTAAGCAGCCCTCTTCCCCTGCACCTGCTGAAACAGGATGATGTAAGGGTACAGGCCCCTTGCTTTGGAGGTTATTTCATATCCGGCGAACCTGCCGGCAGGGATCTCAATGCTCTTGCTCTCGCCTGGCATCAGGCCTGTCTTATACCACCTGAGCGTGACCGTCTTCTCATCAGCCGAGAAAAAAATATACCTGTACTGCCTTATCGCCGGCCAGAAGAGGAGAAGCAGATAGGCAACAGTGACGGCGACGGTAAGCATGGTCAGACTCTCCTCGGTCATCACCTTCCGGAACACCTTCGGGAAGTACGCCAGGAAAATGTACAGGACATACACCACAGTCGTGATAAAGGCTGTCAGCCTCAGCAGCACAATCCTCTTACCGTTGTCAAGTGTCATAATCGCTTTGTTTTGAACAAACCTAAGAATTTTTTTTCAATTGCCCCTGCGGGGCGAAGCCCGATTTATGCGCCTGCGGGGCGAAGCCCGAATCAGCGGCGCGATGTTGCTGGCTTTACTGCCAGTGGCGAAGCCGGAAGTCACTCTCTCTTTTTCCTGAAGAACTTCTTCATTATGGCGGAGCACTCCTCTGCGAGGACACCTCTGCGCACCTGCGTTTTCGGATGGAGGATGGAGGCTCCTGTGGTTGTATAGCCCTTTTTCGGGTCATCGGTGCCCCACACCACAGCTGATACCTGGCTCCAGGCCAGAGCGCCGGCGCACATAACACACGGCTCCACCGTCACATAGATGGTGCAGTCAGTGAGATACTTGCCCCCAAGGTAGGAGGTGGCTGCAGTGATGGCCTGCATCTCGGCATGGGCTGTCGGGTCGTTAAGGGTCTCCGTCAGGTTGTGGGCGCGGGCGATAACGATTCCTCCCGCAATTACCGAGGTGCCGACACCCGCAGCACCCAAAACACCGGCATTACTTACGGCACTTCCGGAACCGATGACCGGGCCTGCTCCGCCAGGAGCACCGGCAACTACCACGGCCCCGACGGGCACCTCATCCCTCGCCGCAGCCTTTTCTGCCTCGGCCAGCGCCATGCGCATGTAATATTCGTCGCTTCCCGGTTCCATGATCCTTTAACCAACTAATCACCTGTTGGGTTCAGGGTGAATTATCACACTTATGTCCCTGAATTCATGCTCAAGCCTGGCTTCGATCAGATCGCACTGCCGGTGAATGGTCTCAATGGTCTCATGGGCAGGCACATCGAGATGAAACTCCACGAACCGCTGATGCCCTGCAGCCCTTGTCCGGAGATCGTGATACTGAACCTCCATCTCTTCAAGAATGCTCGTCAGCTTGGTCATTTCGCCCTGCGAGAGAGCCGTATCCAGCAGGGGGGAAAAGGCCTTGCGGAGCAGCATCCATGACTCATATATTATTATGACTGCCACAAGAAGGGCAATGACGGGGTCAAGCACATGCCAGCCGGTGAGCCATATGAGCCCGAGCCCAACGGCCACACCCGCCGATGTGATCACATCAGTCTTGAGGTGAAGGGCATCAGCCTCCAGTGCCACCGAGTCGGTCATCTTTGCGACCTTATACAAACGCCTGGAGACAAATATGTTGACAACAGCGGAGATGGCCATCACAAGTACACCCAGGCCCAGTGCTTCTGTTTCGCCCGGATGGAGGAATCTGCCAATGGCCTCATAGATGATCCATGCCGAGGCTATGAGGATCAGCAACGCCTCGATGACCCCCGAGACGTTCTCCACCTTGCCGTGGCCAAACGGGTGCCGGTCGTCAGCCGGATTGCCGGAGACCTTTACGGCAAAAAATGCAATGACGGCTGCAACCAGGTCGATGGATGAGTGAATGGCTTCAGAAAGGATACTGACAGATCCGCTGATGATGCCCACCGCTACTTTTAAAATTATCAGCATCGTGTTCGAGAGAACCGAAAGTCTTGCTGTCCTTGTCTTTAGAGAATTTGTCATGGTACGAAAACCGCTTGGAAATCACTGCAATTTTAGGAAAATCCTGCGAGAAGTCTGTTAAAAGTTTTTACCGTTTATTACCGGAATAGAGTATTTTTGTTACCTCAAAAAAACGAAAATGTACAGGACACACACATGCGGAGAGCTGTCGCTTGCCGCGGCGGGAGAAAAAGTAACCCTGGCCGGCTGGGTTCAGCGCTCAAGAGACCTCGGCGGGATGACATTCATCGACCTGCGCGACAGGTACGGCCTTACCCAGGTAGTCTTCAACATGGAGACTGATGCCGATCTCTGCATGAAGGCCCGCAAGCTGGGCCGCGAGTTTGTTATCCGGGTCACGGGCACTGTCGCAGAGCGAAGCAACAAGAACCCGAAGCTCGCCACGGGCGACATCGAAATCATTGCTGAAAACGTAGAAACACTCAATACATCGGACACCCCGCCATTCACCATCGAGGAGAACACCGACGGCGGAGACGAGCTGCGGATGAAATACCGCTACCTTGATCTGCGAAGACAGAACGTCCGTTCAAATATCATCCTGAGACATAAGATGGCACAGGAGACGCGCCGTTACCTCGACGGACAGGGTTTCATCGAGGTTGAGACACCCGTGCTCATCAAGTCAACCCCTGAGGGTGCACGCGATTTTGTGGTGCCGTCAAGGATCCATAACGGGGAGTTCTATGCGTTGCCCCAGAGTCCGCAGACATTCAAGCAGTTGCTGATGGTGGCAGGATTTGACAAGTATTTTCAGATTGTGAAATGCTTCCGCGATGAGGATCTCCGCGCCGACCGCCAGCCTGAGTTCACCCAGATAGACTGCGAGATGTCTTTCATACACCAGGATGACATTCTGAACATGTTCGAGGGGCTTGCACGCCATCTCTTCCGCGAGATAAAGGGGCTGGAGTTTGAGACCCGCTTTCCGCGCATGCCGTATGATGAGGCCATGAGCCGCTATGGCTCGGACAAACCTGACATCAGGTTCGGGATGTGCATCGAGGATGTGACCGAATTGATGAAGGGACGGAACTTCCCGCCGTTCGAGCTGGTGCCGTATGTAGGGGCTATTTCCGCTACCGGATGCGGTGGCTGGTCGCGAAAGCAGATTGATGAAATTACCGAGTTCGTCAAACGCCCGCAGATAGGAGCTAAGGGACTCGTGTGGGCCAGGGTGGAGGCAGACGGATCAGTCAAATCATCCGCTGATAAGTTCTACAGTCCTGACGACCTGGCGAACCTGGCACTTATAACCGGTTCCGAACCAGGTGATCTAATACTCATGATGGGAGGCCCGCGGGAGAAGACCCTCACAGCCCTCGGCGAGCTCCGCCTTGAGATGGGCAGACGCCTCGGCCTTCGCGACAACGCGGTCTATGCCCCTCTGTGGGTGGTCGATTTTCCGCTGCTTGAGTGGGATGAGGAGACACAGAGATTTTACGCCAAGCATCATCCGTTCACCTCGCCGAAGACCGAGGATTTACAGTATATGGAGAGCGACCCGTGGCGTGTTCGCGCCAACGCCTATGACCTAGTAATTAACGGCACGGAGATAGGAGGGGGCTCGATACGAATCCACGATCCGGAGACGCAGTCGCTGATGTTCCGCACTCTCGGCTTCACGGCAGAAGAGGCGCAGAAGCAGTTCGGCTTCCTGCTCAATGCATTCCGCTTCGGCGCTCCTCCTCACGGTGGCATTGCCTTCGGGTTTGACAGGTGGACGGCAATCATGGGCGGTTCTGATACTATCCGCGACTATATTGCCTTCCCGAAGAACAACCAGGCCCGTGATGTGATGATTGACACCCCGTCAACTATCAGGCAGGAGCAGCTTGACGAGCTGGGGATTGAGATCAAAAAGGAGGAGAAAAAAGGCTAGGGCGGCCCTGTCAGATTAGTCTTCTGTCGGTGCGCGACGGCGGTCTCTTCGGACCGGCAGGTGCATCAGGCGGCCTTGTGAACGGTATCGAGAAGCAGAACAGTGATCCTTCGCCCTGCGCAGATATAAGCCACATTGAACCACCCAGCAGCTCTGCATAAGCTTTTGATATGGAGAGCCCCAGGCCAGTGCCGCTGTACTTCTTGGAGCTGGGTCCCTCCACCTGGTAAAACCTTTCAAACACTTTCTCCTGGTGCTCCGGGGCGATCCCGATTCCGGTGTCAGACACGAAGAACTCGATCATCTCTCCCCTGACAACATATCCAAGCTCTATCCTGCCTTTTTTAGTGAACCGAAGGGCGTTGTTGAGCAGGTTGGAGAATATCTGTATCACCTTCGTCTCATCGGTCATCACATGTGCCTCACTGTCATCGAGATGTGTTGAGAAGTTCAGCACCAGGTTCTGCTCCTGGGCCCGCACGCGGTATTGATCGAAGAGGCTTCTGATAAGGGTGTTGAGGCTGACGTTTGACCGGCTGATCTTGACAAGCCCCGTCTCGATGTTGGAGATGTCAACGATGTCTGTTATGATTGAGAGGAGCTGGTTGCTCGACTGGTAGATTATGTCAATGTACTGCCTCCGGCTCTCATCGGTTATTTCAGGGGTGTCGAGCAATGTTG
>JAEYZD010000180.1 GCA_023430725.1 Bacteroidota bacterium | reverse complement strand
GGTCGAACCCGGGTGTGCTGAAGAGTTCCATCAGCTGCTGCATATCAGGTTCAGTGGCAAGTATCGGGGAATACGGTGCCTCGTAGAAATCCAGCACCTTTTTGCCTGAATACTCGGCCGTCATCCTTAAGGCACCAGGGGCCCAGTCGATGCCAGCGACCCACTCCACCTGCCTGAAGGGAACCTCCTCACTGCCTGCTTTCTTTTCTGCAGGTAAGGTGATTGCTGCAGCTCCCCGCAGCACAAAGGGAGATACTGCTGTCTCGAAGTCAAAGCCGGCATTGCTTACAATATATGGCACACCCTTTACTGTTACCGCAGGCTGTGAAGGATTTGAGTAATCAGCATTGACAAGTGTCAGGCCAGGCATCAGATCAGGACCGTGATAATACTGCAAACCGGCATCAAATCTGCTGAATGTGAAGTCGCCCCTTGCACCCCAGGAGTAGTATCCGTTGCCGGGTAAAAGTCCCTCGGGAAGTATCACCTGCATATCCTGAGGCAACTGTATGGGTTTGATCAGAAGTACTGACGGGTTCCAGAAGGGGGTTGCCACGACTGACAGCCTGAAGAAAGGAGCCGGGGTGAAAGTCAGTTCTGCAAGAAGATTCCCAATTTCTGAGTCCTCAGAATCAGGTGAACGGAAAGTGTAATCAACCGGGTTGAATCTGGACAGCGGGGTATGGAAGTCAGTTTTTCCCCACTTGACAATCTTCTTCCCGAGAGAGATGCTCATGAAGCTGTTGTAGTACATGCCCCATGCTTCCCTAACAGAAAAGGTACTGATGTTCTCGCCGAATTGCTGTCCCATCCGTACGCGAAGATCACCGAAGCCCTTGAAGCTCAGGTTGTCTGTTGCGGTAAGGTTAAGGGCAGCATCGCCGAAGGCGGCATTGATGTCATGCTGATAATCGCCGGTGCTGAAATATACACCACCCCTGACAAATCCCCCGGCAGTGAAATTCTTCTCCTGTGCCGGGAGTGAGAAACAGGTCAGAATCATTAAGAATGCAGACAGAAATATCCTTGTCATGGTTTTTTATGACAAAGATGGACTGCATGACAATGCCGGTCGTCCTTACCGTGCGGGACGGACCTGTTATTGCGGTGATGCAGGTGCGAACCGCTCGGACTGAACCGCCTTATACGCTTCCAGGATCCTGCCGGAAATCGCTGGGTGTCTTACCTGTATAGGCCTTGAAAAACGTGTTGAAGGTTGACTTCGAGTTGAACCCGGAATCGAATGCTATTGCGAGAATTGTATAGTGCTGGTACCTGGGGTCCCCGAGCCGGCTGATAACTTCCCTTACCCTGTACTCATTAACAAATGAGAAGAAATTCCGTCCGTGCTTCTCATTGAGGACTTCGGTTATGTAATGTCTCGGGATCCCTGTTCTTCTGGAAAGGTCTGTGATTGTAAGGTCACCGTTGATATAAGGCTTCTCATCATCCATATATTTGAGCAGGGTGGTCAGGTACTCTTCAGCCTGTTCGTCGCGCAGTCCGCTTCGGGCATACCTGGCTGTGCCATTGACCTGGTTGATGCTTTCTTCTTCAGTACCCGTTGAAGGATAATCGAGAATTTCAGGTTGCCGGATTGCATAAAAGCTGAATGCAAAGGAGAAAAAGGCGATAAGAAAGAATGTAAGCACATAAGGATCAAATGGAAGCATTCCGGAGAAAATCTTAATTCCTCCCAGTATAAAAACAAGAACATAGCCTGCGTAGAATGTAATAGACAGGATTTTCATCCAGTTGAGTGACAGCTTGGCTGAGGTATAGGAGATCATATCCCTGAGTCTTATCTGATGACGTCGTATCTCAAGGAACGAGAGCACGCTGTAGACCGTCACTGACAGGAAGAAGCAGATGCCATATACGATTCTCAGCGGGATGAATCTGTCTCTTACGAGGAATCCGCTGAGGTCATCCAGGATGGGTTCTTCGCGAAATATGACCGACACGGCGAAGAAGACAAGGAAGGGGATGAAGTGCAGGGCATTCAGGGGAGAGAATCTCAGTCCGGGTCTTGTCATGTGCCGTATGTACAGCCATAGCAGAGGTCCGTAAGTGAAAGCGAGGAAGGGGAATGAATACATATCCAGGACCGTGCGGTTAATCAGGGCAAAGATCATTTCTATGCAAAAGAGGAACACCCATGCGGTCATTATCCTGCTTGCTGTTGTAAATGGTCTTCTCGTCGCAATGAGAAGGCCTGCGAAAAACGATTGCGTTATTCCTATATATAATACTGGTTCAATGAAATCCATGCCTGTCGGAATATTCAGCTAAATTAACAAAAGGATTAAAAAATACCTTACATTTGAGATATCAGGCACATAAAGAAGATCGTAATATGAGTATTTTGCTTAACTCGGAGTCGAAGGTGATCGTTCAGGGTTTCACCGGGAGTGAGGGAACATTTCATGCCGGTCAGATGATCGAATACGGCACAAAGGTTGTCGGCGGAGTCACGCCCGGAAAGGGTGGCCAGATGCACCTCGGGCTGCCGGTGTTCAATACTGTAAGGGAGGCTGTAAGAGCCACAGGAGCTGACACCTCGGTGATATTCGTACCTCCGGCATTTGCATCCGATTCGATAATTGAGGCTGCCGAGGCCGGCATCAGTCTTATTGTTGCAATAACCGAAGGTATTCCTGTTGCAGATATGGTGAGGGTGAAGAAGTTGATGCGCGACTATCATGCAACTCTCATCGGTCCGAACTGTCCCGGTGTCATAACACCCGGTGAAGCCAAGGTCGGCATTATGCCAGGCTTCATACACATGAAGGGGAGGATAGGGGTTATATCCCGGTCAGGAACCCTCACCTATGAAGCAGTAGACCAGCTAACCAAGCTGGGACTTGGACAGTCGACCTGTGTAGGAATTGGTGGCGACCCGGTAATCGGATCCACCTCGCTGGACATTCTGAGTCTCATGATGAAGGATCCTGACACTGATGCAATTGTACTGATAGGTGAGATAGGCGGAGTGATGGAGGCTGATGTTGCCCACTGGGTCAGGGATAACGGCACCAAGCCGGTGATAGGGTTCATTGCAGGTCAGACTGCACCGAAAGGGAGGCGTATGGGTCATGCAGGGGCAATAATTGGCGGTGCCAATGACACTGCCGAAGCAAAGATGAAAATCATGGCCGAGTGTGGCATACATGTGGTGAAATCGCCTGCCGATATCGGGTCGACGGTTGCACGGGTGCTGCACAAATAAATTCCTATATTTGTCCCCAAAATTTTAAAGAAATGAGATTACTCGAAGGAAAGACAGCAGTGATCACCGGCGGATCACGAGGCATCGGCAAGGGAATAGCATTGCGATTCGCAGCCGAGGGCGCCAATATTGCCATAACCAATATATCTGACAATGAAGAATTTGCCGCCACAGTCAGTGAAATATCCGCTCTCGGAGTGAAGGCAAAGGGTTATGTATCTGATGCTTCAGTTTACGTTGATGCTGAGAATGTGATTGATGAGATAGTGAAGGATTTTGGCAGTGTCGACATCCTTGTAAACAATGCCGGGATAACACGTGACACTCTTTTGATGCGAATGACTGAGGAACAGTGGGACCAGGTGCTGACAGTGAACCTCAAGTCGGTCTTCAATCTCACCAAGGCTGCAATCAGGCCTATGATGAAGCAGAAGAACGGATCGATCATAAACATGAGTTCAGTTGTCGGTGTCAGCGGCAATGCAGGGCAGGCAAACTACTCCGCCTCCAAGGCCGGGATCATCGGCTTTACAAAAAGTGTTGCCAAGGAGCTCGGATCCCGCAATGTAAGGTGCAATGCAATTGCTCCGGGTTTTATCCTGACTGAGATGACAAGCAGGCTTCCGGAGGATGTGAAGAGTGACTGGATTGCAAAGATTCCCCTGAGGCGAGGCGGACTGCCTGAGGATGTGGCAAATGTGGCTCTTTTCCTGGCTTCCGATCTCTCTTCATATGTCACCGGTCAGACCATCAGTGTCTGTGGCGGTATGGCGATGTAAAAAAATTTGGGAATTAATTAATTTATTATATTTGCACCGGCAGGGCGCTATTCCCTCAAGCACGAGGAAATGCAGCGAGACATAATTATTCCACACTTATTTCTTACGCGCCCTGCTTTTTTTATTGTATATATGCCTCCTTAGCTCAGTGGTAGAGCAGCTCACTCGTAATGAGCAGGTCGTGGGTTCAACTCCCATGGGAGGCTCGGAGGGGCAGCCGAAGGCAATAGGCAATAGGCAAGAGGCAGTAGGCAATAGGCAGTAGTGTTGACAACAGATGCCTGTAGGGCATCAGGAATTGTGGGACAGAAGGTATCAATGCTACCCCTGCATTTAGGGATAAAGAAACAGGCGGGAATAGCTCAGTTGGTAGTCCGCCAACTGGCGGATCCCAAGCTGAGAGAAACTTTTAATAACAGGCGGGAATAGCTCAGTTGGTAGAGCATCAGCTTCCCAAGCTGAGGGCCGCGAGTTCGAATCTCGTTTCCCGCTCAGACAAAAAGGCCCCGGCATCGCCGGGGTCTTTTGTTATATGGACTTTCCGACCCTGATTTATCAGTGGGAGGAAAGGACAGATAACAAAAGGAGGCCACGAAAGTGGCCCTTTTTGTCTGACAGCATCCCCTGTCAGAGATCTTGCGCCGGCAGGCGCAATAGGCTATAGCTTCTCCAGCAACGCTGCAACATCAGCCTCCGGATCAGCCGATACCTTCTCATCGTAGAGCTCACTGATAATCTGCTTACTGTCAGGGAAAAGCTTGCCAAGCGACTTGCGCGTGAGCTGTACACGGTGATAAACGGAATCTGTCCCGAAAATATAATACTTGTCAGTCTTTTTGAATTCATCATAACGTATATCTGGACTGTACAGTCGCTGGTAATCAGCAGCATCAAATTCCCTGTCGGGTATTTTTATGAATTCATACTTACCCGGCTTCAGTACAGTATAAAACTTGTTCCCGTCAGGCTTCCTGTCAAAAGTGAGCATGGCTGAGGGACGGAAGACAATATCACTTCCATGACGGCGTATAATCACCTCAAGGACATTCTCAGCAGGAATCTCCATCAATCCTCCGCCTGAAAATCCCATAAACAAGACTGAATTTCTCACGACATCGATATCCGCCTCCATCTCATAGTAGATGCTCTGACCTTTCAGAAGCACCAGGGAGGGAGCAAGGGTGTCAAGCAGACGGGGAGATCCCTTCACACCCTGGTATCTGTTATCGAACCCAAGGGCAGAAGAATAGGGGGAGATTGACATTACCGCCTTGAGGTTGGTCTCATTGACGGCGGCGGTCTGATAAGCAACGGACTTCTGCGAAATCACAGGCCATGCCTGCAGTAATGCCATGACAATGAACAGGTACTTCTTCATGACTTTTTTTTACAAGTTAGTCATACCTTCCGGTTTGTCGAGCTTCAATCCGCATTTTTTGCAGTAAACAGCATCATCATCATGCTTGTCGCACATGCAGTTGGAGCAGACCTGGGTATTGTTTTCAGCCGGCATCCTCATCATCTCCGAGGTGACGATCCCGGTTGGTACTGCGATGATCGCATATCCCATGATCATGACAATGCTTGCCAGAAACTGTCCGAATCCTGTAGCAGGAGATATGTCA
>JAEYZD010000087.1 GCA_023430725.1 Bacteroidota bacterium | reverse complement strand
GAAGAATGCCAGGAAGGTGATTGCAACGAATGCAACAATCATCTTCCGAAGGACTGTCACTATGTTGCCTGCAAAATCGGTAATTGATGCCGGATTGAGGATGTTTGTGATTGTGGTTACGGCAATGTCATAGAGCGTTTTGTCAGCCGGCATTCCCTTATATACCTTCCTTATTGCAAGATCAATCTTGTCAAGCTGATCACGCAACCCCTGCACAATGGAGCCGGCATCAAAACCGGAGAGGGCATCAATCTGTCTTGTCACAAGAGGTATGAATATCACGAAGAAGAGAGCCAGCAGTCCGTATAGAAGCAACAGGGTCAGTAGTGAACTGAGAGCCCTGGGAAACCTGAACTTCCAGATGCGGATTCCGTTCAGAAGATCAACAACCGGCCTGCCTATCAGTGAGATCACACCCGCAGCCAGGATGTAGGCTATGATGTTCCGGAAATACCAGAAGAGATATGCCACTAACGCCAGTCCTATCAGTATCAGTATGTTACGAAGGGTTGTATTCATCCGGTCCTCATGGTCAGGTTACATTCAAGAAAGGTTTTGACGGGCTCTTACCCACATCAATTTCAAAATTAGAAATAATTCCCGGTATAACAACGGTCAAACCTAAAATGCCATAATGTCATGCTATATTTGCGTAAATTGTCATTTTGTCATTAATATTCAGTACGGCACATGAATTGAAATATGATGGGTGTAAATGCAAAAGAATGTTTAACAATATAAAAAAGGAGGTCGCTATGTTACCAATGATCACCAGAAGGAATTACAAACCGCTTACGTTGTCGGATTTTCTGAACGAAGACTTTTTCCCGACATTCAACAGGTCATCCAGCAGTCTGCCTGCTGTGAACATCAGGGAAGATGAGAAGGCGTTCTATCTTGAGCTTGCCGTACCGGGCATGGACAAGAAGAACCTGAAGATTGAAGTGAAGGATGATGTTCTCACAATCTCAGCCGAGCAGAAGGAGGAGCAGCAGGAGGATCTTGATGGCTACAGGCGCAGGGAGTTCAGTTACAGCTCATTCTGCCGCAGCTTTTACCTGCCGGAGGATGTCAACGGTGAAAAGATAGGTGCCACCTACAGGGACGGTGTACTTAACGTTGAGATTCCGAAGCTGGAGGAAGAGAAGAAGAAGGAGAAGATCCGTTCTATTTCGATCTCGTAAATGCAGTAGTATGCTGACATGCTGGTTGCGCCGGGTCTCAGACCCGGCGTTTTCATTATGACCTGATAATCTGCATTATACCACGAATCGCCGGGTCTCAGACCCGGCGTCTTTTCTATGCCTTGACAAACAGCTCCCGTGCGAAACGCTCACCGTATTCAATCAGGGGCGTCTCCTTGCTTTTTTCTGCGATGAACTTATAGGCAGCGGGCTCCTCGAAAAACCTGAGCTTAAGATTTTTGAGCATCTCCGCTATCAGCCCCGGCGCCTCTCCACTCCATCCGTACGAGCCGAATGAACCGGCAAGCTTGCCCCTGTCGCGGAGCGGGCTGACCAAGGCCATAAGCCTGTATACCGGAAGCAGCGTGTTCTGGTTTATCGTCGGTGAGCCAACGATGAGGCCGTCCGCTATCGTAAGCTTCGAGTCGATCTCCCCGAGATCAGCAGACTCAATATCCATCACCTCAACCTCCACATTATCAATCTTTGAGGCTCCGGCGGCAATAAGCCTTGCCATCTCTGCAGTATATCCGTATGCCGATACGTAGGTTATCAGGAGCTTCCTGGTGCCATTGCTTTCCGTAAGCCGGACATAATCCGATGCGAGCCGGTGGGTCTCATCAACTATCTTCTTCCAGGTGCTTCTCAGTACCGGGCCGTGACCAGTGGCAATCATCGAAATATCCAGCGGCCTGATCTTCTCAATTGCCTTTACCATGAACTTGCTGTAGGGCTTGAGGATCACATCGAAGTAATACCTGAAGTCGGTATGGTAATCTCCTGCCAGGTCATCAAACAATTCATCATGACAGAAGTGCGCCCCGAAGGAGTCACAGGTAAAGAGTATCCTGTCCTCCACCAGGTAGGTGAAGATGCTGTCAGGCCAGTGAAGATTTGGTGCAGAGATGAATTTCAGTGTCTTGTTTCCCAGGTCAAGGGTGTCACCGTCCTTGACAACGAGCGACTTGAAGGGACGGTTTACTATGTCGGCAAGGTAGCGGATTGCGTTGCCGCTGCCTACAACCGTTGCTGACGGAGCCAGATCCAGAAGCTGACGCATCGCTCCTGAATGGTCAGGTTCGGTATGGTCAAGAACTATATATGCAAGTTCAGAAGGATCAGTCACACTGCGAAGCTTGTTCAGATAAACATCGCTGAACTTCTCCTTCGCGGTCTCGATGACAGTCTTCTTTTCCGCGTTTATGAAATAGGAGTTGTAAGTCGTGCCATGCTCTGTATGCATCACGATGTCAAATGTCCTGATATCATAATCCAGCACCCCGATCCATTTCACGTCAGGGGTCAGATCAATTATACTTTTATCTTCTCTCATTCTGTATCTCTTTTAAATAACTCTTGCAAGTATGGTCCTGCTGGCTCTTACCTGTTCAAACATCTGTACGTCAACAACCGTATCTGTGGGAAGGAAGATGTCAACCCGCGAGCCGAACTTGATGAATCCGAGCTCTTCGCCCTGCTTTACCTGGGCACCTTTCATGGAATAGGTCACAATCCGGCGTGCAACAGCCCCTGCCACCTGTCTTACAAGTATTTCGGTACCGCTTTCACTTTTAACAACAACGCTGCTTCTTTCGTTCAGTTCTGACGACTTGGGGCTGCGGGCGTGGAATTTCTTTCCCGGCTGATAGTTTGTCCAGGTCACGGTTCCGGAGATAGGGTACCTGTTGCTGTGCATGTTGAATGGTGACATGAAGATTGATATCTGCAGGCGGTTATCCCTGAAGTATTCCTTCTCGAAAGTCTCCTCTATCACTACGATTTTGCCGTCAGCAGGAGCGTATATCATAAGCGGATCGGGCTCGAGGGGTCGGGCCGGCGCGCGGAAGAACATCACCACGAATGCAATCAGCAGTATTGAGGCAGCCA
>JAEYZD010000150.1 GCA_023430725.1 Bacteroidota bacterium | reverse complement strand
ATCATACCGAAATAAAAAAGGTGTCTCTCACGGGACACCTTTTTTTATTCCTTATTGCCGTAGCCTTCAGCGCTCCAGCATGCGCGTGATGTAACTCTCTGCCAGTGCGGTCTTGTCAAGGCCAAGCCCGCTGATGACCAAGAGCATGCCTCCCTTCCTGGCCAGATGGATAACACCGTTGAATCCATCCTCAAAGGCATACTTGAAAACTGATTCTTCAGGTGAGAATGCCTCGCCTGCAAGCCTTGAAGCCATTGCAGCAACCTCAGACATATCATCCCTGCTGAACAGATAAATGTCAAACCTGTCTCCATCAACCTCATAGGCAACCCTGAAAGCGCCCCTGAGATAATCATGGCCAAGAACACTCTCCAGCAGGTAGGTCTCCTCGTTCATAAGCCTCCCCTCCGAGGGGAAAAGCCCAAGCATCGAAGGGAATTCACCTTTGCCTTCAATTTTGGATGAAATGAGTCCTGCAAGTTCAACCATGGCATCATTTACTTTGGCGGATCCTGAGTGGCTCATGATCTTAACATAATACCGGTCCTTGTAAAAGTTGAGCGCACCGTCCTCGTTGTAACCCTGTACCCCCGCCGGAATGAAGTTGTAACCCGGAGAACGTTCCATTGAATAGATCCCGAATGCCATGGCATCATTACCGAACCTGTATATCTCGGCCTTGATCATGTTTTTGCCCCTGGTGTACTCCCTGATGTTCAGATCAATGAATCCCAGAGCCAGGTAACCGTCTGCAGCGCCGTTTATATAATCCCAGAGATCATCGGGTGTGTACACAGGATATTCACTGCTCATCCTGTACTTTTTAAGTTCGGGAAAGAGTTGCTGGCCCTCAAGTAAGCTGACAGTGGCTGTAAGCAGTATTGCTGTAAGCAGGTATCTTCTCATCATCTTTCCGGTCATTTTATGCAAGCAGGTCATACGGTACATTCACCAGCCTGGAGATATCCGTGATCTTCTCCCTTATGTCAAACCCCTTTACGCAGGTGGCTGTGCATTCAGTGCATCCGGCACAGGGATCGGAAGGAACCCGGGCCTCGGTAAGCAGTTCCGAAGCCATTGCCGCACTGCGGTAACCGTAGGAGTACATATATGCTCTCATCATTTCCGGTATCGGCAGGTTGTTCGGACAGCCCGGCACACATTGACTGCAGGCATTGCAGTAAAGCCCGGGCATCCCTGCCTCGGCGATGAGCCCTGCCTTGTCCTCCTCCGTCAGTGCAACATCCTTCATGATTCTCAGGTCAGTCTCCAGTTGGTCAAACGCCGTGATCCCCGGAATGGTTGTATGCACACTGGGGTTCGAGATAACCCATCTGAGCGCTGCCTGTACATTCACGGGTTTTGTCCTCTCCCTGTCAAGCCATCCTCCTGCCATCGTCTTCATCGCAACAATGCCCATTCCGGCAGCTGCTGCCCTGTCAATGGCGCTGTTCAGCTCCTGCAGGTAGGTCTGGCGATAGTTATATGAGGTGAGCACCACATCCCATATCCCGTCCTCCGCCATCGTGTTTATCACAAGCGGCTCATTCTTGTGAGTGGAGATGCCGATAAACCTTACCCTGCCCTTCTTCTTCAGATCGAGCATGACATTGACGATCTCCTTATGCCTTACAAGCTCGACAGAGTCAGCCGCATGCATGTAGAGTATGTCAACATAATCCATCTTCAGCCTGGAGAGGCTGAGATCAAACTTTTCAAGGAAGTCGGCAGCGGTTGTCTCTTTGGTAGGCAGTCCTGCACGGTCTACTCCGGCAGGCTTGACCTTGGTGGCAATCACAAATGAATCACGCGGCACCTGGCTGAAAAATCCTCCGAGCATCTCCTCGTTCCTGCCGTTCATGTAACCGTGGGCGGTGTCAAACATCTTCATCCCTGATTCATAGGCGGCCTTGACAAGAGCGTTGTTGTCAGACCTCATCACACCGAAGCTGACAACCGGCAGTTTCAAACCAGTCCTGCCAAGTGTCCTGTAGACTATCTCACCTTCAGAAAGTCGGCCGCTCCCGGCAAGAACCGGAGTGCCAAGCATCGTTATCCCTGCGGCACCTGCAATGCCTGACCTGAAAAATGTTCTGCGCTTCATAAATAAGTATTTGTATTCGGTTTCTGATTGCTGCTTTTTGCCCCGGGGACCTGTTGATAAAAACATGTTTGCCATGCCTGCCTGCCGGGTCTCACTGAGCCAATATACAAATATTTTATCTTATTTTAGTGGAGCTGTCACACAGCAATTATTCAGGCAATTATGGGGCGATATATCCACAACCTGATCTCCGGTGGCGAAGGATTGAAGCTTGACTTCAAATACTGCATCTCTGATCCTCAGAAGATCGCCCGTACCCTATCCGCCTTCTCAAACACCGCCGGAGGAAAACTGCTTATCGGAGTTAGGGATAACGGCTCTGTGGCCGGTGTCAGAACAGATGAGGAGTATTATATGATTGATGCAGCTGCAAGACTCCATTGCATCCCCGAGGTAACCGTCAGAACCAGGAATCACACTATCAACGGTAAAACCATTCTTGAGACAGATGTTCCGAAGAGCACGGAGATACCTGTAAAGGCGAAGGATGAACACGGAAGATGGAGGGCCTACTTCCGGCAGCACGACCAGAACTGCATGGCTGACAGGGTGATACTTCAGGTTTGGAGACGCACGGAGAAGTCACGCGGACTGCTGTTGCGATTCGATGAGACGGAGAACATGCTGCTTGATCACCTGCGACGGGGTGGCCGCATCACAGTGGCGGAGTTCCGCGAACTTGCATCTATAAATTCAAAAAAGGCTGAGAAGATTTTAAGTGACTTCATCCTGTGCGGACTGATTGTCTACGAGGGCAATGAACATGGAATCTTCTACCGTTTAAGTGACGAATTCGGATCCGGGGCCTCACTCAATCCTTAAGCCGGCAACTATGATATCATCCGTCTGGGGAGCATTGCCCATCCAGCTTTCAAGTCGTTCGGCGAGAATCTCCTTCTGTCTGGACATCGGGTAATTGCGGATATCAAGTATCAGCCTGCGCATGTTCTTTTTCAGGAATTTCCTCCCGGTGACACCGTTGAACTGGTCAGCATATCCGTCTGTGAAGAGATAATATGATGATTCCCGTTCAAGTTTCCATGTATGTTGTGTGAATTCATGGTCAGCTCCGGGATGCATGCCGAGGGGTATCCTGTCGCCATAGACAGTCTCCAGCAGGTGTTTGCCGCTTACCATGGTGCCTTCATTTGGCTTGAACTCCCCGTTTTCCCACCTGTTCAGCTCCTGGTCACTCATCTCCCTTACCCTGAAGCACTGGGAGGCAGCTCCTGAGTACTGCACCGTTCTGACCGCGCGGTCAATTGTCAGCACAGATATGTCAATCCCCTCCTGAAGAACCTCGGACTCCGGCAGTGCGCGGAATGTGTCATCCAGTTTCTTGCGGAACTCCCTGAGAATGGCTGAAGAATTCATTCCATCGCTCCTAAGGCCTATTTCATCAAGGAAAGAGAGTGCCATTGCTGTCCTGAGTGACGAGGGGACTCCGTGTCCGGTGCAGTCGCCCACTGCTATCAGCGTCCGTTCTCCCCTGGTCATCACCCAGAAGAAATCCCCGCTGACAGTACTCATCGGGCGGTTCATCACGAAGCTGTTCGGGAAAGCCCGGGCCAGTCTGGTGGCTGAAGGCTGCATCGAATGCTGAATCAGGCCGGCATACTTTTCCAATCCTGCGATCTCATTTCTGCCCCGTGCAGTAGCTGCATTCCTCTGGCTTAGAAGACTCTCAAGCCGCTGATTCTTAAGCCTCAGACGCCGGGCGAAATACCTGATCAGGATGAATAAGAGCCAGGCAAAGCCAACAAGGTAGAACAGCTTTGCCACGAGTGAAGCATACCATGGTTTCCAGACAGTGAAGGCGTATCTCTGGTCCTCTCCTTCCGGTCCGGAGATTGTCCTGGTCTTTAACATGAAAACGTAATCGCCTGCAGGCAGATTCGTATAGTCCCTGCCACGCCTGTACTCCCAGCCGGACCACTCATCGTCAAAACCCTCCAGTTTCGACCTGTACTCTGTCTGCCACTCATTGACATAGTATGTTGCAGACCATACGAAAGAGATGCTGTTATCTGCGTGCCTGAGCCTAACCGCTGGCTTGACCGGCTGCATGGCAGAAGGGATCCTCATCCCTGCCGGCGTCTCTGTATAAAAGGTGCCGTCCATAAGGATGTTCCTCCCGGAGGTGATCCTGGTAAAAATCGTTTTAAAATCCCCGTATCTGAAAGCAATTTTGGACTTGTCCGTGACGAACAGGCTTCGCCCCTTGGCAAGCCACACTGATCCGTCAATCCATGCAATGCCCGTGGTTGCAATATCCGGCAGAAAGTCAAACTGGCGCCTGAAGACAACATGACCCTGCCTGGTGGTTGTTACAATGGCGTCAAAGTAACGGGTATCAAAGCCAGACACAACAGTCTCACCTTCAGGTGTCCGGAACAGCATCGTTATGTTTGCATTGTCAAAGGATTCACCGGCAAGATCCCGGTCTTTCTCAAAGGTGTCTTCCTGCCTGTTATATATGAATATTCCCTGACCCGTGCAAAGGTATAGCCTGTCGTCAATAAGAGTCATGCTGTTTATTGTGTCACTGACAATACCGTTATCCCGTCCGTAAGAGATTAAGGTTGTGTCGTTTTGTTCGCAGTGCATGCGTACGAGTGAGGCAGGAGCAGCCGTAAGGAACCACCACTCCCCTGGTAATGATTGTTCAATCCCGATGATTCTACCTCCCACAGTGCCGAGATGGAGGTGTTCAACGGTCCATTCTTTGTCGTCATAGCGGAGGATTCTGATCGTTCCGTCATCAGAGCCGGCAACCAGAAGTGTTGGATCATCCCTGTCACTTCTGAGTTTTGATAACGGCAGCCGGTTGAGAAAGCGCGTGGCATCGCCCTCTTCGTCAATCTGCAGCAGGCCGCTGTGGGTTGCACAGAGCAGGACTGTTCCGTCGCCCGGATCTGCGGTAAGGAGGTCCCTTATCTCTGCTCCCTGGCTTCTGATTCTTCTGAACCGCATCACTCCTGTCCTGTCTGTGAAGCTCTTGTAGAGGCCATTTTCAGCAGCAACGAAGACAGAATCAGCAAACCCTGCAAGAGTCAGGGGTATCGAAGCAATCCCTGCGGCATCCCCGAACTCTCCGGCAGGAAGGGAGACACAGGCCCTGTTTATGAATCCTGTGGTGCAGAACCACAGCTGTGCGTTGGATGGGTGATCACAGTACATGGCTGTAACCGAAGCCTCCCTGACAGCGGTAGTTTGCTCAGAGATATGCTGGAGCAGTTCTCCTTCATGACTTATGATGTACACGCCACCTTTTGCGGCAAGGCCGGCTGCAATTACATTTCCGTTAAGAATGGCAATATCAGTCAGAACCCCGCTTCGGAGAACCGACACAGTCCTTCTGTCACCGAAATTCTCAGTAAGTGTCCCGGTTCGTACATTAAAAAGCATCAGACCTTTCCCGTTGGCGGCAATTATCAGGTTGTCCCTGTCATAAGGAAGCATCCTGACAAACCGGTTTCCCGCTGCCTTCTCGCCGCCGGGAATTCTTTCAACAGTCCCGTCTCCGATGACAAAGAGTCCCTTACTGTTATCTGCAATGAACAATCTGTTGTCAAATGATGCCAGGGCTGTGACGGAATTTATTCCTGAATCCTCTTCCATGTTGATCACAGTCAGCGAATCAGTACCTGCTGTGAGTCTGTAGAGACGTTTTCCGTCAGTGAAGCAGACTCCATTGGTATCAGAAACAACCGAGGTTATGGGACCAGGGGTTCCGGTGACAGCCGTATCACTGATCA
This sequence comes from Bacteroidota bacterium, assembly GCA_023430725.1. GTDB lineage: Bacteria > Bacteroidota > Bacteroidia > Bacteroidales > VadinHA17 > SR-FBR-E99. Next base: position 237 of record JAEYZD010000150.1, on the reverse strand, counting down.
TTTCCGTAAGTGACTGCCAGACAAGTTTTCCTGACTGTGATGGCCGGAGGTAACCAAAGCCGGTATCCCCGCCGGCAAAAACCATCCCTCGAGAATCTGTAACAAGCGCAGTTACTTTCCCGACTCCTGGAGTGACTATTCTGTCCCAGGAGCTTCCGTCACAGGTCGTTATGCCTCCGTCCTCATTGCCGAAGTACATCACTCCCCTGCCGTCCATTGTAATGCACAGGCTCTTAA
>JAEYZD010000135.1 GCA_023430725.1 Bacteroidota bacterium | reverse complement strand
GTCATACCTCTTGTCAGAGAAGAAGAGTTTGTCAATGATGTCACGTGCTGTAGCTTCATCCGGCGGCTCGGCGTTGCGGAGCTGGCGGTAGATGTAAAGCACTGCTTCCTTCTCAGAGTTGCAGGGGTCTTTCTGCAGGGTGTTGTATATGATGGCGAAGTCGGAGAGGGTCATGTCATCACGGTGAAGCAGAATGGACTTGGCCCCTGAATCGACTATCAGGTCAACATGATCATTTTCAATTACTGTCTCCCTGTCAAGAACGACCTCGTTACGTTCGATTGAGACCACCTCACCGGTGTCCTCATCCACGAAGTCCTCAACCCAGGTGCGGAGCACCCTGGCTGCGAGCTTGCGTCCGACGAGTTTCTTGATGCTGACTTTCGAAACCTTGTGTTCCTCGGCGAGGTTGAAGATCTCGAGTATGTCCTTGTCGCCCTCGAAGCCGATGGCTCTCAGGAGGGTTGTTACGGGGAGTTTCTTTTTACGGTCGATGTAGGCGTACATCACGTTGTTGATGTCGGTAGCGAACTCGATCCATGATCCCTTGAAGGGGATGATTCTGGCGGAATAGAGTTTGGTACCGTTTGCGTGAATGCTCTGGCCGAAGAATACGCCCGGCGATCTGTGGAGCTGTGATACGACTACTCTTTCAGCACCGTTGATGACGAACGTACCGCGTTCGGTCATATACGGTATAACGCCCAGGTATACATCCTGGATGACCGTATCAAAATCCTCGTGCTCTGGGTCGGTGCAGTAAAGTTTCAGTTTTGCCTTCAGCGGAACGCTGAAAGTCAGGCCGCGTTCAATGCACTCATCTATTGTGTAGCGCGGCGGGTCAATTGAATAGTCCAGGAATTCGAGCACGAAGTTGTTCCTGGTGTCAGTGATGGGGAAGTTCTCCATGAAGACCTGGTAAAGGCCCTCTCTCCTCCTGTTCTCGGGTGTTGTGCCGAGCTGGAAAAACTCGGAAAAAGATTTTAACTGAATCTCAAGAAAGTCAGGATATTCGAGCTGATCCTTCTTGGATGCGAAACTTACTCTTTCGTTGATATTTGAGGACATTGATGGTCGGATTAAGTGAACTTATGAAAAATGGAAAAAAGGCTTAGCTCCGCCTGGTGGCGGAACTAAACCTGTAAACCCGGTGATCAGGTATAACTTATTTAAGTTCAACTTCAGCTCCTGATTCTTCCAATGTTTTCTTAATGTTCTCTGCCTCTTCCTTGGAAACACCCTCTTTCACAGGGCCGGGAGCGGCGTCAACAACAGCTTTTGCTTCTTTCAGGCCAAGGCCGGTAAGATCTTTCACCAGCTTGACGATCTGAAGTTTCTGGCCGCCTGCATTCTTGAGGATGACATCAAACGAAGTCTTCTCGGCTACTGCCGGGGCTGCGTCTGCTGCTGCGGGAGCTGCCATTGCAACTGCTGCTGCTGCGGGTTCGATGCCGTACTCTTCTTTCAGTATTTTTGCAAGCTCGTTAACCTCTTTGACGGTTAAACCAACCAACTCTTCTGCAAATTTCTTAAGATCTGCCATTTTTATAGGAATTTTTAAATTTGATTAACTAATTGATTCTTCTTTTTTTGACAGTGTTTCCAGAACACCGTGGATTGTTGAACCGCCTGACTGCAGCGCGGAGATGACATTCTTCGCGGGCGACTGGAGGAGCATGATGATATCGCCGATAAGTTCTTCTCTCGACTTGAGTGCCACGAGGGTATCAAGGAGGTTTTCACCTACGTAAACCGATTCTTCAATGTATGCTCCCTTTATCAGGGGTTTCGGATGCGATCTACGGAACTCCTTGATCATTTTTGCAGGAGTGTTTCCGTTATTCGAGAACATTACGGCAGTTGAGCCTTTCAGCACGGGGAAAAGTTCTCCGCACTCGAGGCCCGCCTGCTCCAGGGCTCTCTTCAGGAGGGTGTTTTTAACGACAACCAGTTTTATCTGGTTCTCAAAACACTTCCTTCTGAGATCACTGGTATCAGCAGCGTTGAGCTGTGCAGTGTCAGTCAGGTAAAAGTGGCTGTACTCCTTAAGGGTTTCAGCCAGACTGTTGATAATATCGGATTTTTCGTCTCTTCTCATAATCTCTCTGAGTTTACGCTTTCAGTTAAACATCAAGGCTCTTTGGATCAACCTTCAGGCCCGGGCTCATTGTGCTTGACAGGAAAATACTTCTTATGTATGTTCCCTTAGCCGATGAGGGCTTGAGTTTGTTGATCGTGAAGAGAAATTCCCTTGCGTTTTCAACGATCTTATGAGGTTCGAAGGATACTTTTCCGATGGAAGCATGTACTATACCGGCTTTATCTACTTTAAAGTCGATTTTTCCCTGCTTAACCTCCTTAACAGCCTTACTGATCTCCATGGTCACCGTTCCGCTTTTGGGGTTCGGCATGAGACCACGGGGACCGAGGATTCGTCCCAGCTGACCTATCTTACCCATTACTGAGGGCATTGTAATAATGACGTCAACGTCTGTCCAGCCTGCCTTGATCTTTTCAACCCACTCATCGAGCCCCACGTGATCTGCGCCTGCTTCTCTTGCTTCGGCCTCCTTGTCGGGGGTAACCAGGGCGAGAACCCTGACCGCCTTGCCCGTGCCGTTCGGAAGGGAGACAACACCGCGAACCATCTGGTTCGATTTGCGCGGGTCAATCCCAAGCCTTACGTCAATATCAACGGAGGCATCAAACTTAGTAGTCGTGATATCCTTAACCAATGCTGCCGCTTCTGACAAAGTATAGAGTTTGCCTTGCTCCACTTTCGTGAGGACAAACTTCTGATTCTTGGTAAGCTTAGCCATTTCTATTTGCTTAATTTGTTATTTACCGGGGAATGCACCTGTGACGGTGATGCCCATACTTCTGGCTGTCCCAGCCACCATCTTCATCGCGGATTCGAGGGTAAAGCAGTTTAAATCCTGCATCTTATCCTCAGCAATAGTCTTTACCTGGTTCCATGTGATTGAGGCTACCTTGGCACGGTTGGGCTCGGCTGAGCCTTTCTTTGCCTTGGAAGCTTCTATCAGCTGAACAGCAACAGGAGGGGTTTTTGTAACAAATTCAAATGTTTTGTCGTTATACACAGTAATGATTACCGGTATTACCTTTCCTGCCTTGTCCTGTGTCCTGGCGTTAAACTGTTTGCAAAACTCCATGATATTCACACCTTTGGAACCCAGAGCGGGACCTACGGGTGGAGATGGATTGGCTGCTCCGCCTTTAATCTGTAATTTGATTAATCCAGCAACTTCTTTTGCCATAATTAAAAATTTGCATTGTTTATAGCGAGAGCATGACGGCCGCTTAAGGAAGCATTATAATTCACGGCTGTCAATTTCCTTAATTCCCTAACTTTCTTTCTCTACCTGCATGAAGCTGAGTTCCAGGGGGGTCTTGCGTCCGAAGATCTTGACCATTACCTTGAGCTTGCGCTTCTCTTCGTTGACCTCTTCAATCACTCCTGTGAAGCTGTTGAAGGGGCCGTCTATCACTTTCACCGTCTCACCCACAACGAACGGAACGTTAAGTTCTTCTTCGCTGGCCGCCAGTTCGTCAACCTTGCCGAGTATGCGGTTTATCTCCGCCTTGCGTATCGGTGTTGGTTCGCCTGACTGGGTGCCGAGGAATCCGAGTACATTTGGTATGTTGCGCAGAACGTGCGGTACCTCTCCCACGAGAGCCGCTTCCACGATGACATATCCCGGGAAGAAGGTGCGCTCCTTGCTCACTTTCTTTCCTGAGCGGATCTGGTAAACCTTTTCCGTCGGGATGAGCACCTGGGTGATGTAATCCTGCAGCTTCAGGCGGACGATTTCATTTTCAAGGTATTCCTTGACTTTTTTCTCCTTGCCGCCTATAGCCCTGAGCACATACCACTTCTTAACGTTTTCACTCATCTGTGACCGTTGTAAGTTTTAATACAACAAATTGTAAACTGCGCCCATGCCCTTGTCAAAAATGAAGTCCATTGCCCAGATTACGAGGGCGAGGATGACGGAGGTTACGAGAACAAGGGTAGCGCTTCCCTGGAGTTCGCTCCACGAAGGCCACGTCACCTTGTGCATGAGTTCGTTATATGATTCTTTAAAATACGTACCTATCTTCATAATGAGACTTCGTTTTTGCACGGGAGGAGAGACTCGAACTCCCGACACCTGGTTTTGGAGACCAGTGCTCTACCAACTGAGCTACACCCGTGTACATTTTGATGGTAACCGTACGCACCGGCGCACGGTTACCATTATATATATTTAATAAGGTCTTAGACGATGATATCAACCACTGCGCCTGCACCAACTGTACGGCCACCTTCGCGGATAGCGAAACGGAGACCCTTGTTGATTGCAACCGGGTAGATGAGCTCAACGGTTATGGTCACGTTGTCACCGGGCATTACCATCTCTGTTCCTTCCGGGAGCTGAATCTCACCGGTGATGTCAAGGGTACGGAGATAGAACTGCGGACGGTAGTTGTTGTGGAACGGAGTGTGACGTCCGCCTTCCTCTTTCTTCAGAACGTAGACCTCAGCCTTGAACTTGGTGTGGGGTGTTATTGAACCCGGTTTTGCAAGCACATGGCCTCTCTTGATCTCTTTCTTGTCAACACCGCGGAGGAGAAGACCAACGTTGTCACCTGCTTCACCCTGATCAAGGATCTTGCGGAACATCTCAACGCCTGTACAAACTGACTTGCGTTTTTCTGCACCGAGACCAACGATCTCAAGTTCGTCACCTGTGTGAACCATACCTGTTTCGATACGGCCTGTTGCAACTGTACCGCGACCGGTGATTGAGAATACGTCTTCAACCGGCATCAGGAAAGGCTTCTCATTCTCACGGGGAGGAATGGGAATGTATGTATCAACTGCATCCATCAGTTCCATTACCTTGTCTTCCCATTTGGCTTCGCCGTTCATGGCGCCAAGGGCAGAACCGCGGATAACGGGAGCATTGTCACCGTCGAACTTATAGAATGTAAGAAGATCACGAACCTCCATCTCAACGAGATCAATAAGTTCTTCGTCATCAACAAGGTCAACCTTGTTAAGGAAGACTACAATCCTCGGCACGTTCACCTGGCGTGCAAGCAGGATATGCTCGCGCGTCTGGGGCATCGGACCGTCAGTAGCGGCAACAACGATGATTGCGCCGTCCATCTGGGCAGCACCTGTAACCATGTTCTTAACATAGTCAGCGTGACCCGGACAGTCAACGTGCGCATAGTGACGGTTCGCCGTTGAATACTCAACGTGAGCAGTGTTGATCGTAATACCCCTTTCCTTTTCCTCGGGAGCATTGTCGATTGAGTCAAAGTCTCTTACTTCTGAGAGACCTTTCTTAGCGAGAACCATTGTAATAGCAGCCGTCAGGGTGGTCTTGCCGTGGTCGACGTGACCGATCGTACCGATATTTACGTGTGGCTTCGACCTGTCAAATTTTTCTTTTGCCATAACTAAAAGCTTATTAATTTAAATTTACATCCAAAATCGTTTGAGCCGATGATGAGAATTGAACTCATGACCCCTTCCTTACCAAGGAAGTGCTCTACCCCTGAGCTACATCGGCATGAAGAGCGGGAGACGGAATTCGAATCCGCGGCCCTTAGCTTGGAAGGCTAATGCTCTACCAACTGAGCTACTCCCGCTTATATAGTTAACCAGAACCCCGCTTAGCCCCGGTTGTTGCGGGCAGAGGCGAGGGCACTGAAAGAGTGGGGAGAGCAGGATTCGAACCTACGAAGTCATCAGACAACAGATTTACAGTCTGCCCCAGTTGGCCACTTTGGTATCTCCCCGTCTTTACAGAGCATGTCCGGTCAGACATACTTCCTCATGATACAATGAGCCGATGAAGGGATTCGAACCCTTGACCTGCAGATTACAAATCAGCTGCTCTGGCCAACTGAGCTACATCGGCATTTGAAAGAACGACCGATTTCTGAGAATTTACCCTCAAAAATCGGTTTGCAAATGTAGGGATTTTAATTTCAAATCTCAAAATTATCGCAAGTTTTTTTGATGCGAAGGGATTACTCCCCGCGCATCTTACCCTTCTGTTTGACAATCTGTCGCTTAAGAGCCGCTATAACCAGGTCCGTCGCCTCCTCGAAAGTTTTGCTCTGCTTGCGAGCAAAAAGAGGACCACCCGGATACTCTACCTTGATCTCCGTAACCTTGTTTTCCTTCTCCTCATCATTGTCTAACCTCAGAAACACCTCGGCGCTTACAATGTCATCACTGTACTGGGTAAGCTTGTTTACCTTCTGGGAAACAAAGTCGAGCAACTTCTTGTCCGCATCAAACCTGAGTGAATGGATCTGAATGTTCATGGCAGTACCTCCTTAATTTAATTGTTATGCTCTGGGATGAGCCTGTTTATATATTTTCTTTAACTTTTCAAATGTGTTGTGAGTATATACCTGCGTGGCCGACAGACTTGCATGACCCAGCAACTCCTTTATTGAATTGAGGTCTGCCCCGCGGTTCAGCATGTGGGTGGCAAACGTGTGCCTGAGTACATGCGGACTCTTTTTTTCTATGGTTGTAACCATGGCAAGGTATCTTGTCACCAGATTGTAAACACCCTTGTCATACATTTTGTTTCCCCTGTCGGTAACGAAGAACCATTCACCGGCATGCCCTCTCTCATCACGTGATGCAAGATATGTGCGCAGGGACCTGACGAAGCCGGCAGAGAGAGGAATAATCCTCTGCTTTCCACGCTTTCCCGTCACCCTAACCTGCCCCGCGGAGAGATCCACATCCGTGTCACGCAGGTTGATCAGTTCCGACCTCCTCATGCCTGTAAGATACAAAAATTCCACAACAGTTCTGTCACGCAAACCTGAAAAATTATCTCCGAAACTGAAATCATCGAGGAGCTTGCCAAGCGCTTCCTCGGCAACAAATACGGGGAGCTTTTTTGACTTCTTCGGCAGCCTGAGACCTGCCACTGGATCAATGCTGATCAGTTCATGCCTTTGCATGTACCTGTAAAGCGATCTCAGAGCCGAGATCTTCCTGTGAACAGTACCGGTGGAAGCGCCGCCCTCAAGAAGCGATACCATCCACCCCCTGACATCACCGTGCGTAACAGCTTCAGCAACCGCACCGGGACGCACGCGCTCCAGCCAGCTGAAAAACTGGCTCAGATCATTATTATAGGACGTGACAGTATGCCGCGAATAGCGCTTCTCGGCAGAGAGGTATTGCAGGAACGATTCCTTTGTATTCATGAAAGGAACCTTTTGAATTTATAAATGATTTCAGGCCGATGCAACGAAGAGACTACTCCTCTTCCTGCTGCATGTTCTGTACATAGATGGCCTTCTTAATCTCTTCCCTGCGGCGAACCGAGGGTTTTACGAAAGCCTGACGTGCCCTGAGCTCACGGATAACACCCGTCTTCTCAAACTTCCTCTTGAATTTCTTCAGAGCCCTGTCTATGTTCTCACCTTCTTTTACCGGTACAATGATCATAATTGAACTTTGTGTTAAAATCGAGGTGCAAAATTAATATCTCTGAAAATCATTTCAAAACTTTTGATGAAATAAATTCATAATCACTTCCGGAAGCCCCCCGTGAAGGGATAACATACGGTGCAATCCTCCCGGCCTGATCCGTGGTGATGACCCCGCTGCTGACCATAGCTTCAAGAGTGACAGGCGCTTCACTCATACTCCTGTACCGTGTAATCCTTCTTGCAGCTTCATACCCCAGGTAGGGATGACGGGCCAGATCACCGAAAGTGGCGCTGTCAAGACGCAGAGGCCTGACAGAGTCAAAAGTCAGCGTAAGGCGATCCTCATTTATCGACACCACCGAACTGTCAAGCCCGTACACCTCCGAAAGCTGTGACCTGTCGACAAAGCCGCCGAGAAGATTGCGGTAACGTATTATACGTACCGACAGTACCGGTCCTATCCCGGGAAGGGCAGTGAGCTCCTCCGCTGTGGCGAGGTTTAGGTCAAACACAACAGCCGGCGCCCCGGCATATGACTCCCGTCCGGATGATGATCCGCCGTTGACGGTGCCGGTTCCGGCGATGCTGGTGCCGCCATTGACGCTGCCATTGACACTGCCACTGCGGTTCCAGGCATTGCCGTGGTCAGCCGTATGCCCGTAGCTGCCGCGGACGTCTGCATCTGCAGTCTCGCCTATTATTATATATGGAATCAGTCCTGACGCAGTTACAGAATCGATCCCGTAAACGCGTGTGATATCCTCCGGCCGGCGGAACCTTGCCCCGCTGTTACGGTAGTTGATCAGGGTGTGAGCCTGCCTCGCGGTGAGGCCGAGCTTCAGCAGCTCTTCATAGGCCACAGTGTTGGGATCGAAGCTGAAAAGCACAGCCGGAGGCTTGCTGCCTGAATCATTCTCCGCCGCCGTCACGGGCAACGGGGGCAACTCATCAGGCATCCTCCCGGGCCTGAAGGCAACCATCCGTACCAGGAGGAGGGCAATCAGAATAAGGGACAAAACAAACGTTCCCCTCCTCTCCCGGCGGTTAAAACCGATCAGTTCAGCAACGATTTTTCTATAAGACCTCAAATTGTAACTACGCAAGACAATGCAATTTACAAATTACGGGTATGCATGTCAATAGGCAAGTTGAATCGCTACCCTACTGCAGAGCTGAAGTCATGAACTTTGTGTCAGGTCAGCAAGTCCGGCAATAAACAGATAGGTCAGTGCTGCACAACTATCTGTCTCTTCTCCAGTATGTCGCTTTTGCCATCATAGATATGCAGGAAATATACCCCATTCGCCAGACTGGCAACACTGATCCTGACTGTGTTTTCTTTGACCCTCGATTGACGTAATTGGTTGCCCGTCTCGTCGTAGAGGCGAATTTCAAGATTATTGTCCTGGCTTAAAATCTTGTTATTCAATTCCACGGTTAATATATCTGAGACTGGATTGGGGTAAATTTTGGTTAAGACGCCTCCACCATCGCAGTCTTTCACAAGAACACTGACCCCTATTGTCATAGGGTTGCCGCAATCACCATGAATGGTCAGTGAAATGCCAACAGTCTCTGATGTATTGGGAGGGATCAGTGGATCTATTATATAGTGAAGACAATTTGTACCCTGGCCGAATACAATAGTTCCTCCATAAACTTCCCAGTGGTAGTAACCATCTGTCGAGGGAGAAGCCCAGGCAAGGTTGGAGGAACCTGCACACAAATGCATAGACGGATCAGGGGGTATACCGTATATCTCAGGCTCGTACCCGTTAACCAAGACTGTTTTTATGACTGTAAAGTCAGAGCACCCCGTGTCTACTGTAAAAGTAATTGTTCCAAATCCCATATATGCCACCGAGCCAGGGCTAACAACAGCCGTGTTTCCTGTGCCTGAATTTGGAGAAAACCAATTGGTAGGATTTGTACTCCAAGTCACCGTTGAACCCGGAACTACACTTAGAGTGTAGGACTCGGTTTTACAAAACATAGTGGGACCTGTAATAGTTGGACTAACGGCCTGTACGGCAGCATACGCATCAACCCTGCCATAACCAAAAGTATTATCAAATCCGGAAGAACCCATGTCAATCGCGTTTTGTTGTAAAATTGTTCGTATCTGGGCTTCTGTTAAATCTGGTCTTACAGACAGCATTAAAGCCACAACCCCTGCCACTTGAGGACAAGCAGCCGAGGTGCCTCCGAAGTTCTCCATATAATTACCTGCATTTGCACCCAAATCTCCCATCCTGTCAGTAGTTCTTACGTCTCCTGAACCAATGTTTCCACTTGGAGCAACCAAGTCCATTGATTGTCCACGCTGGCTATAAGGCCAGATTGTCCCTTGGTTATTTAAAGCTCCAACTGTTATTACACCATCCAAGCGGCCAGGGTATGCAACATCAGTAGCAGTGGGCCAATTGTTTCCTGAGGCAAAAACAACCACACAGCCTCTGCTATTTCTCCCATACGTTCTGGCGGAATCTATAGCAGCTGTAATATCGTTAGAAGGCACTTCTCCACCCCACGAACAACTAAGTACATCTGCCCGCCTCCAGGCCCAACTAATGGCTTGAGCAATTTCAATATTAGTTCCAAAACCCTGAATAATCCTACCGGACAATTCAAAGGCTGCATCGGGGACGATATTTACAGGTAAAATATTAACGTTACTGGCAACTCCCCTAATACCAATTGTATTGTTTGATGCTGCAACAATTCCAGCGCAAGCCATGCCATGATATTTAAGATCCAAGAAATTGGCATTCTGAGGCTCACCTCCTCCAGCGGGATTCCTTATGGTGAACCCAGCTAAAACACGGGTTCCCATATCTTCATGATTTCGGTCAACACCAGCGTCTAGTACTGCGACTGTAATGCATGTACTACCACTGGTAATATTCCATGCAGGCTCAATATTTATATCAATCCCGGCTGTCCCTCCGTTTTGACCTGTATTTCTTAAGTAGTATTGTTGCGGATAAAGGATATTATCAACTCTATACTCTGAAAAGAACTCCGGTTCGCACCATTCAATATCATCTCTTGCATCTAACTCATTAACTAACTTTAGCACTTCTTCCGATTGAGTGGCAATGCATCTTAAAATAAATTTTTGATTATCTCCGCTCTCTCTAACTAATTTCCTTTATACTTGCCCAGCACCGATTGCAGATTAGCGCCTTGCTTTAGCATTACTACAATACGCGGCAAAATAATCACTATACTGTTCACCTCATTCCTGTAAAGAGTTGAGAAATAATCATAATACCCTGGCAATAATTTATTTCCGATAACTAAGAAGCGATTACCAGGCAATTTTTGAAAAGACTTTATTTCTCCTTCTTGTAAATGCTTTTCAAGAGCAGAATTTTGTTTTTCAGCAGACTGAATATTTGTTTGTATAACAAACGCAGTACTATCCGCACTTAATTGTATCTTCTGCCCCTGATATCGAAAATAAGATTGGGAAAATGATGAGACAGAAATAAAAAGGATGGTTATCAGTGTAGAGATTTTTTCCATAATTTCAGTGTCAGTTATTACAAAACTCTATCTGAGCGGTATATTTTGGCCATAAACAGTTAGCTGTACCGAAACCTACCCATTCCTCATAATGTATAATTTTGAAGTATACAATATCGCCTTCGATTAGATTTTCTTTATATAATTTCGGGTCAAAAGTAATTGTAGAACCTATGGGAAGCCCTCCGTTGTTAATCGTCACTATGATTTCAATTATATTACTACATCCATTACCATGATTCAGGCTTACCACCTTCCCTTTATAGTATTTTGGATCCCGTTCATCCTTATTACACCCAGTACCTAACACAAACACAAGCAGGAAAAGAATACCGATTCTTAACATGATAATTTTCATAGCTCTATGTTTTTGATGTTATAAGCATACCCCTGTACATACATTATTATTTATTCTTAAGCACAGATACTGACTCTTCCAGCAGCCAACACCCACCTGATAGTGTAAATACGATTAATTGCACTACATTTCTTTCAACCAAGAAAGGTAAGATGAATAAGTGAGAATTCCAATTATTTATTGTTTGCTTTGACAGGTAATCGAACGGGTGATTGGGCAGTTGTCACTCTGATGGTTCTGCAGTCCTCGGAGGTCTGTCTGAAATTTCAGGCACTCTGGTGCACTTAATGCACTTCAGGAAAGCTTTAGATCATCTCGAACTATAGGTACTTAATCAAGACAGTCAAAGAGTGTGAGACTTAGAACGGATACCCTATCCCGATGACCATCGTCAGGTCGTTCTTGCGGTTAAAGGGACGGTTAAACGGGATCCACTTCGAACCCTCACGGTCCTGGGGATCACGCAGCTTCAGCCCGAAATCGGTACGCAGAAGCACAAACTTCAGGTCAAACCTGAGGCCCAGACCGGTTCCGACTGCAATGTCATCCAGCATGCTTCCGAACCTGAACCGGCTGCCAGGGCGGTCAAAATCGTCCCTCACGGTCCAGATGTTCCCGGCATCGATAAAGGTCGCCCCCTCAAGGATCCAGAAGAGCCTGAACCGGTATTCGATATTTGCCATCAGCTTCATGTCAGCTGTCTGGTTCACAAAAGCACTCACCGGAAGCACGTATGATCCCGGTCCAAGGGACCTGACCATCCATGCCCTGATATCGTTGGATCCGCCTCCGAAATACTGCTCCTCGAAAGGCATGACTTCCGAGTTGCCATAGGGCCAACCCACCCCTGCAAACAGCCTGTACACAATACTGCTGGCCTCGTTGAAGCGAAAGTTGTAGGCAGCATCCACTTCCCCTTTCAGAAACTGCGCGAATGGCTGTCTGAAGAGATGATATGATCCGTCGGGCGCCGACTGGGCACCGGCTGTTCGGTATACGGCATCGAGGAGGTTACCGGCAATGTCAATTCCGAGACGGATATTCCAGAAGTCTTTCGACTTTTGTATCATCTGGTTGTTATACACGAAGTCATACCTCCCTCCAACGATCCTTACGTCGCGAAGCGAATTTGCAAAGTACGGCATTGTGTCAATGACCGCCTGGTATTCCGGGTTGATATAGTGAAGCTTCACAACGTTGAGCGACAGCGGATTGACGCTGAACCTCGAATACCTGTCGCCATTCCATGAATAACCCAGTGAGATGTTCGCCACAGACCTGCTGAACACAGGCAGTTTCTGGTAGTTGTAACCGGCCTGCAGGACGGTCCTTGGATCCCGGTTGCGGATAAATGTCTCCTTTGCCGGGAAGGGGATCATGAACTTCGGTATCCTGAGGTTGGCCTCGATGCCGTACTGCTGGGTGTTCCTGAAACCGCTCACGTCCTCCGTAAGTGTTTCATAGGCTCCCTTCAGCTTCATGGTGAAGACTTCCGCCCCCCTGAGAAGGCTCTTGTTCTGATAGATAAGGTTCAGCGCTCCCCCGAGGTTTCCGCCGGTGTTTGTACCCTCGAGCTCAACAGTAAACGACTGTTTCTGCATAGGAGTGAGCTGGATGACCGCATCAAGCATTCCCTCATCCCGTCTCTGCCCGGTCACACCGTACACATCCGTGAAGGATACATTTACAAGCCGGTGATTGCGAAGATCAGTAAGGTGTGACTGTGTCCGCTCCACGTTGGTGACACTGTAGAGCGATCCGGGAGAGATGTAAATCGACTGTGCCAGCACCTCGGGCTTCACCGTGGTACGGCCGGGTGGTGCAACAAAATGTATCCCCCCGTAATACGTCGTATCGAGGCTCCGGGTGTACTCTTCCCCCCCTGTCAGGGCTGTCCTGGGATCAAATTCAGGATAAACAAGGATATCCCGTATGCGGTACATGAGATGGTTTTCCGTATTCTGCCGGCCCCTGCTGTCAATTGTCACCCTCGGGGAGACGACGTACCAGATGATGACCTGGTCCCTCATCAGCGAACTGTCAATGCGGTAAAAGATATTCTCGGTAGAAAACGTGTAAAAACCTATGTCCCTGATGAATCTCTCGAGCCTCTGACGTTCCTTGCGCAGCATATCCACGTCATAGATCATTCCCCTCTCCAGGGTGCAGTTCATCGTGTCAATCAATACAAGTCCGCGAAGCACCGAATCCTGCACGTCATAGCGGATGTCTCTGATTGTGTATGGTTTTCCCGGTTTGACATCATAAACCACCTTAGCCTCATCACCGGCGTTCCTGACGGTATCGGTGACCCTGGCATTGAAGAAGCCTTTCGACCACAGGTAGCTCTGGATCTGGTCTGCCGAGCGTTCAGCAGCCACCTCGTCGAGGATCACTGGCTCCTCACCTATCCTCCGGAGCCAGCCGTGCGGCCACTTTTCCTTTTCGAGATTTGACAGGTTATAGAGACCGAGGTGGAATCTGACCCCGAAGATCTTCTTATTGGGCTGTTGCCTGATATACGGCTTCATCGCTGCGCGGCTTACACCTGATGGCAGCGTAACACCCGGAGAGTTGACGGCAATCACGTTGCTGTTGAGAAGCCTGTCGCCTTGCGGGACATATTTTGTCGGATTGCACGAAGCTGTTGTGAAAATTATGAATGCAAGCAGAACCAGTTTGGCGCCGGTAATTTTTATATTTGCTTTCTGACAGATCACTTTCCCGATGAGAGTAGTGCACGCAAATATACCATTATAAACTCTATTTTCAATTAAGGCATTATGCTTAAGATGATCACCCGCAACCAGGTAAAACTTATACTCTCCCTGCAGAAGAGGAAGGTCAGGGAGGAGAATTCCCTTTTCATGATTGAGGGTGACAAGCTGGTGAGGGAGTACATCCTTGCGGGAAACCGTGTCGCGCTGCTGGCAGGAAAGCCTGAATGGATTGACGGCGAACCTGAAGCGGTCATTAATGGTGCAGACGAGATTGTCACAGTGAGCTATGATGAACTCAGGCGGATCAGCTCACTGCGAACACCACATAATGTACTGGCTGTGGCCCGGATGAGGAAGCAGGTGTTCAGTGAAGAGATCCTCCGCGGCCGTCTTGTCCCGGCGCTGGAATATGTACAGGATCCGGGCAACCTTGGAACAATCATCCGCATTGCAGCATGGTTCGGGATGGAAGACATACTCTGCTCACCCGACTGTGTCGACTTCTACAACCCGAAGGTCATCCAGGCCACTATGGGCGCCTTCATGCATGTCAATGTCTGGTACAGGCCGCTCGACAGCCTTCTGGGCAAAGCTGTCAGCGAAGGGATGCAGGTATACGGCGCGACAATGGACGGAACACCGGTCTATGATTGTGACCTGGGACGCGAAGGGATCATACTCTTCGGCAATGAGTCAAAGGGTATCAGTGAAACGCTGCTCCGGCATGTGACCAGCCGTATTACTATCCCCGGACCGCCCCGGCCGGTGGCAGGTATCGAATCGCTGAACGTCAGCATGGCCGCCGCCATTGTGTGTTCGGAATTTGCAAGGAGAAGGTCTGAGGGTCTGAGTGTCTGATGGTCTGAGAGTCTGAGGGCCCCGATCCGCCATCCGGCGGATGCGGGGTTTCGACCCGATGGGTCTCAATCTGAGGGTATTGCGGTCTTGCGGTCAATGAACGGATTATCAACTATATATTACTATTGCCTATTGCCTGAGCCACCAGCATCCCATCCACTGCTGACGAGACTATTCCTCCGGCATATCCTGCGCCCTCACCTGCCGGCCAGAGACCTGCGATGCCTTCGGCATGCAGTGTAACCGGATCACGCAGGACCCTTACCGGTGATGATGTGCGGGACTCCACTGCTGCCACCAGCGCATCTCCGGTGAGATAACCCCTCATTTTTTTGCCGAATTCCCTGAATCCCTCCCTAAGCCTGGCGGATATGTCCGCCGGAAGCCACTCGTGCAGTGCGGAAGGTGTCAGGCCGGGGAAGTAAGACCCGGCCGGGAGTGATGAAGCTGCCCTACCTTCAACGAAGTCAGTCATACGCTGTGCCGGGGCGCGCTGTGTCATCCCTCCCTCCTGCCATGCAAGTCTTTCCAGCGCTGACTGGTACTCAATTCCTGCAAGAGGGCCGGAGCCGTAACGAAGGGCGTCCTCCTCGCGGATCTCCGTGACGATGCCGCTGTTTGCCCATCGGGAATTTCGTCGTGAAGGTGACATACCGTTAACCACAACCTCCCCGGGAGAAGTGGCTGAGGGGACCATGAAACCGCCGGGACACATGCAGAAAGAGTAGACACCACGTCCGCCGGACTGTGCAACAAGGTTATATGCAGCGGCAGGAAGGAATTCACCCCTTGCCTTGCCGTGATACTGAATCCGGTCAATGAGCTCCTGCGGGTGCTCCACCCTCACCCCCATAGCAAACGGTTTGAAAGCCAGTCTTATCCCTGCTTCATGCAGCAGCCTGTAAATATCCCTTGCCGAGTGGCCTGTGGCAAGTATCATGTCATCAGCCGTATACCTCTCATTCTCATTGACTGTAACGCTGTGAAACTGGCCCCCGCTGACATCGATCCCTGTTATTCGCTTGCCGAAAAGCACCTCGCCGCCGGCATCGGTTATGCTCTTCCTGACATTGGTTATGATCCCCGGCAGCCTGTCGGTTCCCAGGTGAGGATGAGCCTCGTAGAGTATTGCAGGATCGGCACCATGCATTACGAGGAGTTCAAGCACGCGCCTGTTGTCACCTCTCTTCTTGGATCTTGTGTAGAGTTTGCCGTCAGAAAAAGTTCCGGCCCCTCCTTCGCCAAAACAGTAGTTTGAGTCCGGGTCAACCAAATGCTTTGTGCTGATGGCCGCCACATCACGTTTGCGGCCGTGCACCTCCCTGCCCCGCTCGAGCACAACCGGCCTGAGCCCGGCTTCTATCAGTGCCAGTGCAGCAAAAAGGCCCGCGGGCCCGCTGCCGGCGACAAGCACCTCGCGTGACTTCGAGACATCAGTAATTCTGAATGGTTCTGGCCCGGCAACTGCCTCTCCGGGCATTAAAAGCTGAACAGTAATATTGATTTTTATATCAGGCTTGCGTGCATCAACTGATCGTCTGACTATACGAAGAGTGAAATCTTTCTTTCCGCTTTTCTTTGCGAGGTATCTCCTGAGGGCTGCCTCATCAAAGGCAACAGGAGGAGGTAGCACCAGGTTAAAATCCTCAGGCATGACTACTCAAAATGGAATGAGAGCACCCACATCTGTGATCGCAGTGACTCTATATCATTATAATACTGTGGATAACCGGCGTTATAATTCAGAATGTCACGCAGACCGTTTGACATCTTGGCCTCAATTGTAAGCTTAAAGTAGGGAAGGTAGAAATCAATTCCTGCACCCACCTCATAATAGAGATCTGCCTTATTGAGCCTCATGTAGTTACCGTCCCCTTCGTAGCTTGGTCCGGTCAGCTCTTTCTTCCCGGCAAGGTCATATCTGAAATTGATCCCGCCGATAAGATATGGTCTCGAGTTGTTAAGTCTCATCCCCTTGGTTTTGATCAGCAGAGGAAACTCAAGATAGGATGATTCAAGCTGGATAGAGTCGATTTTTGTGCCGTCGGTATTAAAGAATCCGAGATTTCTCTGGCCGAAGGATACCCCCGGAAGGAACCTCACGTCCAGGTAGGTGTCAGGTCTGTAGTCTGTTACGATCTGGATATTTATGCCTGGCTTCAGGGAAGTCACCTCAGCAAGATACTCTGATCCGGGCTTCATCCTGACATTGAAATCCATGGTGTTCATGCCCATACTGAAGCCGAAATGCAGTAGCCTGTCATCATAATTCGAGTCATTTTTCGGCTTTGCCTTCTGGGCAGCCAAAACGACAGGAAAGAGAAGCAAAATGATAAATATGGCAGTTCTTTTATACACGCTTCTGAAGAGTCCTGTTAAATATAACGGGATATTTAGGTTTTATTGTGCAACATCTGTGCCAGGCCTGAAACCTGTGTAGATGCTGGCAATGCCACCTGAAAGTCTCTTCTGCGCCACATCCCGGAATCCCGCAAGGGACATCAATTCCAGGAACTTTTCATTATCGGGGAATGTCATCACTGAATCAGGAAGATAGGTGTATGCTTCGGGATCACCTGAAACCCGCTTTCCGATCAGAGGCAATATCTTTCTGAAGTAGAATCCGTAAATTTGTTTCAGCGGGAATACTGACGGCCTGGAGAATTCAAGCACCATGATAATGCCGCCAGGTCTGAGCACCCTGAACATCTCCTGCAGCCCCCTGAGCGTATCCTCGAAATTCCTGACCCCGAAGGCTGACATTGCAGCTTCGAAGGTACCGTCCGGGAAGCCCGTTGCAAGGGCATCTCCGCTCAGCAGTTCAATCCGTCCCGAGAGGCCTTTTCGGGCAATCTTGCGCCTCCCCTCCTCCAGCATACCGGTGCTCAGGTCGATGCCGGTCACTTTTTCAGGTCCCAGCCGCATTGCCTCGATTGCAAGGTCTCCGGTACCGGTTGCCACGTCGAGGATGGTCCCGGGCCTGGAATGCTTTCCGATCAGCGTCACGGCTCTCCTTCTCCAGTTCCTGTCTGTTCCGAGGGAAAGAAGATGATTCAGCAGATCGTAATGCTTTGATATTGAATCGAACATCCGCTCAACCTGTTCCGCCGGGGGGCCCATTTTCCGGTTTGAATCCTCCATTGTTTTAAAATCTTTTTGCGGCTCTTTAGGAATTTTCTGCATCACTGCCTGTGGTTTTCACGTCATTACGGTGAAATTGACAGATCAATTTCCAGTCAACCGGCAAAGATACCCTTAATATTTTTACATTTACCGATCCGAAAAAGTTATACTATGCAAAAGACGGTACTGATTACAGGAGCGACTTCAGGGATTGGTGAGGCCGCTGCATTAAAATTTGCTGAATCATCTGACAGACTGATTATTACTGGCAGAAGAAAAGAGAGGCTTGAAGAGATGGCCGGGTATCTTAAAAGCACTTACGGCACAGATGTTCTGCCATTATGCTTTGATGTGAGAGACCGTCAGGAGGTTATGAAGCATCTCGGCAGTCTGCCTGACGGATGGAGGCAGATTGACATCCTGGTCAACAACGCCGGACTGGCAGTTGGACTCAGCCACATTGACGAAGGCGACACTGATGACTGGGACAGGATGATTGACACAAACGTGAAAGGGCTTCTCTATGTCACGAGGGCGATAACGCCGCTGATGGTTGCCAGGGGCTCGGGACACATCTTCAACATCGCATCCATTGCCGGCAAGGAGGTCTATGAAAACGGATCGGTGTATTGCGCATCGAAGCATGCCGTTGATGCACTCTCGAAGGCCATGCGCATTGATCTTCTCAAGCACGGGATAAAGGTTACCAACATCGCACCGGGGATGGTGGAGACTGAATTCTCCCTTGTACGCTTCAAGGGCGATGAGCAAAGGGCTGCGGGAGTATACAGCGGGGTTGAGCCCCTGCGGGGCGAAGACATCGCCGCCGTAATTCATTATTGTGCAAGCCTGCCGGACCATGTCTGCATCAATGACCTGGTAATCACTCCGAAGGCACAGGCAAATGCAACGAACACTTTCAGAAAAACCAGATAGCCATGAAAAGAAAGTTTTTTGCAACTGTTATGTTTGCTGCCCTGCTGTTCTGCAGTGCAGGCACCATGAGCGGTATTGACACCTCCGACACCCGGATGATGTCACAACCCGCAGTCAGTAAATCGCACATCGCATTCATCTACGCTGAAGATCTCTGGGTAATGAATGCCGACGGAACCAATCCCCGAAGGCTCACAGTTGACGAGGGGATTGAGGGGGAACCCTGCTTCTCACCTGACGGGAAGCTGATAGCCTTCAGCGCCCAGTATGACGGCAACACCGATGTATTTGTCGTACCTGTGGAAGGAGGATTACCGGTGAGACTCACGTGGCACCCGGGAGCAGATGTCGCCCGGACTTTCACCCCGGACGGCACAAAAGTGGTTTTCGCGTCACAGAGAGCTTCATTTACAGGGCGGTATGCCCAGCTCTTTTCTGTGGGCATTGAGGGTGGTTACCCTGAGCAGATGTCAATTCCAAATGCACATTATGTCTCACTGTCACCTGACGGCAAAAGGATGGCCTACACCCCGCTGCCACCGGTTCATGCCCAGTGGAAAAACTACAGGGGAGGAACCGTTTCAACGATATGGCTCCTTACAATTGCTGACCACTCGGTGGTTAAAGTGTCCCAGCCGCAGGGAGGATGCAATGACACCCATCCGATGTGGATCGGTGACCGGATCTATTTCCTCAGCGACAGGAACGGAGAGTTCAACCTCTTTTCATGCAACGGCAGTGGTGCCGACATAAGGCAGCACACAACCTTTACCGACTTCCCTGTGCTCAGCGCTTCGGCTGACCGGGGGAAGATCGTGTTTGAACAGGCAGGATACCTGCATTCATTTGACATCGCCGGCGGCGTATCTGCAAGACTGAAGGTTGGAATTGCTGCTGACCTTCTCGAACTCCGTCCCCGCTACCTGCAGGGATTCAACTACATGCGCAGCGCTGACATCTCACCAACCGGAAGCCGTGCAGTCTTTGGCTTCAGGGGCGAGATCATCACCCTGCCCGCAGAAAAGGGAGACCCGCGCAATATAACACAGACGCCCGGATCACACGAAAAATTTCCTGCATGGTCACCCGACGGAAAAACAATTGCATATTTCTCCGACGTTTCCGGCGAATACAAACTCTGTATCAGGCAGCAGGACGGCAAGGGAGAACCTCATGAGTTCGACCTGCCCGGAACAGGATTCTATGCCTGGCCGAAATGGTCTCCTGACAGCAAACAGATAAGCTTCACCGATAACGGAAGAAACCTGTGGCTGCTTGACATACCTACCTCAAAAGTCAGGAAGATTGATACGGATGAGATGTTCTTCCCCGGACCATTCAGGGAGATGTTCGGCGACTGGTCATCTGACTCCAGGTGGATAGTCTATACAAAGATGATGAACACTTTTTTCAGGGTTGTTTACCTCTATTCAGTGGACCAGCAGAAATCGTTCGCCGTTACTGACGGACTCAGTGATGCCGCCGAGCCGGTCTTTGACCCCAGCGGTGATTACATCTATTTCCTTGCATCAACTGATGCCGGACCGGTCGTAAACTGGTTCGACCTTTCAAGCGCCGATATGAGGATGAACAGTTCTGTCTATCTCGTGACACTCCGTAAGGATATCCTTTCGCCGTTTGCAAAGGAGAGCGATGAGGAGAAGGGAACGGAGGAGAAGACCGATGCAGAAAAGCCTGCTCCCGCTCCTGCCGCGAAGGCTGCTGCGAAAGCCACGGCGAAGACACAGTCTAAGGCTCCTGCAACCGAAAAGAGCGAATTGCTTAAAATCGAAACGGACGGTATTCAGGAAAGGATAGTGAATGTGCCGGTGTCACCGGGCAACTATGCCGAACTTGGAGTGGCCGGAGCCGGTGAGATTCTCTATATCGTCAGGCCTGATGGCCCCGGAGCATCAGCCATGAGGAAATATAATCTCAAGGAGAGGAAAGATGAGGAGGTGATGGAGCTCGACAGCTATGTCGTATCCTCTGACAGAAAAAAGATGCTCTATATCAAGGGGCAGACCGTTGGCATTACGGCAGCAGGGAGAAAACCTGAACCCGGAAAGGGAGTGCTGAATACCGGCGCAATCTCTGTCAGGGTTGATCCGCTGGAGGAATGGCCGCAGATCTTCGATGAAGCATGGAGGGTCAACCGTGACTATTTCTATGACCCGGGTATGCACGGGGCCGACTGGAAGGCGATGAAGGAAAAGTATTCACAGTTCCTGCCTCACCTGACGTGCCGCAGTGATCTCAACCGGATAATCCAGTGGATGTGCAGTGAGCTCGGCGTGGGACACCACCGTGTGGGCGGTGGCGACAGGCTTGCCACTCCCCAGAGGGTTGGCGGAGGGCTCCTGGGTGCCGACTTCTCAGTTGAAAACAACAGGTACAGGCTCAGGAAGATCTATGGTGGGCTGAACTGGAGCCCCGATCTGAGATCCCCTCTTACCGAGCCGGGACTGAACGTAAAGACGGGTGAATACATACTTGCCATCGACGGAAAGGATGTGACAGCAGATAAGAACATACACAGCTTCCTTGAAAACAGGGACGGGAAGATTGTTGAACTTACTGTCGGACCCAATCCTGACTATACAGCATCAAGGGTGATAAAAGTTGTGCCCGTGGGCAACGAGATGAGCCTCCGTAACCGTGACTGGGTAGAGGGTAACCTGAAAAAGGTGACTGAAGCAACAAACGGAAAGGTGGCGTATGTTTATGTTCCCAACACGGCTGAACAGGGTCATGAATACTTCAAGAGGTATTTCTTCCCGCAGGCAAACCGGAAAGCCATTATTGTGGATGAGAGATTCAACGGTGGCGGAATGATTGCCGACTACTACATTGATCTGCTGCAGCGACCGGTCCAGTCATACTGGAACATGCGATACGGAAATGATCTCAAGACTCCCAGTGCATCAATACAGGGTCCGAAGGTGATGATAATTGACGAGACGGCAGGTTCAGGGGGTGACATGCTTCCCTGGATGTTCCGCAAGTTCAATGTTGGAACCCTTGTAGGCAAGCGCACATGGGGTGGCCTGGTGGGAACACTTGGATACCCCGAACTGATGGACGGCGGTATGGTTACAGCACCCAACGTGGCCATCTGGACAGAAGACGGGTTTATTGTGGAGAATGTGGGTGTGGCTCCTGACATTGAAGTTGAGCAGTGGCCGGCCGATGTAATCGAAGGGAGGGATCCGCAGCTTGAAAAGGCCATTGAGGTGGCATTGCGCGAGCTGGAAAAGAATCCTCCTGCCGAACCTGTCCGTCCTCCCTATCCGGTGAGGGTCAGGCAGTAGACAGTCGGCAGTCTTCAGTCTGCAGTCTGGCCGCAGACCATAATAAATTGTAGAACAAGATAGTAATACATAACAATGCCCGTAGGGTATAAAGAATTGTAACACAATACATTAATATGTAAAGATGCTCGTAGAGCATCAAGAATTGTAGATCATGATGTACGACCATAAATACCTGCTTGACTTCACCACCGACGTCTTCATGCATGTGGGATGCAGCCGCGATGACGCTGCCGCGGTGGCCGCGGTGCTGGTAGCTGCGGAGCTCCGTGACCATTCGTCTCACGGCATGATAAGGGTCCGCGAATACTACGAGCTTTGGAAAAGCGGACGGGTAAACGTGAATCCTGATGTGAAGGTGGTTCATGAAACACCATCCACCGCTGTCGTTGATGGCGACAGTTGCTTCGGAATGGTTGCAGGTGTAAGATCTATGCGTCTGGCAATTGAGAAAGCGGCTGCCACCGGCACTGGCTGGGTGGCAGCCCGCAACTCAAACCACTTCGGAATAGCCGGTTACTATGCCATGATGGCTCTGGAGCATGATATGGTGGGCATCACCGTCACAAATGCCAATCCACTGGTTGTTCCCACCTTCTCGGTAAGCCGGTACCTTGGCACCAACCCACTGGCTGTGGCTGTCCCTGCAATGGAGGAACCTCCATTTGTGGCAGATTTCGCAACCACTCCGATTGCCAGGGGAAAGCTTGCAGTCTCAGAGAAAAAGGGAGAGAAGGTGCCGCTGGGATATGTCCAGGATGCCGAGGGCAACCCTTCAGATGACCCGGGTATCCTGCGCCATGGCGGCGGGATGGTCACACTGGGTGGCGACCGTCTTCACGGCAGTCACAAGGGCTATTGCATGACAGCTGTCGTGGACATTTTCAGTGCCCTCTTCAGCGGTGCCAATTTTGGCCCGTTCGTTCCTCCAAGCGTGGCATACCTCCCGGTGCCGGAGAACCAGCCCGGAAAAGGTACGGGTCATTTCTTCGGTGCAATGAGAATTGACGCCTTCAGGCCTGCAAATGAATTCAGGGAGGCAATGGATCAGTGGATCAGGACATTCCGCAATGCGAAGCCTGCAAAGGGAGAGCAGCGGGTTCTGATACCTGGAGATCCGGAAAGGGAAGCGGAGGAGCGTAACAGGAAGTCAGGAATCACAATCGTTCCTGCAGTGATTGAAGACCTTAAGGCAATCGCCGCAGAACTGGGATTCAGCTTCGCTACCTGACGATTATCCTGCTAATTGATTTGCTTCTCTCAGAGGTGGCTATAAGAAAGTAAACTCCGGCTGCCGGAACATTTGACATCGAAAGCCTGTTTCCTGCGGACAGGTTTTCGCTGTGAACCATTACGCCGCTGAGATTCCAGAGCTCAACCGACAGAGGTCCCTGATAGTCCTGTTCAGGCTGGATGACGATGCTCTCATTGCGAAAAACGGGGTTTGGATACACAACACAGTTATCTGTGATGTCAACATTCCTGATTGCTGTTGAAGAGCCGAGCTCCCTGTCCCACTGATACCACCTGGTATTGACATCAGCAGCACCTGTCACTCCCGTCACGAGCCTGAGCCTGTAATCATGATGGGCAGTCCGAGTCTCCTCTCCCCTGTAGATATAATCAGTATTGCATATGACTGCAAACACCACTCCGTTGGCAGGCGCCTTCTCGAGCCGCAGGCTGCACTCTCCTCCAAAGACCGGATTACTGTATACAGTCTCACCGTCTGCGGTGCGGTAACAGATCTGGCATGACATGTTGGATGACAGGGGGATGAAATCGACTGTAACCATGTCGCCTGTAACTTTAAGGGGAATCTGGTTGGCACCGCTCCACCCCGGCGTAGTGGCCCTGTCTGGTGTTAGAAGCCCGTTGCCGTCATTTGTCGTTTTAACGTACGGCGTTGCAGACCAAACGGCCGGATTGAGCCAGCTCGGTTGCCATTCGGCCTTTATCTGGGTTCCGAACTGCGAATCCATCAGGTCACGGATTGCCTTTGTCCATTTGCCCATGTCAAGCAGTGCCTGTTTTGCCCTGTATTCCATTATCAGCCTTCTTGTCTGTGTCTCCCCCAGCCCTGCAGCTATGCCTTCCAGCACCCGCTCCGGACAGTTGCGCCAGATCCACGGAATGCTTCCCCTCCCCAGGGTCATTCCAAGGAAGGTGGGAAAAGAATTGCTGTACTGTACTCCTCCAAGAAGGTTTCTCCAGGTACATATCTGTGTGCTGCCATCAAAGCGGTTGACACCCTCCGCAGAAGGACCACCGAATGATCCGTCCTGAAGCCAGCCACTGTAACACTCTATCGGCATGAAGGGAGCGATGAACGATGCTCCGTTGAGAAAGCCCATGCTGCTGTAATTGCCTGACTGCTCGGCATAGGCCTCCTGCTGCAGCCATGTGTTTCCCCCTTCGTGGAACCATGCCGCCTGCCTGCATCCGGGCAGATCAGCCAGTACCGAGTGAATACCTTCATGCACCACCGCCCCGGTCTGATATTCCCTGTCAGTGTATGAGCATGAGGGATCAAAACAGTATACCGGATAATAAGAGATCAGTACCATGGGCCACGACTCACTGTTGTAGGTTATGCTGCTCTGCCATCCACCCAATTCCGTATTGGAGGCATTGTCAGTGCAAAGACCTGAACCGTAAAGATAGATGGCGCTGCGGTAACCCCTCTTGGCCCTCTTGTCGGGAGGCCAGCCCATCACATCCCTGAAATAGGCAAAATCCTTATTCATCCTCTTAAGCATGGGGTTGACCGAAGCTGCAGTTACAAGGGGATTTGCAGATGCACCCCACCTGAAAGTCCACCAACCGGATGAAATATGCCCGACAACTCCGGCACAATCGTCCAGATCCATCGTTGGT
Organism: Bacteroidota bacterium; assembly: GCA_023430725.1. Lineage (GTDB taxonomy): Bacteria > Bacteroidota > Bacteroidia > Bacteroidales > VadinHA17 > SR-FBR-E99. Next base: position 375 of record JAEYZD010000135.1, on the reverse strand, counting down.
TCAACCAGGGCAGGGAATTCATCCCTGAAATTGTAGCTTATATTCGGACTGTAATCAGACCATGTATATGAAGCAGCCTGGTCCGAACCACTCCACACGGTGATATAGAAATCCTTGTGCGAGAAAGCTCCGCACTCATTGAGGTATGAGACAGTATAGGTTCCCGACTGCTCCGGTGTGAGGTTTCTCAGCTTAACACTCCTGCTGCCAGAAATGAAGCCATCAGGTCCCGACCAGCTCCAGTCTCCTCCCTCAATGGAAACCACATCAAGTAAAAGCGAATCGCCTGCCGCAACACTGACCGTGTTCGACTCCTTAACGGCCTGGGTTCCGGCCTGGACAAGCGGAGAAAGTACTGAAGGGACACAGCTGGTG
>JAEYZD010000124.1 GCA_023430725.1 Bacteroidota bacterium | reverse complement strand
GGATGGCGGGTATTCATGATCCAGTTTCTCAACATTGCGGGACTGGGACCGATCTTCGGAGCCATCCTTGGAGCGATGTACGGACCGGTGGTCTATATCTGGATTGTGCTCGGATGCATTTTTATGGGAGCCACACACGACTATTTCGGCGGGATGCTTTCAGTGCGCCACGGAGGTGCCAGCCTGCCGGAACTTGTGGGTAACTACCTGGGCAAGCCAGTGAGGATGTTTCTGCGGGTCTTTACACTCTTCCTGCTGATCTTCGTTGGTGTGGCCTTTGTCAGCGGGCCCGCCAAGCTGCTGTTCACCATGACTGGTTTCAGCCTTCCATTCTGGCTGGGGCTGATTTTCTTCTACTATATCCTTGCCACTCTCCTTCCAATAGACAAGATAATTGGTCTTCTCTATCCATTTTTCGGGGCAGCCCTGATTTTTATGGCAGTGGGCGTTTTGGGAGGTCTGATAGTGAATTATGCAGCAGGGAACATCACCATCATGGAACTGACTCCGGCGAACCTCATCAACTTCCAGCCCGATGCCGCCACCAACAGCATCTTCCCTTTTCTTTTCATAGTGGTCTCCTGCGGGGCCATCTCGGGATTCCATGCCACACAATCGCCTCTCATGGCCAGGTGTCTCACATCGGAGAAGCAGGGAAGGCAGATATTTTACGGTGCCATGATTGCCGAGGGAATTGTTGCGATGATATGGGCCACCGCCGCTATGAATTACATGGGCGATGTGCACGGGCTTAACTACGCATTCACTCACCCTCTTGCAGACAATCCGGCCATCAGGCCCGACCCCGCCTGGCTTGTCAATGAGATATGCAGGTCGTGGCTCGGCAAGGCCGGTGCCGTCATTGCAGTAATAGGCGTGGTTGCCTGCCCGGTCACTTCAGGAGACACCGCCTTCCGCAGCGCGAGGCTGACAATAGCAGATATGCTGAAGATACCACAGAAGAAAATTTCATCACGGTTGCTGATTGTGGTACCTGTTTTTGCCGTGGCCTTCGTGCTCACTTTCGTGATGAAGGATGAGTTTGCGCGAATCTGGAAGTTTGTGGGGATATCAAACCAGGCGCTGGCGGCAATCACCTGCTGGACCATAGCAATGTACCTTGGGCTGAAAGGCAAGAACCACCTTATGATGTCTGTTCCGGCACTCTTCCTGACGGCAGTCTGTGTCACCTACCTGCTTGCCGCCCCGCATTCAGGCGGAGGACTGTCACTGCCGCCCGTGTTATCGGTTATAATTGGCGTCGCATCTGCTGCAGCGGCAATGGTCTTTTTCATGGCAGTGCTAAGAAAGAAAATCGGTAAAGTTAAGTAGAGCGATCCGGGATTTCCCTCAAACCACGGTTCCGCCGCTCTCTGTCATCAGTTGTCTCTCCCTCCCTTCCACCGGCATGTCACAGTTGAGCTTGCCAATCTCGCGGCGGAAGTAGATGTATGAGACCACTGCCGCCACGAAATCAGAGATCGGGTTTGCGATCCATACACCTGCAGTGCCCCAGAAATGTGGCAGAATGAATATCAGCGGCAGAAGCACTATTATCTGCCTGAGTAGTGAAAGGAATGTAGCCAGCCTGGCCTTGCCTATTGCCTGGAAATAATTGGAAGCTATTATCTGGAACCCGATCACCGGCAGTACTGCCAGGTAGATGCGCAATCCCATTACACCTGCCTCACGCAGTTCGGGGCTGTCGGAGTTGAAGACGCTTACTATGACTCCGGGAATGAGCATGCATATCAGCCATCCCCCTGTAGCAATGAATGTTGCATACTTGATAGCCTTCATCACGGTCTCCTTCACCCGGCAAAAGAGGCCTGCTCCGTAGTTGAACCCGATAATGGGTTGCACAGCCATGTTCAGGGAGATTATCGAGATAACGAGCAACATTGTTGCACTGTTTACTATCCCGAGGGCTGCAACTGCAATATCTCCGCCGTACCGGATGAACTTCGTGTTCATCACCCCCCAGACGATGCTGCTGGCGAGGTTCATGGCAAATGGTGCGAACCCGATCGAAATAATATACCTTATAATATACGGATCGGGCCTGATGTTGGCAATGATAAGGCGGACAACGCTTCTGCGGCTCCGGAAATGAGCCAGTACCCATACTGCCAGGACAAAATGAGATATCACGGTTGCTATGGCTGCACCCTTTACTCCCATTCCAAGGCCGAAAATGAAGATCGGGTCAAGTACTATGTTAATTCCTGCGCTTATAAACATTGAATACATCGCTATGCGCGGGTTCCCTTCTGCCCTTATTATGTTATTCAGGGCGAAACCGGTCATTGCAAGCGGTGTTCCAATGAGTATTATTGTGAAGTAGTCAGAGGCATACTGAAGAGTTTCAGGTCCTGCCCCGAAGATCTGAAGCACGCGGTCGCGCACAAGGAATCCGGCTCCCATAAGCACGAATCCGAATACAATTGACAGGAAGAATGCGTTGCCCAGAATACGGTTAGCCCTGTCGTAGTCCTTTTCCCCGAGGCTGAGGGAGATGCGAACAGCCGAGCCCATGCCGACAAGCATGCCGAATGCCATTATGATTATCATCAGCGGAAAGACCACGCTGAGGCCTGACAGTGCGAGTGCGTCAACACCCTGACCGATGTAGATGCGGTCGACAATGTTGTAGAGGGCGTTGGCCATCATGCTGGCAAAAGCCGGCAGGAAGTATTTCCACATCAGCTTCCCGGGCTTCTCATGTTCAAGCTCGTAAACCTGCCTTGAGTCAGTCATAGTGCAAAGATGGGGGAAATTAGGCAATAGGCAGTAGGCAATAGGCAATAGTGTTGACAAAAAAAGCTGCCCCGTTTCCGGAGCAGCCTTTCCAATTTAAATCAATAAGCTTTTGGATCTTACATCATTCCGGGCATCCCGCCGCCGCCCATTGCCGGGTTGGGCATCGGGTTGTCTTCCTTCTCCTCGACAATCACTGCCTCGGTGGTGAGGAACATTCCTGCTATTGATGCAGCATTCTCCAGTGCAATCCTTGCAACCTTGGCCGGGTCAATAACACCTGCCTTCAGGAGGTTCTCGAATTTGTCAGTCTGGGCGTTATACCCGAAGTCGCCTTTGCCTTCGCGAACCTTCTGTACAATCACAGCACCCTCGAGGCCTGCATTGAACACAATCTGACGCAGAGGCTCTTCAATAGCCCTCTTCACGATCTCGATACCTGTATTCTGGTCATCGTTGTCACCCTTAAGTTTGTCAAGCAACGGAATTGCCCTGAGGTAAGCAACACCTCCGCCGGGGATGATACCCTCCTCAATTGCAGCGCGGGTTGCATGGAGAGCGTCGTCAACGCGGTCCTTCTTCTCCTTCATTTCAACCTCTGAAGCTGCACCTATATAAAGTACTGCAACTCCGCCGGCCAGTTTGGCAAGCCTCTCCTGAAGCTTCTCCCTGTCATAGTCGGAGGTGGTTGTGGATATCTGCTGCTTGATCTGGTTGACGCGTGCCAGGATCATCTCCTTTTCGCCTGCGCCGTTAACGATGGTTGTATTCTCCTTATTGACGGTCACTTTGTCAGCTATCCCGAGATCTGCCATTGTTGCATTCTCAAGCTTCATGCCTCTCTCCTCGGAGATAACGGTACCGCCTGTCAGAATGGCTATATCCTCAAGCATCTCTTTCCTTCTGTCGCCGAAGCCCGGAGCCTTGACGGCACATACCTTCAATGAGCCTCTCAGGCGGTTTACGACGAGGGTTGCAAGAGCTTCGCCCTCAACATCCTCGGCAATTATCATAAGGCCGCGGCCGCTGCGTGCTGTCTCTTCGAGAATCGGGAGAAGATCCTTCATTGAGGAGATCTTCTTGTCATGGATCAGGATGTAGGGATTGTCCATCTCGACTTCCATTTTGTCAGGGTTGGTGACAAAATAGGCAGAGATGTAACCGCGGTCGAACTGCATACCTTCAACAACCTCAACCTTGGTCTCGGTCCCTTTGGCTTCCTCGACTGTTATAACGCCTTCCTTCTTAACCTTGTCCATCGCGGTGGCGATGAGTTTACCAATCTCCTCGTCGTTGTTTGCGGAGATGCGGGCAACCTGTTCGATCTTCTTCAGGTCGTCACCGACGCTCTGTGACTGGCTCTTCAGGCTACCTACAACCGTTGCAACAGCCTTGTCGATACCCCTCTTGAGGTCCATCGGGTTTGCACCGGCGGTTACATTCTTGAGTCCGACGCTGATAATGCTCTGTGCCAGAACCGTAGCGGTGGTTGTGCCGTCACCGGCAGTATCTGAAGTTTTGGAAGCAACTTCCTTGACCATCTGAGCGCCCATATTCTGGTACGGATCAGAGAGTTCGATTTCCTTTGCAACTGTGACACCGTCCTTGGTGATCTGCGGTGCCCCGAATTTTTTCTCAAGTACTACGTTTCGGCCTTTGGGACCAAGTGTTACCTTAACTGCATCTGCAAGACGGTCAACACCTTCCTTAAGAAGGTTGCGCGCTTCGATATTGAATTTTATTTCCTTTGACATTGCTGTTATATTTTAAGGTTATTACGAAATATAGAGAACATCAGACTGTGAAAGAAGGAGATAGTCTGTGCCATCAATATTCAGTTCCTGGCCGGAGTATTTCCCATAGAGAACGACATCTCCCTTTTTGAGTTCCATCTCTTCGTCTTTCTTCGGAGCACCGACAAGAATGACTGTGCCTGCGCGTGGTTTTTCCTTTGCTGAATCGGGGATGATGATGCCACTGGCGGTCTTTTCCTCTGCCTCATGAGGCTTGATGAGAACTTTGCCTGCCAGCACTTTTCCTTTTAATTGTGCCATTTCTATTAGTTTTATAGTTAAACAATATTTTTTTCCTGCTTCAGAATGTCACATTCTGTGCCAAATGCAAAAAGACAAAAAAAAGTGTCAGTTCATGACAAACTGACACTCCTGATTCTTTAACATGTCATTTCTACTCGTTACCGCCGTCAGGCTGTTCTTCCACGGGAGTCTGTGTGGGAAGTACAGGTATTGCAGCCGGATCCTGAGCCTTTTCAATTGAGGATTTGATGACTGATTCCTTCTGGCCCTGTCCCCTGGGGATGGCAGCAGTGGCTGCGAGGCTGAGAAGGAGTATGGCTGCTCCGAGGGTCCAGGTTGATTTCTCCAGGAAGTCTGCTGTCTTACGGACGCCCATCGACTGGCCTGCTGAGGTGAAGTTTGCTGCCAGGCCGCCTCCCTTGGAGTTCTGAACAAGCACCACCATTATGACAAGCACACATGCAATTATAACCAGGATTGAGATGAAAATATAGATACCCATTGTTGTACTATTTTATTAACTCTTTGATCTTTTCAATACGGCCTGCAAAGTAAGCACTTTTTTCCGGATATTGCAAAGAGAGCTTTTCATAAATATTTATTGCCTTCGAGAAGTAGCCCTGGTTGACGTATATCTTTGCCAGCGTTTCTGTTATGAAAGTGCCCTGCTCGCTGTTGCTGTCAGCGGAGAGGTCTCTGACAGGCGGATAATCGCCGGGAGTCATCCTTTCAATTGTCGGACTGATTCTTATGAATCTCTCTATCAGGTCGGCAGGTGAAAGGGGTCCGGCAGCACTGTCCTCATCTGTCGGTTCTTCTGATTCAAGTGGCTCGGTGGGTTCCTCCGATTCAAGCGGCTCGCCGGGTTCCTCCGGCTGAAGGTTTTCCTCAGGCTGTTCCGGTACCGGTGAATAATCAGTCACCTCTGATCCCTGATATCCCTCAGGCTCACGGTCCACAGTTTCTTCAACATGCTCAGGCACGATGTAAGGTTCCGTGGTCCCGTCTTGTGCGTCAAATTCATCAGGGATGAGTTCAAGGAGCTCTTCGGGTTCTGAGAGAGGCTCAGCTTCGGTTATTGCTTCTGCTGAAGGTGTTGGCTCACCGGCTGGTATCTGCTCAGTGACGGAAAGCAGTTCATCCGCCGGGAGCTGTTCTTCATCTCTGACAGGTGTCTCTGCAGGTATCTGCTCCGTGGCGGTAATCGGTTCATCAGCAGGGTACTGTTCTGCGTCGATGACAGGTTCCTCTACAGGTATCAGCTCCGTGGCGGGTACCGGCTCATCGGCCAGCAGAGACTCGCCGGCAGGTGCGGGAGCGTATTCTGGTTCCAGTGAGGGAATAAGTTCAGAATCCTCAACTGATTCCGTCTCCTGCGGCATCACCTCCCTGTGGATCTGTTCCAGTTCACTCAGACGCGATTCAATTTCGGCAATCAGTTCCTCCCTGGAGCGCAGGCTGGTGTCTTCCGTAATGACAGGCTCAGGGTGTGAGGTGATCTCCTCCGGACCGATGGATTCAGCCTGTGTAGTGATCTCCTCCGTATTGACGGTTTCAGCCTGTGAGTCATACTCTTCTGTCCCGGCGGACTCCGGCTCTGAAATAGGCAGTGTTTCCGGTGCTTCTGATACAGGCAGTGTTCCCGGCACTTCTGGCCCTTCAGGTGAATGAATATCCTCCGCAGCTGCGATTCCCTCCTGAGCTACGAGAACTTCCTCAGGTGTATACACATCGCCTGAATCCACCACCTCTTCAGCTGACATGGTTACTTCAGTGATTACTTCCACCTGAGCATTGGCCGGCACCTCATCCGCAACATACTCATGGTCACCTGTCAGCCTGCCTTCATCGGACCCTGTAAAATCCTCAGACAGTGTGGCAATTTCATCTGCAGGCTGCAGGCTAACCTCCTCAACCGCCTGCGGGGCAACTTCATAATCTGGCCCGGTAGCAACCTCCTCAACAGGTTGCGGTGAAACTTCCTCAGCAGGCTGTGCAGCAACATCTTCAACCGGCGGCAGGATGACTTCCTCAACCGGCTGCGGAGCAGCTTCTTCAGGAGACAGTGCGGCAAATTCATCAGCAGGCGGCTGGCTGATCTCCTCAACAAGCTGCGGGGCAACCTCCGTAACCTCGGAGGACTCAACTTCACCGGCAGACCCTGCTTCTGCATCTCCTGCTGTCGGTGGCACAACTGCCGCTGCTGCAGCCTCTGACGTGAGAAACAGGTAATGATAGAGAACCTCCCTGTCATTGACCGAGAGGGCTGACGCCTTCAGTTGCGTGTCAAAACGGATATCCGAATTATCCTTCAGTCCCCTTAGAAGAAGCATATGGGCGGAATGAAACCATGGGAACAGCGTGATCAGCTCACGCAACTCCTCCAGGTCACCGGGACCGGGGAGGTCGATGCCTGCAATGAACCTGTTGAATTCATTCCTGTTCATGAGCGGCACTACCAGTTGACAAACGCCCTGTTAAATATATCCTCAATAAGCATCTTCACAATCTCTTCCGTCAGACTGGCTTCAACAGCACTCAGATCGAGGGAGCTGTCGTAATCCTGGTAACGGGTGAAGGTCTGATCGAAACTGTTGTCAGGATTGAAACTGTTGACATACCTGACACGCACGGAGATAGAGAAGCGGTTCGAGGCGGCCTGTTCATCACCGCTGACTGTAAGAGGCTGGGTCTTGTAATCAGTGATCTCGCCGTCAAAACTCAGATCGCCTCCCGATGCAGAAATGTCCAGGTTGGTTTGCGCACGGCACATGTCGATGAGAGCATCGGTCACCGTCTGCGTCAGCCCGGGCACCACAAGGCTGGCCCTGTTCTGAAAGGTAGCCACACTGATTGTCTTTGCCTCCACAGGTATTGATGCGCCTGTGAAGGAGTATTTGATCTTTATTCCGCAGCCGGCCGTAACCGCCAGCATTAGAACCGGCAACAATATCCTGATTATCTTATCCATCGAGACCGTATTCCTTAATTTTCCTGTAGAGGGTTCGTTCGGAAATACCCAGTTCCGCAGCAGCCATCTTTCTCTTGCCGTTATTCTTGTCGAGTGCCTTCTTGATGAGCTCCTTCTCCCGGTCAGTCAGTGACAGGGATTCCTCTATCACCTCCTCAGTATCCTCAATGACCCTGTTCTCCCTGGAGGAGGTGTATCCTGCCGGTATCGGCGGAGCAGGCTCGAAGGAATCACCGGGCCCGGCAACCGGATTATAAAAGCTGCGTACGGATCTGGGAGGTGTTTCAGCCCCACCCTTGTTATACAGGTTGCGAAGCGCCCTCGTACCGCTTTCAGTAAGATTGCCTGATTCGTTACTGCTCAGAAGGTCATATACAAGGTTTTTCAGGTCATGCATGTCGCTCTTCATGTCGAAGAGCACCTTGTAAAGTATTTCCCGCTCGCTGCTGAAACTCTTGTCATCCTGCTGGTTACGAACCGGAACAGGAAGCCTTCCGCTTTGATAATCAGGCAGGTATCGGGCAAGTATGACTCCGGAAACATCACGCTCCTGCTCTATTACGGAGATCTGCTCGGTAATGTTTTTCAATTGCCTGACATTTCCCGGCCAGTAGTAGTTCAGAAGCATGTCCCTGGCCTGGATGTCGGGACGGATGGCAGGCATCCTGTATCGCTCTGCGAAGTCAACAGCAAATTTTCTGAAGAGGAGTATGATATCCTCGCCTCTCTCGCGGAGCGGCGGCACCCTCACGGGTACAGTGTTGAGGCGGTAGAATAGATCCTCGCGGAACCTCCCGGTATTTACCGCCTGGACAATATCCACATTGGTTGCCGTGATGACGCGCACGTCGGTCTTCTGCATCTTCGAGGAGCCCACCCTGATGAACTCTCCCGTCTCAAGCACCCTGAGCAGCCTTACCTGGGTTGAGAGCGGCAGCTCGGCCACCTCATCGAGGAATATTGTTCCTCCATTGGCCACCTCGAAATAGCCTTTGCGACTGTCAGTAGCACCGGTAAAGGCGCCCTTCTCATGCCCAAAAAGCTCAGAATCAATTGTGCCCTCGGGGATTGCCCCACAGTTCACTGCTATGTATGGCCCGTGCTTACGGAGACTGAATGTGTGGATCACCTGGGGAAAGACCTCCTTGCCTGTGCCGCTCTCACCGGTGATAAGGACAGAGAGATCCGTAGGGGCAACCTGCACGGCTATGTCTATAGCCCTGTTCAGTCCCTCATGATTGCCTATTATCCCAAACCTCTGCTTTACGCTCTGTAAATCCTTCATTAAAATCCAATGAACTGCGAAATTACGACTTTTTTGCGTTATGGGAAAGTTGAATTTCAGAATGCTGAGCCAACCGGGCAGAACATTTAAGCTTCGCTAAACATTTATCTTTCCACATTGTTATACTCACGAAGTAAGTAACATTGAGAGAGATGAATGCAGGAAGCAGGACATACTCCATCAAGGATCTGGAAAACTTCTGCGGTATAAAGGCACATACCATCAGAATGTGGGAGAAGAGGTACGGGATCCTGACGCCTGAGAGGAGCGATTCAAATATAAGGCACTATACCGAAGAGGAGCTGAAAAAGCTCATCACAATCTCGATCCTTAACCGGAACGGGATGAAGATATCCAAAATAGCTCAGCTGTCAGACAGTGAGTTGTTGCGCGAAGTACTCAAGTCAGGCTCGGGAGACGATGCCGGCGACGGCAGTTTCAAACCGGGAGAACTGATCATGTCAGCACTCCGGTTCAGCGAAGAGGAGTTCCGGGAGAAACTGATACAGTTCGTCAGGGAGAAGGGACTGACCGATGCATACCTTCAGGTATTTCATCCGCTGATGCAGAAGGCGCGGGCCCTGTGGCTGACCGATTGCATCTCGAAACCGCAGGAACAGTTTATCAGGCACGTAATCAGGACAATCCTCATATCCGAGGACATCGTCCACGGGGTTCCGGTAAACGGACAGAGCGCAGCAATCATCAACCTTGGCAGCACCGAGAGCGAAAACAACCTTGTCTTCCTCAAGTATCTTCTGCGGAAGAAGGGTTTCAACGTTGTCTATACCGAAGGAACCCTTTCGGCAGACGATATAAGGGGGATTCATTCCGTCAGGCCGTTCGAAGTGCTGGCACTGAACCTGCCCGCCTCTGAACCAGACGACGAGATCAGGGGATTCTGCAGCAACATGGCGAAGGAACTTGATCTGAAAAAGGTGCTTGTGCTGGGGAGGTATGACACCAGCGGTTCATGGAGCAACGGCAAAACGAAAGCTGTCTGCTCTCCCGCCGGTTTGGCAGAATGGGCAGACAGCCTTTGAAAATTTCGCTTCTTTTTATGATTTTCCCACCGGGTCAGCCTGTCCCGGAGAATGCTATTTCCTTATCCGAACCACAAGAGAGTCAGCAATCTGAAGGGCTGTTGTCAGCGTACTCAGGTCTGTGAACAGCTCTCCGGTAGCTCCTGTGGGATGACTGTGACCGACCGGTTTCAGGAGATATCTCTCCATGAGGTTTCCGGGATCCACGCCTGCTTCATACACAACAGAAGGCTGGGCATTGTTCAGGTAGCGTACATCACCAGGATACTTATCATTGGTCCAGTATTCGTTCCAGTCCCAGTTCTGGTTAATCTCGAACATCACCCTGACCTTCCCTTGCAAAGGATTGTCAGCCCTTGTCTTCAGAATGAAACTTGTGGTCGGGGTGGCGCCACTGTAGGCATCAGCCACAGGGCTGTCCGGATCAGGCATGTAAAGACCATCCTCTTCCTTCACTCCTCGCTTGTGCGACCAGTACGGGAGTGTCTGCGGGGCACGCCTGGCTGCCTCAACCCATTTGCCGGAGGCATTGGATCCGTATTTGAAAACCCCTGTGGCAATAGCCCTGGGAACGAACAGCGTCTGCAGGTATTTTCCATCCTCATCCTCAAGCCAGACAGCCATGAGCGGATAATAGAGGGATGGACCCCCGTAGAACCTGAGCTCTATCTCCTCACCCGTACCTGATGTATTCGTGACAATATCAGTAAAGGTCTGCCTCTGGGCCAGCCTCGAGGATGACGGTTTTGATGAGCAGGATGCCAGCAAAACCGCGGCTATGAGTATTAAAGTGTATTTCATCTCTTTCATTTTTTCAGATTTCAATTATAATTCCTATCGTAGGAAGAACAGTACCAGCCTCAGCGTCAATATATTTAAGCAGGTAACGATCATTATCCAGCGGGTTTACAAGCGGTGTTCCGCTTTCGTCAGTCTGCAACACCAGGATGTCAGGCTGATCCGCCTTGAAGTTGTATACGTTCTGTACATCGAGGTAGAGCATGAGAGACCACCTGTTAAAGTAGAACTGCTTGTCTATCCGAAGGTCAAGCTGACTGAATCCCTTCAGTCTCTCACTGTTGAAGCGGCTGTAATCAAGGTAACCCTGTCCGGTGACATTCCATGCTTCTATGAATGACGACCTGTCATCATCGAAAGGTGTGTAAGGTGCTCCGCCAACATATCTCCAGCGGAATCCTGCGTCCCAGCTCTTTCCTATACTCTTCGTGGCTGTAACGCTGAGCAGATGCCTGTTATCCCATGCAGTGGGGATGTATTCACCGTCCGTGCCCTCAAACTCGCTTCGCACGAAGGTGTATGAGAAGACCATGTTCAGCCCTTCAAAGTCCCTGGCGCGGCCCATGAATTCAAACCCGTAAGCCCTGCCAACGGAGGTTGAGACAAGCGCCTCGTTGCCGAACACGCCGTAACCGGCACTCTTTGTTGACAGGGGAACCTGGTCTGCCACCGAGAACGGATAGTCGGAATATTTCTTGAAGAAACCCTCGAGGGTGAACTGGAGCCTCTCATCGGGAATGAGCTCAACACCGGCCACAAGGTGGTCAGCGGAGATATATTTAAGCCCGTTATCCCTGTTGATGTAGTTCCCGTCATTATCCTTGAGGCCGAGTGCCGTGTATGGAGGGAGCTGGTAGTAACGTCCGACGTTAAAATTCAGGTTGACAAGGCTGTTGAGCGCATATGATGCTGACAGGCGTGGTGAGATCTGCGTCAGCGGGTTTGCCATCACCGATGAGTATGAGTTGGCATCTGTGCGGAGTCCGAATGAAAGCCTCAGCTTTTCATCCAGGAAAGCCCGGCTGAGCTGCCCGAAGGCGGCATATTTTAAGGAGACAAGATTTGAGTTGTAAAGCTCCGTTTCCAGGCCATCTCCGGCGAAGAACTGCCTGAAGGTGTCATTGCGGTAGCGCGACATCTCCGTGCCGGCACCGTAACTAAGCCTGAGCGAGCTGGGCCATACGACGGTACGCTCGTACCTGAGCCTTATGTCACCTTCTCCGCTGTTGTAATCGAGAATCTTGTTGGCGGGATCGGAGTCATCATTGTTCAGATATTTGAATTGCGTATTATTCAGATAGTTGCGACTGAGAACGAGCATATCCGAACCGTTGCCCCGGAAGTGCCTGTAAACTGCTCCAACCGTGTAACTGTACTGCTCCTGTGTAGGGATATAGCCAAGGATGTAACGCTGGAACTCCGTCTCATTGGCATCGAGGTTCAGCCGGAAGTCATCCTTTGCCCCTATGCCCAGCACGGTCAGCTCATTCTTCTGATCAAACTTTACCTTGTACTTGAACTGGAAGTCAGTGTATGTAGGAAGGAACGGAAGCCCGATCACGCCAAACAGGAACTGAAGATAGGATCTTCGTGCTGAAACGATAAGCGAACTCCGCTCACCGGCAGGACCATTGTATGTAAGCCCCAGGTCAGAGGCTCCAACGGTGGCCCTGATTGACCGCTTCTCCCTGTTTCCTTCAATCATCGTGAATTCCATCACTGAACTGAGGGCGTTGCCACGTGCGGCAGGGAAGGCTCCCGAGAGGAAGTCAACAGATCTGACAAAGTCGACGTTGATTATCCCTGTAGGCCCACCTGATGAACCCTGGGTGGAAAAGTGGTTCAGGTAGGGTATCTCTACATTGTCAATGAAGAACCTGTTTTCATTCGGCCCTCCTCCCCTTACGATCACATCATTTCTGAATGCCGGGGTGGAGGCAACACCGGGAAACGACTGTATAACCCTCGAAATGTCCCGGTTGCCGCCCGGGTTAAGCTCAATCTCCTGGATGCTGATTATCCTTGCCGAAATGGGGCTCTCGACCGATTTCCGGAAAGGTGAAGGCTTTACTATTACGTCGCCAACTTCAACCACTGTGGTCTCAAGCGGTATGACAAGGTTCACCTCATTGTTGTTCGTAACCATGACGCCTTCAGACACATATGTCTTGTAGCCAACTGATGATATCCGCAGCTCTACGAAGCCCGGATTAACACCGGTAAAGCTGAAATTGCCGTCAAAGTCAGTCATGGCGCCGGTAGTGGTGTTCCATATAACCACACTTGCAAAAGGTACGGGCTCATTCGTGGTGGCATCAACCACCTGGCCCCTGATCACTCCTCCGCCCTGCTGTCCTGATGAGGTTACAGAGAGGAGAGTCAATATAAGAATTAAGGTATAACGTCTCATTTTGTTAGGATTTCATGCAACAAAAACAACAGAGAGGAGTTTTTGTTTAATCAGTTTTATCGTTTTTTATACAAAAGTTCCCGGAAGTAATTTTCCTCTACCGAAAGGTCCATATAAGGAGCCCTGGTTTTCAGCTCGCTGATCCTCTCCAGCAGTGAAGTTGCGAAGGGTGCCGTATCCGATGTTTCAGCGGATACCCTGTGAGCCATGGCCTTTGTTATCCTGGCAGCCTCATTCCAGAGCCTCAGTATGTGTCCGGGGATAAAAACCGAACAGAATTTCTCCCAGATATAATCAATTGCCGTCTCCGAAGGGTGGACCATGTCGGAGGCGTAATAACGGTAATCACGAAGTTCGTCCATGAAGATCTCGTAGGCCGGGAAGTAACCCTGAACAAGGGGGTGTCTGAGGAGTTCCTCCGCAGCGAGCAACAGGCGGGCTTTGCTCAGCTGGTTCTCATGAGCGCCGTCGGCCAGGTGACGGACAGGACTGACTGTGAACCACACCTTGAGGTCTGGATTGACATCGGCCAGGCGGTCAAGGGTCTCTGTCCACCGGCTGACTATCTCCTGAGAAGATGCCATGGTACGGTTGAAGAGAGATGAGGGCAGCTTGTGACAATTGGCCACCGTGGCCCCGCTCTCCTTCAGGTTATAGATATAGGAAGTGCCAAAGGTTACAAACAGGAACGAAGCTTTCCTGATGAAGCCTGAGGCAGCACGACCGGTTTCATTGAGGCGGGCAATGAGTATATCCCTGTCATAGGAGGAAAAAGCCGTGTGGTGGTCAAGGCTCATGTACCTGTTCTGGTGAAGGTACAGGTCCTGTACCGTGTATTCATGGTCCGTGATGAACCTGTCGAGTGCCCGGGCCACGGAGAAGGGATTGAAAAGTGTGCCGTGGGGATTCGTCATGACCGGCAGCTTTCCTGAAGCCATCCGGTACCCTATTTCTCCCGCGAAGCAGGAGCCCAGGAACATTGCCGGCGTATTGTATGTGACAGCCGCAGCCGCCGGGGGGAGCGATACTGCAGTCAGAAGTTCCATTACTGTAATATTATAATAATGTATCCATCCACTCCGTGATGAAGTCGAAGTGATCTTCCTTCAACGGATCATTATGCAGTTCATGATAACCTCCGTCCCAGAGCTTCAGGGTTGCCCCGGGAGCTGAACCGGCTATCTGTACGGAGCCGGACGGTGATGTTATCTTGTCATCACGTCCGTGAGCAAGCAGGAGTGGCATGACTATCTCCGATGCCCGCG
>JAEYZD010000077.1 GCA_023430725.1 Bacteroidota bacterium | reverse complement strand
TCACCCGGAAACCTGTCGGCAAGCTGACGGGCATATTTCAATGCCTTATCCTTCATGCCATGCTCGAGGGAGAATGTGGCTATGGCATACAGGTAATCATAATTGCCTGGGTCCCTGCTCAGTGCCTTTAACAGATGCTCCTCCGCCCTGGCGGTGTTTCCCAGTGTGTTCTCGAGCAACCCGAGGTTGTACAGTATCCTCGTCTGCTCAGGCATCAGCCTTGCGGCCTTCAGGAAGAACTCCCTGCTCTCCTCGTACCTGCCCTGCTCGGCACGCAGCATCGCCAGTGAGCTGTTGAGCTCATGCAGATCCGGATGATCCCTGAGCAGTTCGCGAAGCAGCCTTTCAGCCTCTCCGTGCCTCCCCTGCTGCGCACTTACGGTAGCCAGATTCACCTTAGCCATGTAAAACTGATCATCAACACCGAGGGCCTCGCGGTATGCGGCTTCTGCCTTCGGAAAATCACCGGCATTGGCATACATGATACCCAGGTTGAACAGCCCTCCGGGGAAGTCGGCATTGTAAAGATTGATCTCCCGGTATTCATCCAGCGCGGCCCTCCTCGCTTTGCGGGCAGCAGGGCTTAACTGATCCTCCCTCACCTCGGAGAGCCTGATGGCGGCCTCAGCCCTTATCCCTTTTACCGGATCATTCAGCAGAGGCATCATCAGCTTCTCATATGATGCTATGTTCTCCGGGTTACAGCTCATCACCGCCGTATGTCTCACCAGCGAGGCTGGGTCTGTCAGCGCCCGCTCCACGGCACGGTTACTCTCACGGGTGTTGAACCGTCCGAGGAACCTGATCGCCGTCGCCCTCACCATCAGCGGGAAGAGCTCATTCTCCGAATAGAGTATCAGATCAGATATCACGCTCCGGTCGCCTTTTTCCGCTGCCGCGAAGGTCTCTCCGTAGTGCGGCCTCGTGTGCTCTCCGTACCATTTCAGGATATAGCTCTGCGACCACGATGTACTTTTGTCCTTGTGACAGTCGTTGCAGGCATTGGGAGCACCTGTCTTTGCCGTCAGATCAGGCCGGGGTATCCTGAAGCTGTGGTCACGACGGTAGTCGTTGCCCATGTAATACCTGCCGGTCATGTGGCAGTTTACGCACTGGGCACCTGTACCTTCAACATATTCGGGTTCGCCGCGGTTGATGAGCCGCTCGTCTCCCGTTCCCGGATCCATCCTATGAAAGTGATGTTTCGGCGTGTCATAGATGTCCGGGCGGTGGCACTGGAGACAGAGCCTGTTGTCAGGCTCAATGGTTTTCGAAGAGTGCGAGTCATGGCAGTCGCTGCACATCACCTCCTGCTCAAACATCCTGCTCTGGGTGAATGAGCCGTACTCATAGACTTCGTCGAGTATCTGCCCGTCAACATGATACAGTGGCTGTGCCGTCAGCATCGGGATCATATAGTTGAGCAGGTCACTGTTGTCATCGGTGTAATCACCAAGAATCGCTCTGCGCGAGTGACAGCGTGCGCAAACGTTAAGAAGCTCCTCATTAGTCAGGTCACGGGTTTGCACGATCAGTCCAGTGTTGACATCCGCCGGCCTCGAGCCCTCGGGCAGTGCGGCCCAGACCAGGTGCTCGGAGGAGGGACCGTGGCATGCCTCGCAGCTTACATCGATCTCCGTCCAGGTGGTGTTGTATGTTTTGGTGACAGGATTATAGTTCTTCTTCAGGTTCGTCGAGTGGCAGTCGGCGCACATGCCGTTCCAGTTCTGTGCCTGGCGTGTCCAGTGCAGCCAGTTGCCGGGCCCCACTTCCTCATCAGTATATACCGTGTCACCCAGGTGAAACCACTTTCCCTGCTCAGTATCCCATGCTATAGGAAGGCACTGCAGGCGTCCCCCTTCGAAAGGCACGAGGTACTGCTGCAGTGGTGTGTATCCGAAGGTATATGAAACCTCGAAATCTTCGAATTTGCCGGTTTCGCCTTCGGTGTTGACAAAGAACTTTTCGCCTTTGCGGAAGAAGCGGTGCACCTCTCCCCGGTGCCTGAACTCAAAGTTGTTGAAATCGCCCAGGACGCTGCTGTCGGTGGCGATATCCATAGCCAGGTCATGGTGCGATCCTTTCCAGAGGTCATACTCCCTCTTGTGGCATTCGATGCAGGTTGCTGCGCCGACAAATGAGGGGCCCTGCGCCCGCTCCTCCCCCTGTTTCTCAAGAGCAGTCCGCACCAGGTAAACCGGGAAGGAAATCACCAGAACCACGGTGGCAAAGAAGCCGGTCATTTTCCAGCTCTTCATCCTGTCCGCGCTGCCAGCCTCTTTCATTTCCCTGGCGCTCATCCCGTTTTTGCTATCATTACAGGGCATAGGTCAGCTGGCTGGGTTCAAACCTCTTTCGTTTCGTTACACCGGTCATGTCTACCTTCACCTTGCCCTCCTCTATGATGACGGGAAGGTAGTCGAGCGGTCTGGGTGCGGGTGAGCTGAGAACGATGCCCCTCCGGTCAAATGCCGATGAGTGGCACGGGCAGTCGAACTGCTGGCTCTCTTCATTCCACAGGACCGAGCAGCCGAGGTGCGGGCATGTCAGTGAGAGAGCCAGGAAAGCGCCATCCTTTTCCCGGACGATATAGAGCCTGTTGACCCTGTCAGGGGTGACCGATCCTGCCGGGAATTCCTCCACATTGCCGATCACGCGGAGGGATTCTGCAGGTCTGCTCTTATGGGCTTCCTTCGACGGTCTGAGAAGGCTTATAATAAACCATAGGAATTCAGCCAGGGCAATGACGCCCATTATCTGCCAGAGTCTCTTCGTGAAGTTCCGCCTCCCTTTCTGGTGTTCCACCGGTTTATCTGATTTTCTTTCCCTCATCTTCTTTCTTTTACGGCAGCATCACAGGTTCCAGGGCCACACCAGGTTCATCCCCTCTCCCCTGAAGAATATCCCGGCAACTGTAAGAACGGCATAGGATACAACCAGAAGCACAATTGCGGATTGTATAAGTTCTGAGCGATTGAGGGAAAAGCGCTTGCGGATATATTTCAGGAAGAGCCACATTGTTGCTGCTGCCAGGATGAACGGAACGAGTCCGGTAGTAATCAGAGGAGGCACCCCTGGAAGAAGCGCCTCGGGGTCAGGAAGTATCTCGCTCAGGGTGATGAAGATGATTGTCACTATCAGCCCTGCGGCGGCGGCCAGCTTTGCAGAGCCGATGCCGCTGGCGGTGAGGAACCATTTTCCATGGTTGGTGTCGGTGCTCCTGATATAGGGCATCCATACCGCTGCAGCCAGCACCGTTACAGGCATGATGAAGATCGCGAACAACGGGTGGAAGTGAATAAGCAGTTCCTGCAGTCCCATGAAATACCATGGTGCCTTTGCGGGATTTGGGCTGAATGCGGGATTTGCGCGCTCCCGAAGGGGTGCGTCGAAGAGGCTGCTGATTATGAATATCGCGGCGAGCAGGGTGATCGCCACCACAAACTCCCTGTTGACAAGATGCGGTTTTGTATCTACCATCGGGCTCTCTTTGTCGCGATCAGCCACGATGACGCCCCCTGCACGACGAATCCTCCAGAAGTGCCACGCCATCAGGGCTATTATAAGCAGGGGGATTACCCCGGTATGCAGGTTAAAGAAGTTGGTGAGAGTTGGCTGCCCTACCTCAGCTCCGCCCAGGAGGGCCTTACGAACTGGCTCTCCGGCAAGCGGGATGTATGACAGCAGGCTGGTGCCAACAGTCACCGCCCAGTATGAGAGCTGGTCCCAAGGCAGGAGGTAGCCGGTGAAATTGGACAGCACCACAAGCAGCAGCAATGCCAGTCCGGTTATCCAGGTTACGTCTCTCGGCGGGCGGTAGGCACCGGTAAAGGCAGTGCGGAGCATATGGAGAAATGCCACCCATACAAAGGCTATAGCGCTCCAGTGGTGGATATTGCGGAGCATCTTTCCGAAAAGGAGGCTTTCCTGAAGGTTCAGGATTGAGTTATATGCATTCTCTGGAGACGGTTCATAGTGAAACTTCAGCAGGAGTCCGGTTATCACCTGTATCACCACAAGCAGCGCAGCCATCCCGCCGAGGCCGAATGTAAGGGTGAAGCGGAGTGTTGATGCCTTCACTTTCCGCGGATGCAGATGAAGGATAAGTCCGAAGCGCGATTTCTCTCTCTTTTCAGTTGCTGGATGCTCTGTCATCAGGATTTACGGCTCGATGCCATAAAAGCAAAGATAAATTATTTCACTATCTTTGTCCCCGCCCGGGACGTTAGCTCAGTCGGTTTAGTCCGCCAGCCGGCGGATCACACGCAAGAGGCTTTGAAATAATGGGACGTTAGCTCAGTCGGTTTAGAGCGCTTGCTTCACACGCAAGAGGTCACTGGTTCGAATCCAGTACGTCCCACAACCCAAATTCATATAACTTCATGACTGGACAGTGAGCTCCAAAATGCTCCATTGGATATCCGGTAATGCTCCTCAAGATGCAAAAAACGGTCAAATTGACCACCCGACGCCGGACTAAACTGACCACCCTGCGCCGGGGCAAATTGACCACCACGCGCCGGAGCAAACTGACCACTTTTTAAAGAGCTCTTCTCATGTTTAGAAATGAGCCTTGATCTTTGCTGTTTTACTA
>JAEYZD010000046.1 GCA_023430725.1 Bacteroidota bacterium | reverse complement strand
TATTAAATCCACCGGCGATCTTCGTATTGACGGCATTCTGAACGGAAACATGAGTACCAAGGGAAAGGTCGTTATCGGTCCAACCGGCAGGGTCAAGGGGGAAGTGGATTGCAAGAACTCTGAGGTTTCAGGCTTCATAGACGGAAAGATCACTGTTTCGCAACTGCTCAACCTGAAGGCATCATCAAAGATTAGCGGCACCATAATTACAAACAAGCTCTCCATCGAGCCGGGAGCAGTCTTTACGGGCAACTGCGTCATGAAGGAGGGTGAAAACGGTGGAACAGCAGCAGCCAAACCCAGGGAAGAAGGAAAGTAAGAGCCGGGAAGGGCTCGACGCCTACTCCCGCTACAGCACCATCGCAATCCAGATGGTGGTCATAATAGTTGTCATGTCACTCGGCGGCGTTAAGATCGACAAATGGGTCGGCACAGAACCGCTTTTCACTGTTATCCTTTCATTGCTCGGAGTGGTGGCGGCAATGTGGCTCGTGATCAAGGAAGCTCTCAGACAAAGGTAAAATGTTCCAGCCCCTTGCAACCAGATACTATTTTCGCCTGCTGGCTCTGTTCCTGTTTTTTGCTGCCAGTGTTACGGCATCCGGCCTGCTTGCCCCTTCACTTTTCAAGCTGATTCCTGCCCTTTTGCTGACGCTTGGCTTTGCCCTCGCAGCCTTCGTATCCGTTTTAATTTTTTTTAACGGTTTTGTCACTGACAGCGAAAAAAGTGTTTTTATGACACTAATTGCGCTGGGAGTGAAGATGCTGCTCTCTTTTGTGCTCGCACTGCTTTTCTTCCTGGTCTTCAAAAACGACTCAACCGGTTCATTAGTATTGTTTTTTATCCTATATTTGGCATTCACTTTCAATGTAGTTCATACATTTACAAGTGTCCTGAAAGAGAAGTCAGATTAAAGAAATTTAGCTTGAGAAACAGGTATTTATATCCTCTTGTCCTGATGTTGGCTTTGGTGGCGGGAATTGTTCCTGCCAATTCTGCCCGCACCGCTGAGGAGGAGGAGAAAACACACGGAACAGAGGGGGAGTTTGATGCTGCCACATTCATCATGGAGCATGTGTCAGACGCCCATGAATGGCATCTCCTGACGAGGAAGGACGGGACTCATGTTGCGGTATACCTTCCGGTTATCCTGTTTGACAGGGAATCAGGTATTCATGTTTTTTCTTCGAAGAAGATAGCCCACGGGCACAGCTATAACGGGTTTGCAAAAGCCCATGACGGCCAGTATGCCGGGAAGATTATCAGGGTTGATGAGCATGGCCATCATGACGGATCGAAGCCACCCCTGGATTTTTCAATTACGAAAACCGTCTTCGGGATGCTTGTGGCGGCGGTTATACTTCTCTGGCTGATGCTTGCGCTGGCCCGGTCGTACAAAAAAAGCGGCATAAGTGCCCCGAAGGGTATCCAGGGAGTGCTTGAGCCGGTAATCCTCTTCATCAGGGATGATGTTGCAATTCCCAATATCGGGGAGCACAGGTACGGGAAGTTCATGCCCTATCTGCTGACTGTTTTCTTTTTTATCCTTATCAACAACCTTCTGGGGCTGATCCCGATATTCCCGTTCGGAGCAAATGTAACCGGGAATGTCAACGTCACCTTCGTGCTTGCCCTCTTTACATTTCTGATCACGCAGTTCAGCGCCAACAAGACGCATTGGAGGCATGTCTTTGCCGCACCCGGTGTGCCGTTCTGGCTGCTGCCGATCATGATACCTATTGAGATAATCGGGCTCTTTTCAAAGCCCTTTGCACTCATGATCCGTCTCTTTGCCAATATCACGGCCGGACACATCATCGTGCTCAGCCTTGTTACCCTTATTTTCATTTTCAAGTCGGTGCTTGTAGCCCCGGTCTCCATCTTCTTCGTGCTCTTCATGGACTGCATCGAACTGCTGGTGGCCTTCCTGCAGGCATACGTTTTCACGCTGCTGTCAGCCCTCTTCATCGGGATGGCCACAGCCGAGCCGGAACATCATTGATACATCTATATTTTTTTCGTTCAATTTAATATTCAAACAAAATGACAGGAACATTAGCAGCAGTAGGAGCAGGTCTCGCGGTTATCGGGGCGGGAATCGGCATCGGCCGCATCGGCGGTTCGGCAATGGACGCCATCGCACGTCAGCCTGAAGCCTACTCAAAGATTCAGCTTGCAATGATCATCTCCGCAGCGCTTATCGAAGGGGCAGCCCTCTTCGCAATCGTTGTGGCAATGATTCAGAAGGGCTAAACTCAAAAGCCTGCAACGGTTGGTTGCAGGCTTTACTATAGAATTCTTTAAAAACAGCATAGTATGTTACTACAAACCAGTCTTGCCAGTCCCGCAATCGGGACGATCTTCTGGACAACGCTGATATTCCTCATCCTGCTCTTCCTTCTCTGGAAGTTTGCATGGGGGCCTATCATGAATGCTGTCAAGGCGCGTGAGGATATGATTCACAATGCCCTTGATTCAGCTGAGAAGGCCAGGGAGGAGATGAAGGTGCTGCAGGCTGACAACGAGATCATTCTCCGCAAGGCGCGTGAGGAGCGTGACAAGATCCTCCGTGATGCCCGCGTGGCCTATGACCGTATGATGGCTGACGCCAAGGAGAAGAGCCAGTCAGAGTCTGATGCACTCGTTCGCCGGGCAAAGGAGCTGATTGAACGGGAGAAGGTGTCAGCAATAGCCGAGGTGAAGCGCGAGGTGGCCAGGCTGGCCATCGAGGTGGCTTCAAAGGTCGTCGGGGAAACGCTGAAAAGCGATGCCGAGCAGCAGAAGCTGATAGAGAGATACATTAACGAGATCGACGCTAACAGGAACTGACCTCATGAATTCAGCCAGGATAGCTGTCAGGTATGCGAAGGCGCTCTTTGACCTTGCCCTTGAGGGTAATGTTGTGGAGGGGGTCTACAGGGACATGAAGAACATCAGTCTCCTGTGCGCGATGGACGAGGTGAAGGCGGTGATCAGTAACCCTGTCATACCCATTCAGAAAAGAAAGGATGCAATTATTGCCCTTGCGGGCGATAAGGCAGAGAAGCTGACCCTCAACTTCATTGCACTGATGTTCGGCAACGGTCGCGGTGATTACCTCGCCGCAGCGGCAAGGAACTTCACTGACCTCACACGAAGGCACAGGGGAATCAGGCAGGTGACGCTTACAACCGCCGTGCCTGTCAGCGGAGAGCTGAAAGAGGAGATGGCAGCGCTGATTGCCGGAAAGGAAGCCGGCACAATCGAATTCAATGAACTCATTGACAAATCGGTCATCGGCGGGTTCATCCTCAGGGTTGACGATTCATATATCGATGCCAGCGTGAGGAACAGGCTCAACAAATTCAGAAAGGAGTTTTCACTGGCAGGTTATGCCGAAAAGTAGTTTATAAGATTCAGAAATATGACGAATATCAAACCTTCAGAGGTATCACAGATTTTAAGGCAGCAGCTTGAAGGAGTAAAGACGGCCATTGACATTGAGGAGGTAGGAACGGTGCTTCAGGTCGGTGATGGCATTGCTCGCATCTACGGACTTAAGAACGTCGGGTCAAACGAGCTCATCGAGTTCGTCGAGTCAGGCATCAAGGGCATTGTTCTCAACCTTGAGGAGGACAACGTCGGGGCCGTTATCCTGGGCGCTTCGGAAAAGATCAGGGAGGGTGACATCGCGCGTCGCACCGGCAGGATCTCCTCCATCATGGTTGGAGAGGGGCTTCTGGGCAGGGTAATCACTACAACCGGTGAACCGATTGACGGCCGCGGCCCTGTCACAGGCGAGCTCTATGAGATGCCTTTCGAGCGCAAGGCCCCGGGTGTTATCTTCCGCCAGCCGGTGAAACAGCCCGTGCAGACAGGCCTTAAGGCCATCGATGCAATGATACCCATAGGCCGCGGCCAGCGTGAGCTTATAATCGGCGACCGCCAGACAGGCAAGACCGCCATCGCCGTCGATACAATACTGAACCAGAAGGGGGAATTTGACAGGGGCAAACCGGTCTACTGCATTTATGTCGCAATCGGCCAGAAAGGCTCGAACGTTGCCAATATTGCAAAAACACTTGAGAGTTACGGCGCAATGGATTACACGGTTATCGTAAGTGCCACTGCCGCCGACTCTGCCGCTGCACAGTTCTATGCACCCTTTGCCGGCGCGGCAATAGGTGAATTTTTCCGTGACACCGGCCGTGATGCGCTTATTATCTATGACGATCTCTCCAAGCAGGCCGTATCATACCGCGAGGTCTCCCTTCTGCTCCGCCGTCCGCCCGGCCGCGAAGCATATCCGGGTGACGTCTTTTATCTCCACTCACGCCTGCTTGAAAGGGCTGCAAAGATCATCGAATCAGACGAGGTTGCGCAGCGCATGAATGACATACCCGAATCAATACGCCACCTTGTAAAAGGAGGCGGATCACTGACAGCACTGCCTATAATCGAGACACAGGCAGGTGACGTATCGGCGTATATCCCGACAAACGTGATATCAATCACTGACGGGCAGATCTTCCTTGAGTCGAGCCTCTTCAACGCCGGTATAAGGCCTGCAATCAATGTGGGTATATCCGTATCCAGGGTTGGCGGCAACGCACAGATCAAATCGATGAAGAAAGTGGCCGGAACGCTGAAGGTTGACCAGGCACAGTACCGTGAACTGGAGGCCTTCTCGAAGTTCGGTTCAGATCTTGACCCTGCCACCCTGGCAGTGCTTGACAAGGGCTCGAAGAACGTAGAAATCCTAAAGCAGAATCTTTTCTCGCCGATGAAGGTTGAGGAGCAGGTTGCAATAATTTACTGCGGCACAAAGGGATTGCTGAAGAATGTACCGGTGCACAAGGTCAAGCTGTTCGAAAACGACTTCCTTGCATTCATGCGTGACCATCATGCAGATGTGCTTGAAAGCATCAAGAAGGGTATAATAAATGACGAAGTGACCGTGGTGCTTGAAAAGGCGGCTGCGGATGTTGCAGGGAGGTATTCGTCGCGTTAGCAGTAAAGGTTAAAAAGAGAAAATGGCTAACTTAAAGGCTATAAGGGTCAGGCTCAGCTCGGTCAAATCCACCCGCCAGATCACCTCGGCGATGAAGATGGTGGCTGCCGCCAAGCTCCGCAAGGCGCAGGATGCCATCGTTCAGCTGAGGCCTTATGCTGACAAGCTGAATGAGATACAGTCCGGTCTGAGCGCTGCACTCCGTGACACCGAGGTCGAAAATGTGTTCGCTGCCAGGACCAAAGGCAACGGAAAGGTGCTGCTGGTTGTAATAACCTCCAACAAAGGTCTTTGCGGGGCATTTAACGCCAACGTGATCAGGGAGGCAAAGCGCATAATGGCAGAGAAGTACCCGGCTGAGGCAGGCAGAGGTGACCTGGCAGTGATGACAGTAGGGAAGAAGGCACATGACGTACTTAAAAAGCTGAAGTGCAACCTGGCTGAGGACCACAGTGACCTGTTCCACGGCCTCACCTTTGACCGGGTTTCCGCTCTGGCTGACAAGCTGATGCAACTCTACATGACGAAGGAATATGATACAGTCGAGATCATATATAACCAGTTCAAAAATGCTGCGGTTCAGAAGCTTACGGTTGAGAACTATCTTCCTGTAAGTATGGCTGTTGAAGGCAGTGAGAAGTCAGCCCCGTCAGATTACATTTATGAGCCTGACCAGGTAAGCATTGTCTCGGAACTTATTCCGAAGACCCTGCGCATTCAGCTTTACAGGGCGCTGCTGGATTCGTTTGCCGCGGAGCACGGGGCACGGATGACGGCGATGCACCAGGCAACCGACAACGCCACGGATCTTATAAGGGATCTTACCCTGCAGTATAACAAGGCGCGCCAGGCCTCTATCACCAACCAGCTTCTGGAAGTGGTTAGCGGCGCTGAAGCGCTTAACGGATAACGAAAGAGAGAAGATGTTCACGAGCGATTACCTGAGAGAGCTTACAGACAAGGCTGTTGCCAGCCTGGGTGGTACACCCGAGGCAGACAGGCTCTTTGCCCCCGTGAGATACATAATGTCTATCGGGGGAAAGAGACTCAGGCCCGTCATGTGCCTCCTGGCATGCAACATCTTCAGGGATAAGATTGACGAGGCAGTGATGCCGGCGGTGGGGATAGAGGTGTTCCATAACTTCACACTCATCCATGATGACATCATTGATAAGGCAGAGATGAGAAGAGGCTCTCCCACGGTCCACTCCAAATGGGGTCCTGACCAGGCAATCCTCTCGGGTGATGTCATGGCTTTCGTGGCGGTGGAGTGCATCGGACAGGCCCCTGAAAAGGCTCTGTCGAAGGCCCTTAAGCTCTTCAACCGCACAGCGATAGAGGTTTGCATCGGCCAGCAGCTGGATATTGACTTCGAGAAGAAGGGAGTGGTCTCCGAGGCTGAATACCTTCGGATGATAGAGCTGAAGACAGCCGTTCTGGTGGCAGCCTCACTTAAGCTGGGAGCCATCATAGGCGATGCCTCGGATAAGGATCAGGACCTGCTCTATGAGTTCGGTCGCTGCCTGGGGATTGCCTTCCAGATCCAGGATGACGTGCTTGACACATACGGTGACACAAAAATGTTCGGAAAGAAGACCGGCAGTGACATTGTGGCCAACAAAAAGACCTACCTCCTTGTAAAGGCGCTTGAACTGGCAGGGGGAAGCAAGCTGACCCGCCTCAGGAAACTGCTCGGCGAGGGCAACAGTGACCCGGTTGAAAAGGTCAGGGCTGTGAAGGAGATTTATGACGAGCTGGAAATAAGACTGCAGGCTGAGAACCTTGCATATGACTATTTCAACAGGGCCTTCCAGGCGCTTGACCAGGTTTCTGTAAACGGCGAACGGAAGAATGAGCTTAAACAGCTTGCTGTTAATTTGATAGGAAGAGTAAAATGAAAATTGTCCCCGCCTGGGAGACAGCTTGACAGATATTTGAATATTACAAGGAATTATTGAACAGATTTTAAGTCAGAGAGATGGCAAAGAAAACAGGAGTGATAAGTCAGGTCATCGGACCTGTGGTGGACGTTACCTTTGATATCGCCGGCACCGATATGCCCAATATTCTTGACGCGCTGGAGATTACACGTCAGGACGGATCGGTGCTTGTGGTTGAGTGTCAGCAGCACATCGGAGAAAAGACAGTCAGGGCAATCGCAATGGATTCCACTGACGGTCTGCAGCGAGGCATGGAGGTAGTGGCCACAGGGCTGCCCATAGTTATGCCCGTGGGTGACCAGATCAGGGGGCGCCTGATGAACGTGACCGGCATGCCTATTGACGGCATTGGTCCCCTTGACAAGAAGGGAGGCTACCCCATTCACCGCAAGCCTCCGAAATATGAGGACCTGTCGACCGATAAGGAAGTACTCTACACCGGCATCAAGGTCATTGACCTCATCGAGCCTTACTCAAAGGGAGGAAAGATCGGCCTCTTCGGTGGAGCAGGCGTGGGCAAGACCGTTGTCATCCTTGAGCTTATAAACAACATTGCCAAGGCATATTCCGGACTTTCCGTTTTTGCAGGAGTAGGGGAGCGCACCAGGGAGGGCAATGACCTCCTTCGCGAGATGCTTGAAGCCAATGTGATTTCCTACGGCAAGGAGTTCATGGAGGATATGGAAAAAGGGGGATGGAACCTTGACCTGGTTGACCGCGAGGGTCTCAAGGATTCCAAGCTGGCACTGGTGTTCGGGCAGATGAACGAGCCTCCCGGTGCACGTGCGCGCGTTGCTCTCTCGGGACTCTCAGTTGCCGAATATTTCCGCGACGGCGAGGGTGAAGGAACAGGAAGGGATATCCTCTTCTTCATGGATAACGTCTTCCGTTTCACCCAGGCAGGCTCAGAGGTATCCGCTTTGCTCGGCCGCATGCCGTCAGCCGTGGGATACCAGCCGACACTGGCCACCGAGATGGGGGTGATGCAGGAGAGGATCACCTCAACCCGTCACGGGTCAATCACATCGGTGCAGGCCGTTTATGTCCCTGCCGATGACCTTACCGACCCGGCGCCCGCAACAACTTTTGCTCACCTCGATGCCACTACGGTGCTAAGCCGCAAGATATCCGAGCTTGGTATCTACCCGGCCGTTGACCCGTTGGATTCAACCTCCAGGATCCTCACCCCCGAGATTGTCGGTGAGGAGCATTACCGCTGCGCGCAGAGGGTAAAGGAGATACTTCAGAGATACAATGAGCTGCAGGATATCATCGCCATTCTGGGTATGGATGAACTTTCGGAAGAGGATAAGCTGGTTGTTCACCGCGCACGCAGGGTGCAGAGATTCCTCTCACAACCCTTCCACGTGGCCGAGCAGTTTACCAACATACCTGGCAAACTTGTCTCCATAGAGGATACGATCAGAGGCTTCAACATGATTATTGACGGCGCAGTGGACCAGTATCCGGAAGCCGCATTCATGCTCGTCGGTACAATTGAGGATGCAATTGCCAAGGGCGAGAAGCTTATTGCCGAGAGCAGGTAAAGTCAAAAGAAACCAGACGTGAAGATAGAGATTATCACACCTGACAAAAGCATCTATTCCGGTGATGTGCGCTCGGTACGGGTACCCGGAAGAAAAGGGTCGTTCCAGGTCCTGAAGGATCACGCACCGATCATCTCCACACTCGACGCAGGCCCTGTCGTAATAGCTGATGAACAGGGTGCCGAGGTACGCTTTGAGATCACCGGCGGCGTTATCGAGGTAAAGAAGAACAGGATCATACTGCTGGCTGACTCGGTGACCCAAAGCTGAGGGTGATGGACAGCGACGAATTCAGGAGGCAGGGTCATGCCATCGTCGAATGGATAGCCCGTTACTTTGAAAATGTTGAGCAGTATCCTGTAAAATCGCGGGTCCGTCCCGGTGATATAAAGAATGCATTGCCTGAGCTCCCTCCGTCGGGCAGTGAATCCTTTGACAATTTCCTGAAGGATTTTGATGAGGTAATAATGCCGGGGATAACTCACTGGCAGAGTCCGAATTTCTTTGCCTATTTCCCTGCAAACAGCAGCCCTCCGTCCGTTCTTGCCGAGATGCTCACCTCGGCCCTCGGGGCGCAGTGCATGCTGTGGGAGACCTCCCCGGCCGCGGCAGAGCTCGAGGAGAGGATGATGGAATGGCTGCGGACAATGACCGGTCTGCCGGATGAGTTTGAAGGTGTGATACAGGACAGTGCCTCATCGGCCACGCTGGCCGCGCTGATCACAGCCCGCGAAAAAGCTACAGGGTTCCGGTCCAACAGTGAAGGGCTTCCCGATGCCGGAAGGCTGAGAATATATGTTTCAACCCAGACCCACTCATCTGTCGAGAAGGGGGCAGGCGTGGCAGGATTCGGACGCAGCAACCTGGTCAGGGTAGAAGTCCGTGATGACTTTTCAATGGATCCTGAGGCCCTGGAGAGGGCAATAGAGAAAGATCTGGATGCCGGTTATATCCCGTGCTGCACGGTTGCCACAATCGGTACCACGGGAACCACTGCCGTTGATCCGCTGAGACAGGTGGGAGAGATATGCCACAGGCACGGTATCTGGCTCCATGTCGATGCCGCCCTGGGTGGGACCGCACTCCTTCTTCCGGAGATGAGGTGGATGTCTGACGGGATGGAATATGCCGACTCGTTTGTCTTCAATCCGCACAAGTGGATGTTCACGAATTTCGACTGCTCCGCATACTTCGTCCGCGATGCGGCATCACTCATACGCACCTTTGAGATTCTGCCGGAATACCTTAAGACACGCACACGCGGGAAGGTGAATGATTACCGCGACTGGGGCATACCGCTTGGAAGGCGGTTCAGGGCGCTGAAGCTGTGGGCTGTCATTCGCTCATACGGCGTTGAGGGACTGCAGGCAGCAATACGGGAACACCTCCGCCTGGCAAAGATGCTCGCGGGTCTGATTGAGGCTGAGAAAGACTTCGAACTGATGGCTCCGGTGCCGCTCAACACCGTCTGTTTCCGGTACCGGCCGGATGGAATGAGTGACTCAGAGGCTGACAGCCTCAACGAAAGGATCAATCATGACCTCAATGATTCAGGGAAGATCTACCTGACTCACACAAAAGTCCACGGGAGATACGTTATGCGTATGGTAACCGCCCAGACAAACGTGACGGAGCATCATGTTACCGAAGCCTGGAACCTCATCAGGGAGTGCGCCTCAGCGCTCTCTTCCCAGGACCGTACCGTAGATATTGACTGAGAAGGCCCCTGTCACGAAATATCTCTGCTCTCCCGGGATATATCCTCCCCTGACGCCTGCACTCATCTCGAACGGGAAGCGCATGAGATAGAAATCTGCCATCAGTTCCGATCCGTATGAACTGTATTCCGCCGTACCGGGATTGAAACTGCGATTGGAGTAATCATTGATCTTTTCACCCCTGGCATAGTCCCAGAAGAGTGTGCCCCTTATTCTCTTCAGGTACAGCAGGCTGCCTGCTGCAAGATCGGGGTAAATCAGGGGCATTGTGTAATCTGCCGAGAACGAGAAGAGTTTTTCTGCTATGAGCTCATCCCTGAGGCCCCTGGGCCAGGGTATTGAGTTGCGGTAGATCAGTTTCCTCGCAGGAGCCTGGTTCTCCCATCCTGCCTTTGCTGACAGGCTGTGATTGGCCATTATGCCCGGAAAGAAGAGGGTGCCCCTTGCATAGCTTCTGCTGTTGTAAAGCTCAGAATCCCACGGTGTACCTGTAAGCCTCAGGTCAATCACCTGGCCCCAGCGCGGATTGATGTCACGGTATGCTGTCCGGAAGGTGTTTGAGAAATAGAGTCTCCCGGTAACCGTAATGATATCCCTGTCAAACCTGTTCTCATCCGGGATGAATGTGTACTTGTTGCGGTAGCTGAGGTAAACAGCGGGCATGAGAAGCTGTCTGAACTTGCCGTACGCGAACCACAGCTGGTCATATACGTTGAGGTTCAGCTGAAAGTCGCGGCCCAGGTCCGAAGGCGCTGATCCCTGCGATGTATCCCTGCTTACCAGCTGTTCTCCTCCCCATGTGAGCTCAGCATCGATCACAGGGTGCCACCCCTTCCAGGTGATGCCGGAATGAATGAAATGGTCCCCGTAGCTGTATTCGTAGCCTGCCGTTGATACGAGCGTGCTCAGGTGGTTCTGTGACATAAGGGTAAGCCCGGGCCTGACAGATGTCGGATCGCTCTTCAGCTCATCAATGTCTGCGTAGAACGGGAACCAGCTGTGGATGTTGAAAAGGTGGCCAAGTTTGCTGTAACGTACAGGCTCCGGGATCACCGGCACAGGGTTTTCCTCGCTTTCATGAACCGATTTCATCGGAGCAACGGCCGGAATGATTTCATGGCCGGTGCTTCCCGCCGGCCCTGCTGTGGCTGATGTTTTTTCTGATGCTATGATATACCCGCCGGATGTGTAATCTGAAAAGAGCAGCTCGCCTCCTCTCACCGAAAAACCCGATATGCCGAACCGTGATCCGGTTATCCTCTCTGCCGGTCCGTCGCCTGCAATGCGGTAGATGTTGTCTGATCCGTCGCCCTGCGCGAGATAGAAGAGAGTGTCATTGTGCATTTTTGCCTGTACAATGTCGGTAACACTCTCCCCGATGTGTATAGTCCATCTCTTGCCTGTAGGACTGTAACTCCGTATTCCTTCACCTTTTTCGCTGAGTGTTACCATGGTTACTGCACTGCCATCCGATGACCAGGCCGGGCGCTGGAGGATAAGGCTGTCCGGTGGCACGATATTCATCAGCTCCTCTCCCGTGAGGGCATCGAGAAGTACAAGGGAACAGTGCATTCCGGTGGTTGTTGATACAGCAGCCACCGTTCTGCCGTCAGGAGAAAGGTCCGGCGCCGTATACCTTGACCGGAAGGTGAGCTGCCTGACGGCTCCCCCGGAAAGGTCAAGTCTCTTTATCACTGAATAGTCGCGATTATCCCATCTGATATCCGGGTGCTGCTCAGACCATACCACTGAGCTGTCCGAAACTGAAAAAACATAGGGATATATGTATCCGGTGGTGGTAAAATTAAGTTCCTTGCCTGTTACCGGGTTTGTGATTGAGAACCGTGACGGATCGGACACAGAGGTCCTGAGCGAGATGATCCTTCCGTCGGGCAAACGGCAGGGGTTGTAATAGCTGACATAATCCCGCCTGTGGCTTGCGCTGAGGGGGGTGTAATCCCTGGTTCCTTCGGGCAGGCTGTTGTTCCACATTTTTCCGAGGGTGGCGAATGTTGAGTCATAAAGCCGTTTTTTTGTCAGTCCGGCTCCGCCCCGGAGTCCGGCATTTACAGGGTTCAGGTGCCAGCCGGGTGATATTTTTGAGGTCATTGTGCTCCAGGCATCAGGGTCTGTTGCCCGCAGGTGGTTCATCATCAGGTATCCGAAGACATAATGGTCAGGAGTGAAGTCCCTGTATGAGCCTGAGAGCATCTTGTCGTAGTCGTACAATCCCTCCGGACCCTCTGCCAGAGCCCTGGCGCCCCGGATAAACACATTGCTTCGTCCCCTTCCCGAGAGGCCCGTAGCTGTTTCCGCATATACCGCATCACCCTCGAAGGCCCAGTTCGGCACCTCCACTGCCGCAAGTCCCACCGCCTGTTCCCCGATGATCCATGTCAGAGCCCTGCCCAGCCCTTTCCCGTTGAGCGAACCCAGCTGCAGCACATGTGCTGCCTCGTGAACAGCAAGCTGCCTGGCGGGGTGCATCGGGAGGTTATCCTGTCCCGGCAGGGGAAAGAGCTCCATCCTGCGGGGCGCCCAGCTGACATAACCGTTTGACTGCATCGAATGGTTGTGAATAATCACGGGAATATTTGTCCTGGCCCCGGGGTAGAGCGCTGAGAGCTTCCCGTATGACTCCTCCAGCAGCCGGGCATAGCGGGTGGCCTCCATGCCGAAGTCCTCCGGAAAGATTATGCGGAAGTGAGTGGTCTTTATCTGCAGCCACTTCAGTGATGCGGGGTCCTGTCCCGTGTCATAATACTGCGCACCGGCCCAGGCTAACGGAAGCAGGCTCATAATGAGCAGTATAATTACCTTTTTCATGCCGGGCAGTTTGCCCAAAAATACCAAAATTGGCCGATATCTTCGGGCACACGCCAAAATCTTATTATTTTCGTGCGGAATATTCAGGAACGGTAACATTCATATCATGATAAAGAAATTCAGGCTCTGGGAAAACATAATCGGCTGGGCGGTATTTACCGTGGCAGCCATAACCTATCTTCTGACCCTCGAGCCGACGATGAGCCTCTGGGACTGCAGTGAGTTCATTGCCTCGGCATGGAAGCTTGAGGTAGGGCACCCGCCCGGGGCACCATTCTTCATGCTCCTCGGGAGGTTTTTCACCTTTTTTGCCGGAGGCGACGTGTCGAAGGTGGCCATGATGGTAAATGCTATGTCAGGCCTTTTCAGCGCACTGACGATACTGTTCCTGTTCTGGACCGTCACCCACCTTGCAAGGAGGATTTTTCTGAAGCAGGAATCTGACTATTCTGCCGGAAGCATTATCGCTGTTCTCGGTGCCGGCGTGACCGGAGCGCTGGCCTATGCCTTCTCTGACACTTTCTGGTTTTCGGCAGTTGAGGGAGAGGTTTATGCAACCTCCTCGCTCTTCACCGCTGTCGTATTCTGGGCCATGCTGAGATGGGAGGATGTGGCGGACGAACCCCATGCCGACAGATGGATCATCCTGATTGCCTACATGATGGGGCTCTCAATTGGGGTGCACCTCCTTAACCTGCTTGCAATTCCGGCCATTACTTTCATCTGGTACTTCCGCAAGCATGAGTTTTCATGGAAAGGTTTTGCCGCTTCAATAGGCGTATCGGTAATATTGATCGTGCTTGTCATGTACGGCATCATTCCCGGTCTTGTGAGGGTGACATCAGCCTTTGAACTCTTCTTTGTAAACAGCCTTGGCATGCCGTTCAACAGCGGCATGTATATTCATATGCTGCTCTTCCTGGCAGTGCTGCTGTTCTCCGTCTGGTACACCTTCACACATACCGACGGCAGGAGGGGATTCATACTTGCAGCCGTTACAATGCTTCTGTCGGGGTTATGGCTGCTGACAGACAGTCTGCTTCTTAACATTGTTTTCCTTGCGGCAGTCATCTACGGGGTCTGGATTCTTTCGACCCGTAAAAGGATGGTGCTCAACACTATTATGACGGCTCTTACTGTAATAATCATCGGCTATTCGAGCTTTGCAGTCATCGTCATAAGGTCAACCGCGAACCCGCCGATGAATGAAAACAACCCCTCCAATCCCTTCGCCCTGCTCTATTACCTGAACCGCGAGCAGTACGGCCAGCGGCCACTCTTTCATGGCCCTTATTACAATGCTCCGGTGACCGATTATGTCAAGGGCAAACCCACATATAATCCCTCTGGCGGAAAATATATTATCACAAACCGCGAGACCACCCGAGAGTATGACGAGCGTTTCATGACCCTGTTTCCCAGGATGTGGAGTGACTCACCTGACCATATCAGGGAGTATGAGAGGTATGTTGGCACCGGGGGCAAGCCGGTTCGCGTGAAGGATCCACAGACAGGGGAGACAACTACTGTCAGGGTACCCACTTTCGGGCAGAACCTCAGGTTTATGTTCAGCCACCAGCTCGGCTTCATGTATTTCCGGTACTTCATGTGGAACTTCAGCGGCAGGCAGAATGACATCCAGAGCTCGGGAGGACCCATCAACGGCAACTGGATCACAGGTATTGAAGCCCTCGATGCCCCCAGGACAGGATCGGTGAAAGGAATGCCTGATGACATGAAGAATGCCCCTTCACGAAACAAGTACTATCTCATCCCGCTGCTGCTGGGTCTGGTCGGTTTCCTGTGGCACTTTAACCGCGATGTCCGAAACTGGTGGATCGTGCTTCTGCTCTTCGTGATGACGGGCATAGCAATCGTCATATACCTCAACCAGTACCCGAACCAGCCCAGGGAGCGGGATTATGCATATGCAGCTTCGTTTTACGCCTTCACGATATGGATAGGCCTCGGGATGCTTGCGCTGTTTGAACTGCTCCGAAAAGCTGTTCCCGCCACACCCGCAGCTCTAATCGCCTCCGCGCTCACCTTTGCCGCGGTGCCGGCGCTGATGGCATCCGAAAACTGGGATGACCATGACCGCTCAGGCAGGTATCTCGGGAGGGACGTGGCTTTCAATTACCTCAAGTCGTGCGCTCCGAACGCCATAATATTCACGGGCGGCGACAATGACACCTTCCCGCTGTGGTATGCACAGGAGGTGGAGAATGTCCGCACTGACGTAAGGATATGCAACCTGATGCTTCTGAACACCGACTGGTACATTGACCAGATGAAATATAAGGCCTACACCTCCGAACCGCTGCCCATCAGCCTTCCAAAGGAGCTGTACTATGACGGTGTCAACAATCAGGTGGCTGTCTTTGAGAGGGTTAAGGAGCCGGCAACGGCGAAGGAGGTTATGAAGTTCATAACAAGCGGCAGTGAACAGGCGAAACTGTCACTCTACGGTGAGGATCTCTGGTACATACCCACCCGCACGATACGCATCCCGGTGGATGCAGCCAAGGTGATTGCCAACGGCACAGTAAAACCGGAGGATGCCGATAAGATTGTCCCTTACATCGACATTAACTTGAAGGGTTCATGGATCATGAAAAACCAGCTCCTTGTGATTGATATCCTGGCTCACAACGACTGGGACCGACCGATTTATTTCGTGGCCGGTCAGCATGATGACGCTCTCGGGCTGGAGGAGTACTTCCAGCTTGAAGGGCTGGCCTACAGGCTTGTGCCTGTGAAGGGGGTCAACAAGAGCTGGTTTGAGTACGGGACAATCGATACCGATATCCTGTATGACAATATGATGAACAAATTCACGTGGACCGGTTCCGCTGATCCGGATGTTTATATTGACTATTACCATAACCGTACCCTGACCGTTGTGCGGGCACGCCTCAATTATTCCAAACTTGCGAAACAGCTGGCGGCGGAAGGCGATACCGTCAGGGCAAAGGAAGTGATCAACAGGTGCCTGGAGCTCTTCCCGGTATCGAAACTGGGCTATGATTTCTACTTCTCGGACATCATCTCGGCATGCTTTGCTGCCGGTGAGCGTGATAAGGCGAAGGAGCTTGCCTCAGGTTTTGCCGGGTACTATTATGACCGTTCCAGCTATATCCTTGACCAGAAGCCCTCTGTGGCACTCTATGCCGAGGCTGAGACAGCCAATGGCCTCCAGATGATCATGCAGGTCATGCGCGTCTGTTTTGACAACGGTGAAACCACCCTCGCAGAGGAGCTGAACGTCAAATACAACGAGCTGTATACAAGGTATGGCGGGATGAGGCAGTAGGAGATCAGGCAAATGCCTGGAGACAAATCAGTCGTACGCCTGATACGCCGGCCGGGGGGCCAGGTACTTTTCGATGATCAGATGGATCTTATCCGGGAAGACAGGCTTGAGGTTGTATTCGGTACAGCCTGCAATGTAAGCTTCATTTTTTGTCTGCTCGGAAAAATAGGCCGTGATAAGTATCACAGGGGCTGACCGGTTCACCTGGCGAAATGCCCTCGTGCATTCAATTCCGTTTACAAGCGGCACGAGAAAATCCATGAATACAAGATCAAAATGAGCCTTGCCAACGGTTATTGCATCAACAAATTCTTTGCCGTTACGGTATACGGAGACCTCCGCGCCGGTTTCCCTGAGAAGAGTCTCATAGTACTTCAGTGAAGCAGCATCGTCCTCAACGATGGCGATCCGTTTGCCTGTTATGTTAAGCATTTCTATAAAGTGAACCCGGGGTTAATAATCCGAACTCAGCGTAAAGATATCCGGCGAGGAATAGCAAGATTAAACAATTCCCCCGCATATTTCAACTTTAGTAACAACTTATTAACAACAACTTTTTAACAGGATATGAGATGTCTTGCAATGCTCAGATAATGAGCATCTGAGCTCCCTCAGCGACACTCCCAGTATGTGGTCACCCCGCCAACGGTTGAAGGGGGAATCGCCTTTATGGCAAGCAGATCATCTCCGCAATACTCACCTTCAGTTCCCCACGCTATCGGGTTACCGTTATCATACGAAACTGTCTGACAGACCTGGCAACCGTCACCGAGAATCTCGCATGAACTGAATGTGCATGTGATAAGGAGAATGGCTGTGGCGTATAAAATCTTCTTCATGGCTTGCTTTTCTGTGATAACGTCAAAGGGAATCAAATAGTATTGGTGCTGCAATGCAGCATTTTTTATAAATTGGAGTCATTATTTTGAAATCAGCAAACCTAAATAAACCTACATAAAATGGAAGAGAATGCCACAACACCCACAGCGGTGACAGTTGAAGAGAACAGGATGAAGAAGCATGTCAACATCGCAGCCATCCTTCAGATAGTATTCGGAGCAATATTGGTAATAGCTGGAATGGCTGTTGCCTTTGCATTCGGTTTTGTCGATCAGTTTGTGGATGATCCCACAGCAGTCAAGGTTCTTGGCATCATCGGCACACCGCTCGTGGTCTTATTTTTACTCTTCGGCGGATTGATGATCGCCGGCGGGGTTGGCCTCTTCTACTGCAAGCCCTGGGCAAGGATCCTGACACTGGTGATGGGCGCCATCGGCCTTCTGAACGTTCCCATCGGAACCCTGAAGGGGGTCTATATCATCTGGGTGCTTGTACAGTCCGAGACGATATCCCTCTTTGAAAAGGGATGTCCCGGCAGCAGTGTGACAGTCTGATCATCCATCCCTTTCCGCAGGCAGACAAAATGATTATTTTTGTCGTCAAACCATTAAGGTCATGGCAGACGACAAGAAGATCATTTTTTCAATGTACAGGGTCAGCAAGAGCTACCCTCCCCACAAGCAGGTCATAAAGGACATATCCCTCTCATTCTTCCTTGGAGCCAAGATCGGCATCATCGGTCTGAACGGCTCGGGCAAGTCCACTCTGCTGAAGATAATTGCCGGGCTCGAGAAGGAGTACCAGGGCGAAGTGGTCTTCTCTCCCGGTTACACCGTAGGGCACCTGCCGCAGGATCCCCTGCTCGATGACAGCCGCACGGTCCGCGAGATCGTTGAGGAGGGAGCTGCCGAGGTGGTCTCCGTCATGAAGGAGTTTGAGGAGATCAACCTTCGTTTCGGCGAACCGGAAGTGTATGAGAACCCCGATGCAATGGAAAAGCTGATGGCCAGGCAGGCTGTTTTGCAGGAGAAGATTGACGCGCTTGACGGGTGGAATCTGGAACATAAGCTCGAGCGGGCCATGGATGCACTGAACTGCCCTGACCCCGCCACGCCGGTAAATATCCTCTCCGGAGGCGAACGCCGCCGCGTGGCACTCTGCCGGCTTTTGCTGCTGGAGCCCGACGTGCTGCTGCTTGATGAGCCCACCAACCATCTCGATGCCGAGAGCGTACAGTGGCTCGAAACTCACCTTCGCCAGTACAAGGGAACTGTCATCTGCATAACCCATGACCGGTATTTCCTTGACAATGTTGCAGGCTGGATTCTGGAGCTTGACCGTGGTGAAGGGATACCCTGGAAGGGCAACTACTCCTCGTGGCTTGAGCAGAAGGCCAAAAGACTGGAGATGGAGGAGAAGGGGAGCGCAAGGCGACGCAAGACCCTCGAGCGCGAGCTCGAATGGGTGCGTATGTCGCCAAAGGCAAGGCACGCCAAGTCGAAGGCCCGCCTCAGTGCCTATGAGAACCTCCTCAACCAGGATGTGAAACAGAAGGAGGAGAAACTGGAGATATTCATCCCCAACGGCCCCAGGCTGGGAGACAAAGTGATACATGCCCGCGGCGTAACAAAGGCCTTTGGCGAGAAGATCCTGTTCGAAGACCTCGATTTCAGCCTTCCGCCAAACGGGATTGTTGGTGTGATTGGCCCCAACGGCGCCGGCAAGACCACCCTCTTCCGGATGATCATGGGACAGGTGGCTGTTGACAGGGGTACATTTGAGGTTGGCGATACAGTCACCCTGGGTTATGTTGATCAGGCACATGCCTCAATAGACCCGAAAAAGAGTGTCTATGAGGTCATCTCGGGAGGTATGGATGAGGTAATCGTTGGAAACAGGCCCATCAATTCAAGAGCTTATGCTGCACGGTTCAATTTCACCGGTGCCGATCAGGAGAAGAAGTGCGGAGTGCTGTCAGGCGGTGAGCGCAACAGGCTGCACCTGGCACTCACCCTCAAGAGCGGGGCCAACGTGCTGCTTCTTGACGAACCCACGAACGACATTGACGTCAACACCCTCCGGGCACTTGAGGAAGGGCTTGACAATTTCGCGGGCTGCGCCGTGATAATCTCGCATGACCGCTGGTTCCTTGACCGCGTTGCCACACATATCCTTGCCTTCGAGGGAGACTCCAGGGTCGTATGGTTCGAGGGAGGCTTTTCCGAGTATGATGAAAACTATCGCAAGCGTACCGGAAATGCAGGTCCCGTAAGATTCAGGTATAAGAAGCTCTCATGATCGTTTAGCCGGCACACAGGTATCATAAAAATCATTTTAGCCGGTCTGTTAGTTTAAAAACAGTAATTTCGCTTTTCAGCAGCGTGTTGGTTTGCCCTTTCACATGACCGCTGTTGATCCGAACCTGAACAAACAGTAATTCAAAACTATATAATGGCAACACGCAGGCAATTCATCAGGATCTCAGCGATGGGGGCCGGGGCTGTCATGACCGGTGCCGCCGGACTGAAGCTATTCGGCTCCGGCATGACTGACGGTCAGAAGGCCACCCTGGCTGCCCTTACCGGCAGAACGCCGACATACTGCGAGGTATGTTTCTGGAAGTGCGCCGGCTGGGTCTACAAGGACGACAAAGGCTCGATTCAGAAGATCATCGGCAACAACGATGACCTGAACTGCAACGGCCGTCTGTGTCCCAGAGGCACAGGCGGAGTGGGCATGTACCACGATGAGGACAGGCTGCGCAAGCCTCTGATACGCACCGACGAGCGTGGTACCCAGAGCTTCCGCGAAGCAACCTGGGAAGAGGCCTTTGACTACATCGCCGAAAAAATCAAGGTTATCTCCGCCGAACACGGTCCGGAGTGCATCGCTCTCTTCACCCACGGTTCGGGAGGAAAGTATTTCTCAACCCTCCTCCGTGCCCTCGGGTCACCACATATCGCAGCGCCATCCTATGCACAGTGCCGCGGACCCCGCGAGGTGGCTTTCCAGGCTACCTTCGGCGAATCCCTCGACAGCCCCGAACCTCTTGATATCCGTGATACAAAATGCCTTGTGCTGATTGGAAGCCACCTCGGCGAGAACATGCATAACGGACAGGTCCAGGAGATGTCTGACGCAATTGACAAGGGAGCAACCATAATCACTGTCGATCCGCGTTTCTCCACAGCTGCCGGCAAGTCAAAGTACTGGCTGCCGATAAAGCCGGCAACAGACCTCGCCCTGCTTCTGGCATGGATTAACGTCATAATCACGGAGGAGCTTTATGACAAACCATATGTTGAGAAATATACATACGGATTTGAATACCTGAAGGAACATGTGAAAAACATGACCCCCGAATGGGCATACGGCATTACCACAATTGATCCGACAGTAATCCGGGAGACTGCCCGTGAGATGGCAAACGCTGCCCCTGCAGTGATAGTTCACCCGGGCCGTCATGTCACATGGTACGGTGATGACACGCAGCGACTGAGGGCAGTTGCAATACTGAACGCGCTGCTGGGTTCCTGGGGTCGCAGGGGCGGATTCTTCCGCACCGAGACATTCGAGCTGCCCGAGCCGCCACACCCGGCATATCCCACCCCAAAAAGAACATGGAGAACAGAGTTTCCTGATCTCTACAAGCTTGCCGACACTGTTCTTGCAAACGGTGTCTGCGATGCCACTGTGCCTGATCCGAGTCGCAACTGCAAGTTCCAGGCATGGATTGTCAACGGGACTAACCTGATGGAGACACTTCCCAACCAGGAGAACACCCTTAAGGCCATACAGGCCCTTCAACTGCTCGTGGTGGTTGATACGATGCCCATGGAGATCACAGGCTGGGCTGACGTGGTTCTTCCCGAGTGCACTTACCTGGAGAGGTATGATGATCTGCGGGTCGGGCCGCACAGAAAGCCCCAGATTGCTCTCAGAGCTCCGGCAGCCGAACCGATGCATGATACAAAACCTGCATTTTATATGGCCAGGGAGCTGGCAAAAAGGCTTGGAGTGATTGAGTACTTCCCATTTGAGAAGATCGAAGACCAGCTTGACTGGCAGCTTAAACAGGTGGGAAGCAGCCTCGATGAGATGAAAAGGATCGGGATCAAAACCCTTGACCGCACAGCAGACGACCTCTATTTCTCTCCCGGTGAGGATGTTGAATTCTACACGGCTACAGGAAAGATAGAACTCTATTCAACCGCACTTGAAGGGGCCGGATTCGATCCAATGCCAAAGTACACGGCTCATGAGGAACCGCCACCCGGCTTCTACCGGCTTAACTACGGCAGGGCCCCGATGCATACCTTCAGCCGTACTGCAAACAACCCGAACCTCACCGACCTGATGGATGAAAACAGCGTGTGGGTTAACCCGCGCGTGGCAAAAGAGTGGGGACTCAGCACGGGCCAGTATGTTCACCTGGTCAACCAGGACGGCAAACGGTCCGAATTCCCGATAAAGGTCAGGGTGACCGAACGTATCCGCTGGGATTCGGTCTACATGGTTCACGGATTCGGACACCAGGAGAAGAAGCTGCGGCGAAGTTACGGGAAGGGGGCAAGCGACACCAACCTCATCACAAAGGTACTTGTGGATCCAATCATGGGAGGCACCGGGATGCGCGGCAACTTCGTGACCTTTGTCACTGACCTGGCCGGAGAGGAGGTTGTATCATGAGATACGCGATGGCTGTTGATACCAAAAAGTGTGTGGGATGCAGCGACTGTGTCGTGGCATGCCAGACAGAAAACAATGTGCCGATAGGATACTGCCGCGACTGGGTAGTTGAGGTGATGGACGGCACCTACCCGCAGCTGGAGATAGAGCTTAGGTCGGAGAGGTGCAACCAGTGTGAGAATCCGCCTTGCGTGAGATGCTGTCCCACAGGCGCCAGTCACATTGTTGACGGTGGCATAGTGCTGGTCAGGCCCAACAAGTGCATCGGCTGCGGGGCATGTATTGCCTCCTGCCCCTATGATGCCCGCTACCCGCATCCGAAGGGATATGTTGACAAGTGTACATTCTGCGTCCACAGGGTCAACCAGGGGATGAAACCGGCATGCGTGGCTGTCTGTCCGACGAAGTGCATGTACTTCGGTGACCTCGATGATCCCAACAGTGATGTCAGTCTGGTGCTGAAGAAGCGCAAGTACAAGACCCTCATACCTGAGGCAGGAACAAAACCCCATCTCTATTTCCTAATCTGACCGGATCATGAACGAAGAACTTATAATTAGCGGCAGGGAGAACCTGATGGTTGATCCCAACCTGCATATCTGGCACTGGCCGATACCGCTCTACCTGTTCCTTGGCGGACTGGCGGCCGGTGTGCTGTTCTTTGCGGCGCTCTACTACCTGTTGGGCAAGGAGGATGAATTCCGTACTGCCGTGCGCCGTGCACCATTCATTGCCCCGGTAGCGCTGGTGCTGGGTCTCGCAGCACTGTTCTTTGACCTGCGTCACAAGGCCTTCTTCTGGCAGCTTTACACTACAATCAGGCTTGAGTCGCCCATGTCATGGGGCGCCTGGACACTGCTTGTGATAACCACGGCATCATTTATCTGGTGTGCCCTTCATATCAGGGAGTTTTTTCCCGGATGGGACTGGAAATACAGCTGGCTGAAGGAGCTTGAGGCGTACTTCAACAGGCATAAGAAAAAGCTGGCATGGGTGATCCTTATATTTGCCATTATTACAGGGGTTTATACCGGAATCCTGCTCTCCGCCTTTAATGCCAGGCCACTCTGGAACACATCGGTTCTCGGTCCGCTCTTCCTGGCCTCCGGACTGTCTGCCGGAGCCGCTGCCATAGTGCTTATGTCAAGGAACCGAGAGGAACGGCTGCTGTTCACGAAGATTGACCTGGTGATCCTTGGCACAGAACTCTTCCTGATCGTCCATATGTTCATGGGCTTTCTGGCGAGCACCCAGGTGCAGATTGAGGCTGCCGGACTCTTCCTCGGAGGTGAGTATACGATGGTTTTCTGGATCTTCGTGGTTGTGCTTGGAATCATCATTCCGGCAGTACTGGACCTGATGGAACTTCGCGGAAAGCATATCCCGGCACTGATACCCGGAGTGCTTGTGCTTCTGGGCAGTTTCATGTTCAGGTTCATCTTTGTCTTTGCCGGCCAGGTGAGCCGCTGGTTATACTGAAAAACAACAAAATTCAAAATAAGATGAGCAACAATACATCAACAGAAAGGAGCAGAAAATATCTCAATCCCTACCTGGGCGGAGTGCTTCTGGGCCTCGTGCTGCTTGCAGCCAATTTTGTCTCCGGCAGGGGACTGGGAGCCAGCGGCGCCGTCAAGAGCGTTGTGGCAACAACAATTGAGGCGGTTGACAAGGA
This sequence comes from Bacteroidota bacterium, assembly GCA_023430725.1. GTDB lineage: Bacteria > Bacteroidota > Bacteroidia > Bacteroidales > VadinHA17 > SR-FBR-E99. The sequence goes on along the minus strand of JAEYZD010000046.1, from coordinate 920 downwards.
TGCGGTCAACACTATGCCGTTCATGGCTGAGTATGCCGAGTCACACAGTGGCAGCCCGATGAGATCATGGCTTGTTTTCGAGATGCTGGGCGTTCTCGTTGGAGGATTTCTGTCGGGGGCCGTGGCCGGACGTCTCAAGCTTAAGGTTGAACACTCACCGAAGATCACATCGCGCCGAAGACTGATCTTCGCCCTTGCGGGAGGAATACTCTTCGGATTCGGCTCGCAGCTCGGAAGGGGTTGCACCAGCGGTTCCGCCCTCAGCGGAATGGCTGTGCTCTCACTGGGCGGATTCGTGACTATGATGGCAATCTTCGGCACTGCCTTCGCACTTGCATATTTTTTCAGGAGAAACTGGATTTAACGAAAGGAGAAAAAATGGGACCGTTAGCACCATACGAAATCATATCGGAGAATACCAATTTTCTCCTTGCATTCTTCATCGGCATCGCCTTTGGCTGGGTACTCGAGAGCTCAGGCTTCTCTTCCAGCCGCAAGCTCGCCGGCATCTTCTACGGCTATGACACCGTAGTTCTGAAAGTCTTCTTCACGGGAGCTATCACCGCAATGCTCGGGCTGCTCTTCATGAGCCTCTTCGGCTGGGTAGACCTTGACCTTGTATATGTCAACCCGACATACCTCACCTCTGCAATTATCGGCGGCGTGGTGATGGGTGCGGGTTTTATCATGGGCGGATTCTGCCCCGGGACCAGCTTCTGCGGCGCGGCCATTGGCAAGATCGATGCCATGGTCTTCATCGGCGGCCTCTTCATAGGGGTGTATGGATTTGCATTCACTTATCCGTGGTGGGAAAAGATGTATATGGCGAAATACCTTGGTGAGCCAAAGGTGAGTGAGAAGCTGGGAATGTCAGACGGGCTCTTTGGCCTGTTCCTGATCATTGCTGCTCTATGTATGTT
>JAEYZD010000104.1 GCA_023430725.1 Bacteroidota bacterium | reverse complement strand
GTTAACAAAAATGTCACTAAAATTCACTGTGACGTCAGCAGGCAATGCGAAAAGTGAACCCCATACCCTTTATCTTTGTTTAACCAAACAACCTCATGATGGAGATCATTCCCGTAGTCGCCGCCGCCTTTCTTGCCTCAATGCTCACCTTTTTCTCGGGGTTTGGGCTTGGAACAATACTGTTGCCGGTTTTTGCAATCTTCTTCCCGGTTGATGTTGCCATTGCCCTGACGGGCCTGGTGCACTTTGCCAACAGCCTGTTCAAGATCACACTGGTGGGAAAGAATGCAGACAAACAGGTACTCCTGAGGTTTGGCATTCCTGCAATTCTTGCATCTTTTGCAGGGGCCTGGTTGCTTTTACGGATCACCCGCATGCCGGCACTCTTTGAATACCAGCTACTGGAGCGGACGCTTGAGGTCACCCCGGTCAAACTGGTTGTAGCTATTCTGCTGTTTGTATTTTCCCTGCTTGAGGTGATACCTTCAGTGCAGAGATTGCAGTTTGGCAGGGAGAGGCTGCCGCTTGGTGGGCTGCTGAGCGGGTTCTTTGGCGGACTGACCGGTATTCAGGGGGCAGTGCGCAGTGCATTCCTCATCCGGAGCGGACTATCCAAGGAGGCTTATATAGGAACCGGGGTGGTAATAGCATCGCTGGTTGACGTCACACGACTTTCTGTTTACGCCACCCGTTTCAAAGAGGCAGCCCTTCATGAACACCTGGTTCTCATCCTGGCAGCTGTGATTGCGGCAATTTCCGGAGCATTGCTGGGGAACAGGCTGCTTAAGAAGATCACCCTGAGATCAATCCAGATAATCATAGCGGTCATGCTCTTCATGGTAGCCATTGCGCTCGGGATGGGGCTGATCTGATTTCAGACAGGTCTCACACCTTCTTTCAATCGCGGCAAACCAGCACCTGATAACCTGAACTGTGCAGGCAATTGACCGGAATCTCCACATTCCGGTCAGGAAAAATTGATAATTTTACCGTTCCGGCAATGTGATTTTATCCGGTATGATAATACAGATTTCAGAATAACAGAAGAAACCATGAGTATAGAATTAAGAAAGGAGTATGAATTTTCACTGCTCGTACCCACCAGCATGGGTGTGCGAATCACCCCGGTCAGTCATCAGCCGGTCCACTCGAGTGACACCTTCTTCATGCAGGCCACCAGCGCAGAGACCAATGTCGCAAGCATTGCAAGTTATCTCGGGCTGCCGGTGAAGGTGCTTACCTCCTTTGTCAAGGGGAGCCCGATAGCGCAGTTCATAAAAAGCAACCTGGCCAGCAGGCATATGACATTTGAGGGAAGTGATGTTCCGCAGGGCGATCCGTGGGGATACCGGCATCAGTTCAACATAGCGGACATGGGATACGGCTCCCGTGGCCCGAGGGTGTACAATGACCGTGCCGGTGAGGTGGGACGCACACTGAACGTAAAGGATTTTGACCTCGACCGTATCTTCGGAAAGGAGGGGGTGCAGATAGTGCATCTCTCAGGACTGATCGGAGCCCTGTCACCGGAAACCAGCGCCTTTTGTCTTGAGCTGGCCCGCGAGGCAAAGAAGCACGGAACACGAATCTCGTTTGACCTTAACTACCGTGCCTCCTTCTGGAAGGGACGGGAGAAGGAGCTCTCCGGCATCTTCCGCGAGATAGCCTCTGTGTCAGACATCCTCGTGGGCAACGAGGAGGATTTCCAGCTCTGCCTGGGGATCGAAGGTCCTGAGGCAGGAGGGAAGGATATCGGCTCCAAAATGGAAAGCTTCAAGGGGATGATTGACAATGTCAGGAAGGAGTATCCGGGTGCATCTGTCTTCGCCACCACCCTAAGGCAGGTGCTGAGCGTTGACGCACATCTCTGGGGTGCAATCATGTGGGAGGGAGGCAACTGGCATGTGATTGAGCCCCGTGAGATCCATGTCCTTGACCGCATTGGAGGCGGCGACGGTTTTGTCGGAGGACTGCTTTACGGCATCCTGAAGGGCTGGGATCCTGCCCGATGGGTGGAGTTCGGCTGGGCCAGCGGAGCCCTGGCCACCACATTCCTGACTGACTATGCACAGCCGGCGGATGAGGAGATGGTCTGGAGCGTTTTCGAGGGCAACGCCAGGGTCAAACGCTGATATAATATACTTTCAGCTTAACATCATTCATCAGTGTGAAGGTCGGCACTGAAGAATGCAAGGCCTCCCTCACCGGTCTCCTTGTAGAGGCTGGGCAAATCTTTCCCGGTCTGTTTCATTGTCTGCACCACCTTATCAAAGCTGACCATATGGCGACCGTCGGAGAGCATGGCGTAGGTGTTGTGCGCCAGTGCCCTGGAGGCGGCAAAAACGTTCCGCTCAATGCAGGGAATCTGTACAAGTCCTGCTATGGGATCGCAGGTCAGGCCCAGGTGGTGCTCGATACCCATTTCTGCAGAATACTCTATCTGGAAATTTGTTCCGCCGTGAAGTTGTGTCAGGGCGCCGGAGGCCATCGCACAGGCGGTGCCTATCTCTCCCTGGCAGCCAACCTCAGCACCGGATATGGAAGCGTTTCGTTTTACGAGTGTGCCTATCAGACCTGCAGTGGCAAGAGCCCTGATGATATCACTGTTTTTGTGACTGTTGAACTGTTTGGAATATTTCAGCACAGCAGGCAACACGCCGCATGAACCGCATGTGGGGGCTGCCACTATCACACCTCCGCAGGCATTTTCCTCACTCACTGCCAGAGCGAAGGCATAGAGCGTGGCACGGGTGCGAAATATGTCCCTGAACTGCTGTGCCTTGCGCATATAGGAGTTCGCCTTGCGCTGCAGGTTAAGGCCGCCGGGGATTACTCCCTCTGTTGCCAGGCCTCTCTTTATTGCTGCTTCCATGACGCTCCATATCTCGCCGAGGTAATCAAGGATCTCCTGTCCTTCAACCTCAACAACGTACTGCCAGAGTGTTATTCCTTTCCGATTGCAGTATCCGAGAATATCGCCCATCGTTTCGTGAGGATAGATATCTCCGGTTTCGTTCTGCCCGGAATCGTCAACTATGGCGCCTCCGCCTATGCTGTAAGCCATCCATTCACCGGTGATGTTGCCGCTGCTGTCAAGTGCCTTGAACTTCATGGCATTTGTATGACGCGGCCATATGATCTCAGGGTGCCACTCTATTGTCAGTTTTCGTGTGCCGAAGGTCTTTTCGAGGGCTGCGTCAGTCCTGTGTCCCTTGCCCGTGGCTGCCAGACTGCCGTAGAGCAGTACCCTGTAGGCTGCGGCGCCATCGTGCAGCGAGATAAATTGCCGTGCGGCATTCACCGGGCCTATTGTGTGGCTGGCTGAGGGCCCGCGGCCTATCCTGTAAAGATTCCTGATGGTCTCCATGCTAATTCATAAAAATTGTTCAACTGAATTGAGCCGGCAAATGTAAAAACAAAAACGGGAACTGTCTGCCCGATTTAATATAACCTGCCGCCGGGAGGGACTTCCCGGTCAGGAGCAATCAGGATGCACTCATTATTAAGATCGGGAACCCCAAGTGTCAGGACCTCGGAGATTGCCGGACCTATCTGCCGGGGTGGAAAATTGACTACACACAAAACCATCCTGCCTGTCAGTTCTTCCTTTCTGTAATTGGCGGTCAGCTGTGCACATGACCGCTTGATGCCGATCTCCCCGCCGAAGTCAATCCTGAGTCTGTAGGAAGGTTTTCTCGCTTCCGGGAAATCAAGAACTTCGATAATCATTCCGGCGCGGATATCAAGCTTCTGAAAGTCTTCGATTGTTGCCATAGAGTGAGGGTATCATGATTGCCTTTCGTGTAAATTTTAGTATAAGATTTGCAAGTTAAATAAAGTCACAGAAATATTGTGTTTTCAGTTGGGGGTGCCAGGCTCGTTCCGGCTTCAATTAAATCCTTGTTCAAGTCACGGCATAATAAAGAGGGTGCCTTTCCCGGCACCCTCTTACAAACCAAACCTCACTTGCTGATCAAAAATCCGGAATGAACAGAATCCATGTCAGCCTAAAAAATTGTTCAGATTATTTTATTCCCAACCCGGATTTTGCTGCAGGTTAGGATTGATGGAAACTACACTGTACGGGAAGGGGAACCATTCGTGCTTCCCTGCCTGAAAACCGGTTGTTTTACCGGCATTAGGTTCCGTATAAGTTACATATCCTCTGTGTGCAGGCTCGTCCAGAGTAAAGAAAGCATCCTTGAGCGAAGGAATGTTTTTCCCTGCATTCTTCGCTTTATCAAGTTCACCCCAGCGTTTCATGTCGATCCAGCGTGAACCTTCACACCACAACTCATAGTTTCTCTCTTTCTTGACTTCATCAAGAGTCAGTGCGGAACTTACATGAGCGGAACCTGCACGCTGCTGAACCTTCTGCAGATACTGCAGGCCATCAGGATCACTGGTCTGGGCGCAGGCCTCAGCATAAAGAAGAAGGACGTCGGCGTATCTTGCAACAATGAAGTTGTTATACCGGTACCCGAAAGTTAACAGCACGTCTTCAGGAATTGCGATATGCTTTTTCTGCAGGTAACTGCACTGTCCGTAAAGGCCAAGGGTATTATTGACACCTCTCTGGGGATCAGCGAGCTTCTGAGCCTCTGTCATTCCATTTATATTACCGTTATCACTAGGCCATTCAAGTTCGGTAATGAACTCCTCATAAGATACCATTGTGCCTTTGCGGCGATATGAATCTCCGTCATTTGCAGCGAACTCATCGGCGAAGGAGTCTTCTATTGCCAGACCACCCCATCCCTGTGCAGCCATATACTTCGGCTGAGCAACCATACGGGAAGTTCTCCATCCCCATATATTCATCTCCATCCAGGTAGAGCGCTGGATCTTGCCATCCCAGTCACCCATTGAGGAATTCTCAGCAATATTCGATTCGAATATTTTCTCCTCGGAACCGTCACCGGAAATATGAAAAAGATCAGCCCATTCTTCGCCGGGAACAAGATCATATTTGCCGGAGGTAATTACATTCTTCAGAGCAATTTTTGCATTGGGATAGTCTCCCTTGTACATGAGAGCCTTTCCCTGAACTGTCCATGCAAAACCCTTTGTAATCTTTACGGCGCCATCCTTATCTCCCGTGCTTTGACGTTCATCAAGATACTGGACAGCATCTGCGCACTCGTCTGCACACCACTGCAGGAGAGCCTCATGCCCGCCCTCATAGTTTGCAGGCTTGTCAGAGCCGGTAAGTACGTGGTCAACAAGCGGCGGGTTGCCCCAGGCCATCGCAGCCATCATATGACACCATGCGCGCATTACCCTTGCTTCAGAGATGCAGCGGTCTTTCACCGGGCTTTCACCGTACGTAAAATTATCTATGATAAGGTTAGTACGATAGATGACGTAGTAGAAATGATTGTAAGCCAGTCGGATAACCGGGCTTTGGGCATCATAGCGGAACTCATTGACGGCTGCAACCATGTCATTGTCTCCGTAGAATTCTCCTGCTGCGAGGATATTATCAGCGGGGTAGTTGAAAAGGATATTCAAAGGAACATAGATGTAAGCACCTTCCCAACTCGCAATTTGTGTAGCAAACTGAGCATATGCAGCGACCATCGCAGATTGCGCATCTTCATCAGTCTTGTAGAACGATTCTATGCTGATAACGCCCTTCTGAGGAATTTCGAGCCTCTCCTCACTGCATGCAGTGAATAACAGCACGAGTATTAAGGGTAGTATATATTTATTCTTTTTCATCTTGTTTAAGAATTAAATTAGAATGTAAGGTTTAATCCGAAAATAAGCTTCCTGGATTGAGGATAAGTTCCGTTATCATAGCCTGCAGCAGAAGCATTATTGGTTGCAGTATTGTAGGAAGTAGCTGTTTCCGGGTCTGCTCCGGGGTACTTTGTAAATGTAATGTAGTCATCCAATGACACATAACATCTCAGCCTGCTGATGAGTACCCTGTTTGTAATCGAAGCAGGAAGGGTGTATCCCAGCTGTATCTGTTTGATCTTGAAATATGCTCCGCTGAACATGGCAGCTGAAGAGCTCCAGAATTTCCAGTCAGATACAACAGCTGCCGGATTAGGCATCGAGGCACCGGTGTTGTCAGCTGTCCAGGCATTATCATAGTAATACCTGAGCGAGTTACGCATCGGCGTATCAGCACGGTAGAAGACTGTGAAGATGTCATTGCCTCCAACGCCGGTACCAAACACGTTCATGTCCAATCCCTTATAGCCGAGGGATATGTTAACACCGTATGTGAAATCAGGAATTGCCTTTCCAAGATAGGTCATATCAGCATCACTTATTGTACCGTCTCCGCTGACATCCTTGATAATAGCGGCTCCGGTTGCAGCGTCAACACCTTCATATTTGTACCCTCTGAAAAACCAGATCGGATAACCAACCTCGAATGCTGATTCTACCTCGTTATTGGTACCACTTACACCGCCTTTGTTGTCAGTCAGGCGTGATATGGCAGGATCGAGGTAAGTAACCTCATTATGAAGGGTGGCGAAGTTTGCATTGACAGAGTAGGTGAAATCACCGGCCTTGTCTTTCCAGCCAGCTTCAAATTCGAAACCGCGGTTGAGTACAGAACCTGCATTTACAACGGTACTGGCAACACCAATTTCCGGAACAGGATTGATTGTAACGAGAAGGTCTCTGGTCTTTTTGTTATAATGTCCTGCAGAAAAGGATAGCCTGTCATTCAGGAATCTGGCGTCAATACCAAGGTCCAGCTGTTCTGAAGTCTCCCATTTGAGATCAGGGTTAGCCAGGCCGGAAGGTGCGGACCCATATGTAGGAGCACCATTATCGACACCAAACTGATACCATGAGCTGTTGTAGGCAATGCTCGTGCTGTACGGATAATTGTTCAGCACATTAATGTTGCCATTAAGCCCCCATGAACCACGTAGTCTCACGAAGGTGACCGGAATCCGGTCAGCGATAGCCGCGAAGAAACTTTCATTGCTGAGGGTCCATCCGGCAGAGAATGACGGGAAGTAGCCCCAGCGATTTTTTCCTGACAATTTGGAAGAGTCGAATGCATCTGCACGGAAGTTGCCCTGAATCGTGTATTTGTTGGCAAAAGTGTAGATCAAACGACCGAAGTATGATATTTCAGCAGATTTGCCGGGCAAATTGCTGAAAGTCTTGATTGTCTTTTCACTTCCGTCGACCACATTGCTTATGACATAATTAAGATAGCGGAAGTTTGGCTCGTAGCCTGACAGGATATCGGGTCCGGCTGCAGTGGCAGTAACATTATCCGTATTATTTTCGGTGTAGGACGTACCAGCCATCGCGGTGACATTATTCTTACCCAGGACAAGATTGTAATTGGCGAAGTTTTCCCACTGATAGTAATAGTTGGTATTTGCAGTGGTTGAGATGTTATAATCATATGTCGAAGCCTGAGGTGTGGCAAAATACGGAGTGTTGTAACTGTGAACATTGTTCTGCCCCACCCTGTAACCGAAACGGGAGGTTATTACAAGCCCTTTCAATGGCTTCAGGTTTCCAAAGACAACCCCGCGAAGGTTGATCCCTCCGTTTTGTCTGTCAATACGGTCTCTTTGCAGCAAAGGGTTACCGCTGTCATCTGTTATATACTTTGATGTAGCATAGTAGAGACCATTTGACGGATCTTTGAGTATAGGCCTGCCCTGATCATAAGCCTGCCTCATTGACGGGGCAAACTCATCCGGCGTAGCGTAGTAAACAGGAGTCAGCGGATCAAGCGTCATCACTGAGTTCATTACTGAGCCATATTGTGACATCTGGGAAACCGACTGGGTTGACCAGTTCTCGATAGAGTTGTTTGTACCTACCTGTAACCACTCCTTAATGTTATAGTCAGCATTGATCTGGGCGGTGAGGCGTTTGTAAACATCCCTGTCCCCTCTTACCATACCATCATTGTTCACATAATTGACAGAGGTGAAGAATTGTCCCTGATTGTTTCCACCCTGGAAAGTAAGTGTATGCTGCGGGCTCCAGGAAGGTGCGAACACTACATCGAACCAATCGGTGTCGGTATTGGTATAACCATTATTTGTCAGTAAGTCATCGATATTAAGGCCTGACATCCTCTTATACTCGATAAAGTCATCGGCTCTGAAAATTTCGGGTCTCCTGGCAAGGCTCTGGCCTGTGTACTTAAAATCATAAGAAATGCTGGAAGCTCCTTTAGTACCTGATTTTGTAGTAATCAGGACGACGCCGTTACCTGCCTGTGCACCATAGATGGCAGCAGAAGCGGCATCCTTTAATATCTCCATGGATTCAATCATGGAAGGGTCAAGATACTGGATGTTATCAACCTTGAGACCGTCTACTATAAGAAGCGGACCTATATTTCCGGAGTTTGAAGAGTAACCGCGCACACGGATGGTTGCAGCCTGACCGGGAGCACCTGAGTTGGTAAGAACCTGAACTCCTGAAGCCTTCCCCTGAAGAGCAGCTGCCGCATCGGTGGTTGCAATATTCTTAAGGGCTTCTGCCCGTACTGATGCTACAGCGCCTGTAACATCACTCTTTCTCACAGTGCCATAACCTACAACAACTATTTCATCAAGTGCCTCCATACTCTCTGCCAGCGTGACATCAATAACCGTCCTGCCATTTACCGGCTCTATCAGATGTTTGTAGCCGACAAATGAGAATACAAGGATGGAATTGGCACCTGGTACCTCCATTGAATATTTTCCGTTAATATCTGAAAATGTACCCAGGTTAGTGCCTTCAACCTGTACGGCGACACCGGGCATGGGCTGCCCGGAAGCATCCCTCACTATACCGGTGACCCTGATCTGCTGAAGCTCATTGTCTGAATTCAGGTTCAGATCCCCTGCCCCCAGGGAATACGCATTGCTTCCAAAAAAACTGAGGGCAAATGTGAGAAGAACTAATTTTACAATTAGTAAGTGTTTCTTTATTCCCTCTCTTAATAAGGGAATAGGCTTGGTTAGTTTTTGTTCCATAACTTGGTTGTTTAGATAATTGGGAGTTTCCGTTTATTGGATTAAATGTTGGTTGTTAAATTTTATGGATATTCAACATAAACTGTATGAGGTCAGGTTTTTTGGCATGTTTCATAGGCAAAGCGATTTTGATTCCGGGATTACAAACCATAGTGCAACCAGTAAGTGTAGCTCTAACACTTTCAAAGCAAAGAAAAAGTTGCTATAAAGGCTTTTGTTTTTTAGTCAAAGAGATTTAAAAATCATTCAAATCTCCATTAAGTGATGGATCCCTCACTTTAGTGGCACAATGATCTGTGTGAATGAATGAGCCTGGAAGGTATGGCTGATAATATTGCCCTTGAATCTGATATCGGATGAAGTGCTGCTTACAGGTTCTTCAGCCCTTGGATTTGCAGGGTCGGCAATCTTGCCGTTCAGCTCGTT
>JAEYZD010000074.1 GCA_023430725.1 Bacteroidota bacterium | reverse complement strand
GTGAGGTTCCAGCCGAGGGGATAGGAGAACTTGAATCTCATTTCGGGATGATAGAAAGTGTTATCCCTTGTATAACCCTGCTTGGGATCTTCTCCGTAAATCATCCCGTCAATCATCTGGAGATATGAATCGGCACCTATCTTGTAAGACTGAAGCCTGAGGCTGTCCTGCCACTGTTTTGAGTCCCTCAGTACCGCGTTGTAGCGGTCACCCGGATCAGGGTGGGTGGAGAGGAATGTGGGAACGCCCCCTTCAGACTCTGAGAGATTCATTTTTATCAGGACCTTGTAGAAATCAGCCATTCTGGCAGCATCATAACCTGTCCTGGATGCATATTCAACACCGAGCTGGTCAGCCTGACGTTCATCGTCGCGACTGAAACTCAGGAAGAGAAGCTGGAGTCCCTGCATTGCCTGCTCGGCATAATTGGCAAATTTCTCGGATGCAATCATTCCGCCGATCAGAAGCAGGGTGCCAAGCTGTTGTTTGGTTTGCTGGCTTACCGAGTGGCGGGCTGTTATGTGACCCATTTCGTGACCGAGGACACCCATGAATTCAGCTTCGTTGTTGAAGTTGGCCATGATTCCCCTGGTCAGATAAATGTATCCTCCGGGGACGGCAAAAGCATTCACAACCGGAGAGTCAACCACCTTGATTGTATATTCAAGATTAGGCCTGTGAGAAAGCTTTCCCATCTCCGTTCCCTTCGACTGAACAAAAGTCTGAAGCTCAGGATCAGCATATTCTCCGAAACTTGCCATCACCTGGGGGTGATATGACAAACCCATCTGGACCTCCTGGGCCTCGGACATAAGCATTATCTGCTTCTTGCCGGTGACCGGGTTGACCGCACATGAGATCACCGCTGCCAGTGCGACTGAAATCAATGCTGTAAAAATCAGTACGCGTCTTTTTTTCATCACTTCTATTTTATTTAGTTCATTAATCTGCCGGGTTAGTTTTTCGGCACCCAATTGAAGAGTAACACCAAATTTAGCATTTAATATTACAAAAACAAAAGCCGTGCCCATGCAGGCACGGCTTTAATTCAAGCCATATTGAATTCAATCAGCAGTTTACTTTTTCGTAAGCTCAAAATCGACCACGGTTTTGTTGCCTGCTAATATATCAACCCCGTCAAAACGGACCGTATCATAGCCCTCTTTTGTGGCTGATACCGAATATTCACCGGCAGGCACTCCAATGATTGCGTAGATTCCAAGGGTATCGGTGAAGGCAGTTGCAAGAACGGTGTCCTTTTCAATCCAGACGGTTGCTTCAGTGATTCTAACACCGGCAGTATCTGATACAAAACCCCTTACGCAACCGGCCTTTGCCATGTTGGCTGCCCTGATAACCGGCTTGAAGATGAATCCGTTGTTGTGTGCCGGGTTACCCCTCAGGATGAATGACCTGGAGAGATCAATGTCAAGGAGCACCTCCTCAAGGCTGCCTTCTGATACTTCCAGTGCAGGACGCAGGAATATCTTAATGCCTGTCTGACCTCCGCCGGGAACCTTCACGCGGTGAATCTCTTCTGAGTCCCTGAGTTTCAGCCCTGCCTCATCCACATAAAGCCTGACAAGGTCATATGTTCCTGTGGGGATCTCCATGTCGAGCAGGGTTTCGGTCACGCCGTTCCGCAGGTCAATCAGGTCTACTGTCACAGTATCCTCAGAAAGAGTGATGAACGGGCTGCCGTCACTGATTCCGTCACCGGCTTTCCTGAGTTCCACCTTTGTGATTGTAACCATTGCCGATTCGATGTTACTGATATCAAACGGGGCATCGGTGACTTTCAGAACAATCCTTCCCTGGTCATCGCCGTTGCCTGTTCGGTTGCATGCGCCCGCAATCAGTATCAATGCGGCTGTCAACAAGAAACTCAATCTCTTTTTCATCATTTCGTTTTTTTACGATTTGTACTTCACATGCGAAAATAGAAAGAGCACAATGAAGTTTTGATGAAATTTCACCGTCTGAAGATCCGGCTGCGGATAATGCGTCTCCTTTTTCCCGCCTCGGTGTAGTCTACTTCCTTTTCCTTGAAGATGTCGAATATCCTGTCAAAGAATGTTTTATCCCTGAAGTCGGGGCACTCCAGCTCCATTGCCAGTTCAGGCGGCAACGGTTCGAACGGGATGTTGATCCTGCCCATCAGTTCCTTCTCCCTTTCGGCTTTTTTGAGGGTCAGTGCCACCAGCGGCAGTGCCAGTGCGCTTCCGGAGCCATAGCTGCCGTTATTGAAGTGTACCGACGGGGTTGAGGCGCCCACCCTGCTCACTATCACGATGCCGGGATTGAATGCGGCGAACCATGCATCGGCATAGTTCTGCGAGGTGCCGGTTTTTCCTGCCAGTGGTATCCTGACGCCATAGACACTGTGCACCGCGGCGCCGGTGCCTTCCCTGATCGCTTTATGAAGCATTGCCGCCATGAGGGTAGCCGACCGTTCGGACAGAACCCTTTCACTGCGGTGTGGCGGGGTATGCTGCCATATTATTGTTCCGTCAGGTGCACTTACAGACTCAATCATATACGGTGAGATCTTCTCTCCGCCGTTGGCGAAGGAGGCATAGGCAAGCGCCACCTCCAGGATGCTGGCCTCAGCCGTTCCCATTGAGAGGGAAGGCATATCCTCGAGGGGATAGGAGAAGCCCATCTCCCTCCAGAGACGGTCAACCTTATCAAATCCTATCATCAGGAAGAGGCTGAAGGTTGGTATGTTCATCGACTGTGCCAGTGCGCCGGCAAGAGAGTACTTGCCTCCGTAGGAGTGGTTGTAGTTCTCGGGGCTCCAGTTGTTGAAGCCAGAGAGTGTCACGGAGTCATTGTCGAGGTAGCGGCAGGGCTCGATACCGTCTTCCAGTGCAGCGGCGAAGATGAATGGCTTGAATACGGATGCCAGCTGACGGCGTGCCATTATCTGGTCATAGGGCTGTGTCCTGAAGTCGATGCCGCCAGCCCATGCCATCACAGCACCGGTGAACGGATCGATGGCGAGCAGACCGGCATGAAGTGTTGTCATCATCTTCCTCAGACTGTCAGGGATCTCCTTCAGGGCCCTGCGGCCCGAAGAGGTGCTGTACTGCTCGTCAAGCCGCTTCTGCATCCTGGAAAGGTGTGAATCAAAGGCTTCACCTGCCGCACGCTGCAGTGGCATGCTGAGTGTGGTTGCAATCTTTAGCCCGTCACGCTCGATATCCCATTCCTTGCCCCGATAGCCGGAGACCTCCTTAAGTATACGGTCAGCCTCAGCCCTCACCCGGACAAGAAAATAGTCGGCCGGACCTGCAAGATCCGTCTTATTGTATCTGAGCTTCAGCGGCAGTGCGCTCAGCGAGTCGGTCTGTGCTGCATCCAGATATCCGTACTTCTCCATCTGCCCGAGCACCACGTTACGTCTCCTGAGGGCGTTGTCAGGATAAAGGCGGGGATTGAACGACGTGTTTGCCTTGAGCATCCCGATGAGCAGAGCCGCCTCCTCCCTCTTAAGATCTGCCGTGTTGCTGCTGAAGTATCTCCGGGAGGCGGCCTCGATGCCAAAAAGATTCTCACCGAAAGAGACAGTGTTCAGATACATGGTCAGTATCTCATCCTTGGTGAAGACCTTTTCAATTCGCCCTGCGAGAAGGGCCTCGCGGGTTTTGTTCAGGAAGACGGACATGATCAGGTAGTCCCTCCGGCCGTACATGTTCTTTGCCAGCTGCTGGGTGATTGTGCTTCCGCCTCCGGCGCTGCGGTCACTGAAAAGTATCGTTTTGAACAGCACCCTGACAAGGCTCCTTGTGTCAATCCCTGAATGATCATAGAAACGGGCATCCTCAGTGGCTACAAGGGCATGAATAAGATGACCGGGCACCTGGTCCAGGGTGATGGCCGTGCGGTTTTCGGAATAGAATTTCCCGAGCAGCTCTCCTTCAGAGGAGAGTACAAGCGATGCCGTGGAATTCCTGTAGCTCCGGAGTTCCTTCTTCCCGGGAAGGCGACCGAACAGGCCGGCGTAGACGGAGCTGACAAAAAAGAGCGGTATGAAAATGACCACGGCTGTTGCCACTATCGATATCTTCCATCCCTTCTTCATTCACCTGATTGCCTTATCCCTGTCTGATAATGAACTTCAAAAATGCATAATAAAACTTAATTCTCACATAAAAATAACAAACTGCCTCCGGAGGGGGGCACAGCAGGAAAAACGGATTTTGCATGATTCAGCCCGGGAGTTTTAATGGTTGTCTCTTCAATCGTTCCGTTGGTCAAAAGGTGGCCGGTGAACATCAAAATAGTTTGGTTGTTGTAAGAAAGAGTCAATAACTTCGGCATATAAATCCTTCTAAAAGGTATCTGTCTAACACTGGTGGCACAGAAATTGCATAAGAACAGGCAACTGACCTAACAAATGGAAAAAGGAACTATCGGACTGAACAGGGACGCAATATCGGATCAGCCCGTCATGAAGGTGAGCCCGAGGAGACTGTCGTTAAGAGACAGCGGCCTCATTCACCTGTTTGACGAGCTTGACATCGAGGTGCGTCAGAGTCTGATTGATTACCTTGACCGGATGGGCCTGATCAAGGAATCGGGTGTTCTTGTTATCCCGTCATCACGTCATTATTTTTATGATGCAGATGACATGAAGGGTGTGAAAACCGTCATCACACTGAGGCAGCTTAACCATATAAGGGAGATAAAGGATTTCCTGAAGCAGATAACAGGTCTTCTTCCTTCCGGGAGCAATTTTATCGGTTGTTTCATTGACAACAGGTCACAGAGCGGATTAACAGATAAATACGGAAACCTGCCGAAGCAGCAGTCAGAGAGGGCCGAGGCCTACGAGAACGGTATCGAATCAAGGATCCCCTTCATCAACAGGATGTACAGCTTCATTGACTCAAGGACCAACCGGTACCTTACGAGGAGGAGTGTGACCAGTCTGCTTAAGGAATCAGGTCTGGAGCTTGTGGGCATGACCGAGATCAATGGTCTGACCTACTTTCACACCAGGAAGAACAGGCCTGCCGCCTGACATACCCACAGCCATCTCCCCCGGCGCCACGTGAGACCGGTGCCCGCGGAAACGTCCAGCTCCATTTACCGGATTTATCCCTGTTTTGCCTCCTTACTGTAGCGATATAGTTTCAATCAGCCAGCCTTCAATTTCGTATTCAGGCTTAAGCACCTTGACAACATGCATCCTGGTCCCCTCTTTGTTTACAAAGATGAACCGGGGAGTTGTTTCATACGGCACTGTCGAATCATGAATGCTTACCTGTGCCGGTGAAACATTGTATGACTTGATCTTATTGAGGTTTGTTGAATTGTACTGCTCAATCAGGGATGAGGTTCCGGGCTCATACCAGTAGGCAGAGGTGCTGTAAAAGACGCTGCTGATTGCAGGGCAGTCATCCAGTGCAGTGATGTAGGCATAGTTCAGGTTGAAATTGCCGAATGAGGGTGCCTCTGTACCGTAGGATGAACCCATGTACTCCGGAACCCAGTAGATCTTCCCGTAGGCGGAGTATACCTTTTCCCCGTCCTTCGAGAGCCAGAAATGCCCTATGGACTCATGGTATTTGGTCACGTCCGGTTTCACCTCTCCTGCCGTGACGTCAAAAAGCATCAGGCCGCTCGGACTCAGACCCAGCGATGATCCGACCAGGAAATCCTCCGCCGGCACTTTCCTGATGAGAGTCTGTTCATATATAAGATAGTTGTTTGTACTGACCTGCCCTGTTGTGAGGTTAAGGTTCCGCATAGTCACCCACTGATCTTCCGTCGGGGTAATATAGCACCAGCCTGTTTCACCGAGAACAATATCATACGGTATGCAGTCAATGTCATAATCGGCGGTTATTTCCCCTGCATCAAGGTCTATGTAACTGACTGATGACACCGTATATCCGATAACTGCCTTATGGCCGTCTGCAGAGATGCTGATACAGGCGGGGGTCTTTTCCAGGTAAATTGTATCGGACTCCCATGTGGCGGTCTTGAACAGGATAAGCTGGTTTGGTGATCCGGTGCAGACCGCAAGCAGCCCGGATTCATGATGATATTCGGCATCCATCAGTACGCTGCCCAGTGTGAAACCATCAGGCGGGGGAATAGTGACGGGTGTCACCCGTATGCTGAGTGCAAACGGATACTGTGCATGCGGACTTCTGATTTTCACTGTATCCAGAACAGTAGTCCCCGGGGTGATCTTGCCGGGATCGAGGGTGGCTGTCACCCACGTTGTCTGACCTTGCAACAGAGTACCGGAAGTAACAGAAAAGGATAGCCATTCCGGGATCTCTGTAATCGTCCAGTCCAGCATTCCGTCCGTCGGAGTGGTGATTGAGAATGTCTGGGTTGTGGTTCCGTCAAAAATCAGTCCTGAAGGATCGCAGTGAATAGAAGGGATTCCGTAGCTTGTATAAATCACATTGAATGATACAAATCCGAAATCCTCTACCTTGACAAGGACCGTTCCCGTGCGGCTGAAGTATCCCGTAGGAAAAGTGCTCACGTCAATACTCAGGGGAAACTCCACCTTTCCGGCATCTACCTTTCCGCGGGGTGATTCCACAGAGATCCATACCGGGCGCATGTACACCGTGAACTCTGAATTTATCTTGTCGGGGAGCTCAAACATCACTGTGGCTTCCGTATCGTAATAATCCATCACAAGCGTGTATGGCAGGTTGTACAGGTCGGCATTGTTCCTGTCAAGGAAGTCATCACTGCAGGATGCCCCTGCAATCACCAGGAGGATGGTCCCGAATATGTATGCTGACTTTTTCATCTGTTCAACAGTTTAAATCTGATTCCGACAGAGACCTCCAGTCTTGAGAGGTCCTCATAGTTCTCCTTGTCCAGTTCCTGGGTCTGTTCTTCCGTACCGTTAGTCAGGTTTATTTTCTTCAGCCTTGATGCAAAGACTGAAGCCTCTGCTCCGGCTGATATAATTGGGGTTATCTCATAGTCAAACCCTATTGTGCCATCAAAGCCTGGTGCCTTACCGGTAATGAGTAAATTTTCGGCCAGAACCTCCATTTCATTGCGGTAAAGTGTGATGCCGGCAGAGATTCCGGAATAGAGGCTGAATTTTGCCTTCGCGCCTACCGGCTCCCTGTAGAAAAGTGACACCCCGCCGTAATTAACATAAATGTTTTCCCGGTATTCAGAGTAATAAATGTAATTCTGATCAAACGGGATGAAATTCCCTTCAGTGGAGGCTCCGGTACAGAAGAATTTGTATTTCAGGCCTGCCCCGTATATCCCCTTGAAAAGCCAGGCTGCATCGGCACCGCCATACCAGCCGTATTTCAGGTTACTGTAATAGTCTCCGGCGGCAGATGATGCCAGTCCAAGCCCGACCATGGCTTCCTCGGCTGCTTCAGAGTAGCCTGTAAGGTAACCCATCCCTCCGTTCAGGCCGATCCGCAGAGTCCCGGAAAGTCCTTTCGCCACAGGCGTGTATTCCTGCTCAGGCAGGGTAGAAGGGGAGACGGAGTAACTCAGAACCTCCGTAATGGGCAGTCGACCCGCGGTCCTGACTCCGTGAGTGACAAGTTCAAAATGGATTTCATTTCGGGTAACCCGGTCAATCCTGCAGTCAATAGTGTCATTGTTGCGCGTTATGATCCTGTCCTGCCCTGAGAGCCCGGTGACTATTCCGGCAAGGATCAACGCAATCAGCAGATTTCGCTTCATGGTGAACGACTTTTTGTAGTACAGACCTGATGCAACAGGTGCATCTGAACTCAAATTTAGGAAATTCTTTTCAGAAGGTAACTGATTCTAATAATTTTATTAATGAACATCAGCAAATTGCCGGCAGGGATGAACGGAGTCTCAGTTCCGGCTCAGACTGGCGTTGAAGTGCTCGGCAGGAAGGGTGAGAGTTATTGTGGTCCCCTCGCCTGGCTTTGATGTCACACTGAGCTCGCCCCGGTGAATATCAATGATCTTCTTGGCCAGCGAAAGACCTATGCCGTGACCCCTGACATAGGAGGTTGATTTACTGCGGTAAAAAGATTCGAAGATGCGCTCCATCTCATCTTCTGCTATCCCCGGGCCGTTGTCACTGAATCTTGCCATGATGTTGCGGCCGTCATGCGTCAGATATACCCTGACTGACTTGTCCGGCGAATACTTGCATCCGTTCTCCATGATGTTGATTATGGCTGACTGCAGCA
The DNA here is from genome assembly GCA_023430725.1 of Bacteroidota bacterium. Taxonomy (GTDB): domain Bacteria; phylum Bacteroidota; class Bacteroidia; order Bacteroidales; family VadinHA17; genus SR-FBR-E99. The sequence continues at coordinate 15,797 of JAEYZD010000074.1, read as the reverse complement.
GGTGCTCATCACCCCGAATCGTCAGGTTCTCGATGTCAGATATTGTTTCATCGAGTGAAATGTTCACAGAGTATTCCCTGTTGTGCTTAATTATCTCTTCCCTTGCCTCCCACAGTGTCTCATCGATCCGCACATCGCCAAAACCTTCTGTTGCACCCTCTGAGCTTGCATGAGCCATCAGCAGCAGCCTGTCCAGCAGTCGGTTAAGCTTTTTTATGTCTTCAAGGACCGCTTCGGTGGCTTCCCTGTATTCCTTTTCCGGCCGCTCCTTCATCAGAAGAACCTCAAGCTGCCCGGTGACCGCAGTGAGGGGCGTACGAAGCTCATGTGACGCGTTGGAGATGAAATCCTTCTGTACCTCGAAGGCTGTCTCAAGCCGCTCAAGCATCCGGTTGAAGGTATGTGCCAGGTGAGCCAGCTCATCCTTGCCGTTGCCCTCGTCAACCCTCAGGTCGAGACTGGTGATTGAGATCTCCTCGACACGCTCCACAACCTTCGAGATAGGGGAGAGTGACCGTGCAGCAAAGAGCCATCCGGCAGGGTAGAAGAGCAGCAGGAAAAGACTGGTAAGGAGCAACAATATCATCCGCAGGTTTTTCATCTTGTCAAACCCGTATATGTCGCGCGCGGCGCTCAACACCACAAACCTGTTGAATTCTTCGGGAAAAAGTATCCCCAGCAGCTCATAACGCCCGCTTGTGGTTCGCACAACTCCCGATGTCCTGATCCTTGTCAGCAGATCATCATCGTAAATAATTACGTTCCTTGTATCAGTGGAATAGAGGATCTCATTCTTGTAATTGAAGATTATGATCTTTTCATCAGGAAGAGAAACCGGGTTGTCTTCTTCTATCTTTGTGAGAAGATCGGTGTCAATCTCATCAACCTCAATGAGGAGCCTGGCTGTGCTGATAGCCCTGCTCTCGAGGCGCTGATAGAAATCATCCCTCCGGTAGGTAGCTGAGGCAACATATACAGCCATGGAGAAGAGCAGCAGTATCACGCTGGCCATCAGGAAGAACTGAAGCGTCAGTTTTTGCCTTATCTTCATTTATGAATCGGTGAGAATATATCCTAATCCAACCCTTGTATGTATCAGCTTGGGTTCATAGTCCCTGTCTATCTTCTTTCGCAGGATATTTACATAAACCTCAACGATATTCGTTCCTGTGTCATAGGTTATATCCCAGACCTTTTCGGAGATGTCAGACCGGGACAGAACCCTCCCGCTGTTGCGCATAAAATATTCAAGCAGAGCGAACTCCTTGGCTGTCAGTTCTATGGTATGACCTGCGCGAATTGCGACCTTTCGCCTCAGATCCAGCTCAAGGTTGGCTACGCGAAGCGATTCAGGCTGGTGCCGGGCGGCGCTGCGTCTCTTGAGAAGCGATTTGATCCGGGCCAGCAGCTCGGGAAAGTCGAAGGGTTTGACGAGGTAATCATCGGCACCGGCATCGAAACCCCTGACCTTGTCAACAGTGGTGCTCATTGCTGTCAGCATCAGGATGGGAAGGTCAGGCTTCCTCTCCTTGACTGCGCGGCAGACATCTATACCCCCCTTGCCGGGAAGAATCAGATCGAGGATCACCAGATCTACCGGTTCCAGCAGGGCTGCCTGTTCACCGGCAAGTCCGTCATAAGCCACCATGGTCTCATACTCCTTCTCCTCCAGCCCTTCCTTGATAAAGGAGGCCACCCTGGGTTCGTCTTCAATGATGAGTATCTTCATGGGATAACTGAAAAATTATTCTGCTCCTCCGGGTCTGCTGCCAGGCGTGAAAAGGTTGCCGCTCAAATTTAACAAAACTATTTCACGGAGAAAGTTTTTGAGGGTTTCTTCGTTTCGGTTTTTGCTCGCTATCTTTGCCGCGACTCATCCCGGGGCCGCATGAAACCTTAACCTCTCATATCCTGTCCATGACCTCACTCCTGATTCTCCGGCAGATCGGCATCCTGGCAACGGTTGTCCTGATAGGGCTGCTGGCCTGCCGTGCAAAGGTGATCACTGCCGGCACAAAGGATTTCCTTGCAAAGCTGATATTTTACGTGACCCTGCCCTCCATGCTGCTCACGAGTTTCAGCGCCATCGAGGTCACCCCGAGGCTCCTCGCAAACAGCCTTCAGACACTTCTTCTCGCAGCCCTGACTATGCTTTTCATGCTCTTCGCCGGATGGCTTACAACCCGCATTTTCAGGATTGAAGGAGGCCATGCCTCCATATTCCGCCTGCACAGCATGCTCGGAAACATCATCTACCTCGGGTTGCCGGTTATTGCTTCCCAGTTCGGGCAGGAGGGACTGCTTTATGGCAGTCTGTTTGTTCTGGTTTCAAACATCCTGATGTGGACCCTGGGCGTTGCAATCATCACCCCCGGGAAGTCATTCAGCCTTAAGGACGGCCTGCCAAGGATATTCAATATCAATACTATAGCAATTCTTACCGGGTTTACCCTGTTTCTCTTCTCCGTGAAACTGCCGCAGTTTGTACTTGATTCAGTAGGGGCATTGGGCAAGACCAATACATGGCTGTCGATGATATTCATTGCCTCCGTTATCTGGTTTGCCGACGGGAAGAAGATGATCAGGAACAGGAATGCCTACCTTCTCTCTTTCAACAGGCTGCTGCTGGTACCGCTGCTGCTGCTCGGGCTGTTCATACTGTTCAACGTGCTTTTCCCAGGCGTGCTTCGCAAGGAGGTTGTCTCGGTGATGCTGATGCAGGCGGCGATGCCGTGCATGGTAAACGTTGTGATAATGGTTAATATCCTTGGGGAGGATGACGGCACGGCAACGGCAAATGTCTTTATATCAACAATCTTCAGCATTATTACCCTTCCGCTGATACTCCTCAGCCTGAATCTGTTCAGCTGATGATGCCTCTCATGTGCGGCGATTGCCGTCAATCTCCTCGAAATAGATCCTGTAAAGCGTATCATCCCTCAGTGTCAGTTCGGCTCCAAGGGGAGAAAAGAGCGGAGTCACATCCATAATCCTGATCTCCCTGACCGGATCAAGCTCTTCAGGGCTCCATTCACCGTCATCAGTCCGGTGGAGAAGCACGGAGACCATAAGCTCCATGGGCGGATTTTTGGCTGTTCGTTTCCGGGAAGCATAAATCACGGTACTCTCATCACTCTCGGCATTATGGTTTGTGTGGACAAGTGAACCAACGCTGTCCCAGCCTGAATATGTTATGAGGGCTAACCGTCTCCCTTTTATTGAGGCGGTGATCACTTTCCTCCCGTCCTTTTCGAAGCTTTGTACCTCAGCAGGCTTTCCGTCCGGGTGGGGCAGGCCGAAGTGCCCGAGCGTCAGCTCATGCTCGAATGCCATCCGGCTCCTGTCAACCCGTATCACGCCTCCGGGAATAATGATGTCTGCAAGATCGATTATATACCCCACTCCGTTATTCGGCGGCCTCCTCATCAGTGCCTGCCTGTACAGCACACCGTCATGCACACCGTTGAATACCATGCTTTGGGATGTTGAGAAGGACCGGCTTTTTTCGGCAGTGTTGCTCAGGGTGACACCGGTGAGGTAAAAATTGATGTCATCACCCCTGACATCCCTGGGATCAAGGCTTCTGAAGCTGTACTCCATTGACGTTCCTCCCCGGGGATCATGATCCTCCCAGGGAAAATGTGTGTTGTAAGCCAGCTTTGAGTAGTTTGGGTCATCGTAAAAGACCTTCCCCGGTATGATCTCCGAGGTGCCTGTCAATCCATGATTGGTAAGCACCAGTCCGGGATTCCCGAGAACGGTTATCTGTGTTTTTCCGTTCAGTTCAGGCCAGAAGCCCTCGTTCTCACGGGCTGTCCAGAATGGAGAATCGTCCGGCAGTGCGAGGCATATGAAAGGAAGGAACATTAAGAAGGGGCTGGCGGGGCAGCTGTAGTTCTGGATCATGTACTCCCTGCGTCCGTAGAAGCCGAGACTGGGGATGTCATTATGATAGAAGTCCTCACGGGTGGTGAACTGCAGCAGGGATCCTGAGCAGAGCCTCCGCGCGAAGCCAGGGTCAATCAGGTCCCTGTCCTTCAGCATGAAGGCTACCGGGAAGGCGCCGGAGACCCATGTACGGTAACAGATGCTCCTTGACCACATGTTTATGAATCCGTCACGGCCGAAGAAGGAGGTTATTGACTCCATCAGCTTCTGCGCTGAACGCTCAATGACAGCCGCTATCTCAGGGTAGTACTCATCACCGAAAGCCCTGCACCAGATTGTGGTGTAGACAATGAAGAGGCTGATGGAATAGTAGTTGTAGGTCTGTTCAAGGTACCAGCCGTTGCCTGAGTGGTAGGAGGCCACCCAGAGGAGATGGCTCTTCAGCGCTTCATCATCAATTGCGTAACCGTGTTTTTTCAGGAAGGAGAGGGTTACGATGTTAAAGATGCGCCAGTTGTTCTGCGTTGTGCGGTGATGGCCCCATTTTGAGATGGCGATGGCCATATTGTCCTTTTCCTTTTGTGTATATGCTGACCATAGGGTGTCAGGCATCAGCAACAGCGTCTTGAAGAGACCCCCGAACTCACAGGTAAACTGGTAGGTTGAGTCGGGAAGATCTTCCGGCATCGGGAGGGAGTTTGGGTGACCCGGAGTGAGGGCGTTGTAGAGATGGAGCTTGTAGTAATCACGAAGTCTGATCCCTCTTATCTCCGTGTCTGGGTCCACGTGTATGAGGGGCCCGGCAAGTGTGAATGTCCTCTCCAGGGCTTCAAACTCCAGCGACCGGAACCGCCAGTCAGGTGATCCCTCCTGTGGATAACTCTTGCCCGGTACAATCGGGAAGGTGAGCGGGTCAGTTATGGACTTCACGTGGGTGAAAGCTCTCTCCAACAGGTATTTTGCCAGTTCGATATAATGCCTCTTCGTCATCCCCGTAAAGGGACTCAGGAAAAGGTCAGGATTATGTACTACGAATTTTTTCTCCATCTGATTTCTATGGCGAGTTTAAGGAATCAGCGCCAAAATTAGGCCATTTGCATGATAAAAACAGGTCGAAGCCTTACAAATTATAATTAAGCGATCTACCTTTGCGCGAATTTAAAACGGCTTATGGTATTACGTACGATTGTTGACAGCATCAGGACCTATGTTGTGATAGCACTTGGTCTGCTGATATTCTCACTGGCATGGACTGCATTTCTGCTTCCGCACCAGATCTCGGGCAGTGGCGTATCTGGGCTTGCTGCCATAATCTTCTATGCCACCGGCATACCGATGGGCTACACCTACTTCGCAATAAACGTAGTACTTATAATCATAGGACTGAAGATTTTGGGGGCCGGCTTCGGAATCAAATCGATCTACGGGATTTTGCTTGGCGCTGCAATGTTGTCTGTGCTGCAGCCGCTGATCCCTGATGCCGTGGTTCAGGAGAAATTCATGTCTGCACTTATCGGAGGCGGTCTGTGCGGGGTAGGACTGGCCATCATTTTTACCCAGGGGGGCAGCACTGGCGGTACGGACATCATAGCAATGATAGTTACCAAATACCGCAATATCAGCCTCGGAAGGGTTATACTGTACTGTGATGTGGTAATAATCGGGTCATCATACCTGATACTCACAGATCTTGAGCCGGCACAGAGGGTTGAGACCATGGTATACGGTTTTGTTACAATGGCAATACAGGCTTATACCCTTGACACAATACTTTCAGGCAACAGGCAGTCAGTTCAGGTATTCATATTCTCGCGGCATTTTGACACGATAGCTGATCAGATAACCCAGAAGCTGCACAGGGGAGTGACAGTGGTTGAAGGAACTGGCTGGTACACAAAGGAAAACCAGAAGGTAATAATAACACTTGTGAGAAAGAACGAAGCCAGTGACTTATACCGCATCATAAAGCATATTGATGACAAGGCATTTATCACCGTGGCAAACGTCATGGGTGTTTACGGAAGAGGATTTGAGGAATTGAAGAGGTGAGGCAGTCTGCCGCGGATAAGCATTAGTTTTGCCCCCCGACGAAATCTGAAGTTTGCTACTCATCCTTAACACATCTGAGAGAAGCTCCACTTTTTTTATATCTGTAACTCCTGTACACAAGTGTTGCTCCGGGTGCCATCGTTCTTATATATACCTGATCCATTGCACCCGGGACAGTATTTTCGACCGGGGTACTGCTCCAAAAATGACCGTATAGGTCCAGGTCATAAAACTCCCAGGTACTGCGTAATCCGCCATATTGCGGATTAAAATCGTTTTCTCTTAGTATTTGCTGGGCATTATTATCACCTCCCGAGGATTCGATTAAAATAGTCCATTCCTGGTCAGTGGGGACATGCCATCCTTCAGGGCAGATCCCGCGAGAATCGGTTATCGCATAAAATGTATATAATCTTCCATATGCAATTGCATTATCTTCATTTCCCTCATATGACCATTGAAAATTTGGATCTACAACAGCAGAGAGGTCCTGTGTCGGAGTATTTGTTGTTCCAATGGAATCGCCATTTCTGAATCGTTCAACCCTCAGGTTTTCCCCCATCCATTCCTGATTCCCGATTTTTACCGTTTTATAAACATTGTTGTCTATATCTGTTACCGTTCTAACAGGCTCATCTTTATTGCATCCGGAAGCAATCAGGAGTATTAATCCAGATTGGATGAATGTAAATACTTTGTTGACATTTACCTTTTTCATATTTCTAAATATCTAAAATATTAGCAACAAGCGATGGATTGGAATTGGAGGTAGTTCTCAGATAAATTTACTCTTGTCTGATTAACAAAATTGCTTTCAAATTGTTTGTTTGATTATTCGGATATAGATTAATTAAATCTGAACCTGAAATATTCTGAATATTAATAAACACCGGTTATCCTAACCCGACAAACTATGAAAACAATGGCATGCTACATTCTGCTGACTTTCGTTTTTGTTTTAACAGGTCACGCTCAGGGGAAATATTCAACTCAAAACCTTGAAAAATTGTCCCGGGAAGATTTGGGCTCTTACCTTGAAAAGGCTAAAAATCAAAAGAAGGCAGGGACAGTCTTATCCATTGCTGGTCCTGTAGCTGCTGTCTCCGGGTATTTACTTGCCGTTAGTGCTGTCGGTGGCGGAACCGAAAATCAGTTTGGTGCCGGAATGGCCATGATGATCATTGGTCCGGTTGTAACTGTTGCGGGGTTGCCGCTACTGATTACAGGTTCTTCAAGGGTTAAAAGAATAAATGGGATGATTAACAGTTCATTCGATGGAGTCAGTATGGAGCTGGCTCCGTGTGTTGTATACAATTATCAGGCAAATAGCCCGCACCTCGGAGCAACCTTAAAAATCAGGTTCTGAACATTGTTCAGCGTTGATCAGGCTGGGTGTCACAATAAGAAAACCACTTACAAAGCATATCGTAAGTGGTTTATATTCTTGTTGTCCCGTCAGGTCTCGAACCTGAACTCTTCTGATCCAGAATCAGACGTGTTGCCAATTACACCACGGGACAGTTATTTGAGGCTGCAAATATATAAAATTTCCAACTTATTATTGAAACTTATACTTTTTTAATCCTTCAGCCGGGATTGAATGCCTGACGGTCCTATGAGGCTGCTACTTGTTCTGCTTAGCCCAGCTGTCCTTCAATCCAACCGTACGATTGAACACCAGTTTCCCCGGACGGCTGTCATAGTCGGTACAGAAGTAACCGATTCTCTGGAACTGGACCCTGGTGAGTGGCCCTGATCCTGCCAGCGAAGGCTCTACCTTACATCCGGTGAGCACAGACAGTGAACCGGGATTAAGAAACTCCCTGGCATCAACATCCTTGTGACCGGAGGGATCTTCATCGCTGAAGAGCCTGTCATAGAGCCTTACCTCTGCATCCAGAGCATGTGCAGCCGATACCCAGTGAAGGGTGCCCTTGACCTTGCGGTCCGAATCCGGACCTCCGCTGCGTGTTGCCGGGTCAATTGTGCAATGCACCTCCTCAATCTCACCCACATCACTCTTCTTCACACCGGTACATTTGATTATGTATGCTCCCTTGAGACGTACCTCCTGACCGGGTGCAAGCCGGAAGAACTTGTGAGGTGGATTCTCCAGGAAATCTTCCTTCTCAATATAAATCTCGCGGCTGAAGGGTACGAGGCGAGTTCCCTGAGTCTCATCCTCCGGATTATTGAGGATCTCCATATTCTCGGTTGCCCCTTCAGGATAGTTTGTGATTATAACTTTCAGTGGATTGAGCACACCGAAAACTCTCGGAGCACGCTTGTTGAGATCTTCCCTGACGGCATATTCGAGAAGGGAGACATCATTTATGGCTTCGACCTTTGTGTAGCCAATGAGATCCACAAAGCGCCTTATTGATTCAGGCGTATATCCGCGCCTGCGCAGCCCGCAGAGCGTTGGCATACGCGGATCATCCCAGCCGCTGACAACATTATCCTTAACCAATTCGAGCAGCTTCCGTTTGCTCATTACGGTATAGGTTAGATTCAGGCGGTTGAACTCGATCTGGCGGGGTCTGTAATCGTCTATCTTCAGCTGATCAATGAACCAGTCGTAAAGAGGCCTGTGCACCTCGAACTCAAGTGTGCAGAGCGAATGGGTTATACCCTCGAAGTAGTCACTCTGCCCGTGGGCGAAGTCGTACATTGGATAGACCTTCCACTTCGTCCCGGTGCGATGATGAGGGGTATTCAGTATGCGGTAAATGATAGGGTCACGCATATGCATGTTCGGGGAGGCCATGTCAATACGGGCCCTGAGCACGCGGCTCCCCTCCTCGAATTCACCTTCGTTCATACGGTAGAAAAGGTTGAGGTTCTCCTCAATGCTCCTGCTCCTGTACGGACTCTCCTTTCCTGGCTGCGTAGTGGTCCCCTTCTGTTCAGAGATCGCCTCTGCGCTCTGGTCATCAACATATGCCAGCCCACGTTTTATGAGTGACACGGCAAATTCCCACAGCTTCCCGAAATAATCCGAAGCGTAATACTCACGGTCTTCCCACGTGAATCCAAGCCACTGAATGTCTTCCTTGATGGAGTCGACGTATTCTACATCCTCCTTTGTCGGATTGGTGTCGTCAAACCGGAGATTGCACTTCCCGCCGTATTTTTCGGCCATGCCGAAATCGAGGCATATTGCCTTCGCATGCCCTATATGGAGGTAACCATTAGGCTCGGGCGGAAAACGGGTATGGATGCGTCCGCCGTTCCTTCCCTCGGCAAGATCCTTCTCAATGGCCTGCTCTATGAAGTGCTGTGATTCGGGTTTGATTATCTCTTCAGATTCTTTCATTTGCTGTATAAAATAGAACGTACAAAAATATACGGAAATAGGGCACGAAATGCTGTTGTGATACTTTTTTGACGGGAATGATGCATTAACGTATCACCCGGAGCTCCGTCGGAATTGTGGGCATGTCTGACGATTTATCTTGTGACCTCCACGCTGACGCGGCCGATCCTGCCACCCATGACCGGATTGAGCTTGGCAACCCTCACGGTAGCCTTACCGATGCCTGTCATTTCATCATACAGGGCATTCAGTATCCGGGTGGCAATATGCTCCAGCAGGTTGGAGGTCTTTTCCATCTCCCGCTTTACAATCAGGTATGCCGTCTGATAGTTGAGGGTGTCATGCAGTTCGTCACTTTTCCCGGCTTTGTCAGTGTCGGTCTCAATGGTCACATCAACCATGAAATGGCTACCTACAATCTGTTCCTCGCGGTAATGCCCGTGAAAGGCATAAAACTCCATGTCCTCAATCCTGATCACTCCCATGATTTTTTATCAATCTTATAAATTACAGATAAACAATACGATACAGCGCGAAACCTGTTTCCGGATAAAAATCCTTCAAATAAATTAGGTTTATAACATAAACTAGTTTACATTTGTATCAAGTTGTTTGCTTGAATATTGATTGTAAAATTAACAAAAGCCATGGAAAATGAAGAAAAATTGATGACAGGGGAGGAGAGCCTCAGGGTCATCACTGAAATGATCAACAAGACGAGGGTGAGTATCGCCCAGGCGAGTTTTCACCTGCTCCTCTGGGGCTGGCTGATTTTTGCCTGCAGCCTGTCGGAATTTCTGCTGTGGAAATATGCCGGATGGACGAACTCATGGTATGTATGGTTCTTTGTCATCCCGGGAGCGATTGTCTCTTTCGCCTACGGTTTTGCGAGGGGTAAGAAAGAGAGGATGTATACATACGGCACGGCAATTTACGTCTGGACCTGGATTGCCTTTCTCTTTGCCTCGGTTGTATTTTTTATTGTATTTCCTCTTGAAACGGGCAGCGTCGCCAAATATATGCTGCTGATGGCAGGGATGCCACTGCTGATCTCGGGCGTCATTATGAAGTTCCGGCCGATGATGTGGGGTGCCGGAGCCTTCTGGATTCTTGCACTGGTTGCTCACTTCGGCGGTGACACAGTATCAGGATTGACTATGCCGGTGGCAATGGTTATCGGGTATCTTGTTCCGGGTTATCTTCTCAGAAAAAGGGGCAGCCATGACACCGTTCAGGGAGCTTGATCCGCTTTTGCATTCGCAGCTAAGGCTGGCGATAATGTCGGTACTTATCAGTGTTGACAGTGCAGATTTCAGCTATCTGAAGGAGAAGACCGAAGCGACAGCGGGCAATCTCAGTGTTCAGATAGGGAAGCTGAAGGATGCGGGTTACATCTCGGTGAAGAAGAGTTTCGGAGAGAGTTACCCTCAGACGATGTGTGCAATCACCGGTCTGGGGCGTCAGAAGTTTGCTGAGTATGTGACGGCGCTGGGGGATTATCTCAGGCCGGGGGACTGAAAGTTTGCATTATTGGCACTAAGCTGCTGTATTACAATTCTTGCAGGTCTATGACCTGCGTGGATATGACGCGCTTCCTGCCCTACAATTCTTGCAGATCTGCGACCTTCTTCACTATTGCCTACTGCCTGGATGAAAACCCCAGCCCCGGCTCCGGGCCAATGGTCCAGTAAGGCGCCCTGTAAACGGGGCCACCACTGACCGGACACTCCGAGATATCAAACGACGGGTCGAGATCAATGAATTCAAACCCTCCCACACCTGCAGCAAAATGAACCGCGCACCCCAGCGCAAGGTTGGTCTCAACCATGCAGCCGATCATCAGCTTGAGGTTCGCGCTGCGCGCTATGGCAGCTATATCCAGTGCCTCAATGATGCACGACTTCATCAGCTTGATGTTGATTGCATCGGCACAACCGGTCCGCACAATGTTGATTGCATCAGCACGGGTGAATACCGATTCATCCGCACCCACAAGGATCTCGGTGTTGTCACGGACATACTTCATCCCGGCCAGGTCGTTCTTGTGAACCGGCTGCTCAAACATCACCGGGTAAATGCCATGACCGACCACCTCGTTGATGAAACGGAGAGCAGTCTTCGGCGAATAACCCTGGTTGGCATCAATAAGTATTCCGCAGTCAGGGGCGCCGTCCCTTATTGCCAGAACCCTGTCAACATCCTCTTTCAGACTGGTACCCACCTTTGTCTTTATCACCCTGTACCCTTCCGCTGCAAGCTGGATAGCCTCCTTCTTCGCCTGTTCGGCCGGCACAATGGCGATTGTGTAATCGGTCTCCACTCTTGTTTCAGTACCTCCCAGAAACCTGCTGAATGGGATCTTCAGGGTTTTTGTATATGCATCAAGCAGGGCCATTTCGATTGCACACCTGGCTGTCGCCTGTGCCCAGAATGCTGTCTTAAGTGTATATGAGATTGCCCTGTAGTTGTTTATATCCTGGCCAACAATGAATTCCCGGCAGCTGTTAATCGTACCGAGAATCGTCTGCTGATTCTCGCCGCTGATAGTCATGATAGGTGCGGCTTCTCCGTACCCTTCGACACCGTTTTCGAGGACGATCCTTACAAAGGCATTGTCAAGATGTGTCATCACTCCAAGAGCAATCGGGAAGGGATCCATCTCGATGCTGAGGGGTTCGACAAACATCTTGCTGATCCTGATCCCATCGGCTCTGCCGCGATCACGGTAAAAGCTGCCATCCGCCGGTATTACGGCTGCTCCCAGTGCTGTTGCCGTGGCAATACCTCCTGCAGTCAGTCCGCCCTGTTTGATAAAGGTTCTTCTTGTGCTCATCTTATGATTCCTTTGATCCACTAAGTTATGCATTTGGATCCGGTTCTGAAGGGAATCAGAAAATGTTGGGCAGCATGTCCTCTTCCGGCAGAGGTTATTGCCGCATGCTGTCCATCGCGCCAAGCAGGAACACAAGCGGGGCGTTCCAGTTTATTGCGATCTCATTTGTGGAATAGCTGCACTCCACGTCAGAGTATGACTTCGCAGGGAATGCAGATCTTTCAACAGGTGGCTGACAGTCATTCATTACCACAATGTTCGGACCGCCCACAAGGAATCCAGGCACCGGCTCAGGAACACCGTCAGCGCCTGAAGGCCTGTGATGGATAAACATCGGCGAAAGAGTTCCGAACCCGGTGACGAAGCAGTATCCTGTCGGATTCGTTCCCAACAGCCAGTTCAGATCGGCCTGAACGGATGGCAGGAACCTGTCGCTGCCCGAAAGTTTCATTGCAACGATTTTAATCATGGCCTGGTTGGCAACATCTGAGGTGCTACCCCAGTCGAACCTGTCAAGGCTGATCCGGTAGGGACTGACCCGCGATTTCTCCAGCAGGGCGTCAGCATAACCGAGGATCATCTCAGCGGCTCTTTGCCGCAGAGTCGCAAATGCTTCATCACCGCTGAGTGCAAGGGAGACTAGTCCCAGCATTGCCGACTGGTTCCACGTCGGGGTCACAGCCGCAACACCGTCGAGGAAGCCCGGCCCCGGAACAGATCCCGTTGCCAGCGCCCTCTCTGCCATTGCCCAGAAGAGCTCGTCGGAGAGGTTGTCATCGCCGTAGGCGCCGGTGCTTACATCAGCAGGCTGTTTGTAGATCACATCAGGATGGGCCTCTGCCCATTTCATTGCCTTTCCGGATGCCTCGAGGCAGGTGGCGGCAAGTGTCCTTAGCTCCTCTGACGGGTCATTGGCAAAGATACGGTGTGCCATGGCGGTGAATGCAGCAAAGTCAAGCGCGGCAGCCGTGCTCTTCATCACAACATATCTCGGGTCAGTAGCCTCGTGAGGCATCACGAATCCGCAGAAATTCAGATTTGTCAGTTTGTGGTACACCCCTCCGTCAGCCGGGTCCTGCATTGTCAGGTACCATCTCAGGTTCCAGAGCAGTTCATCTACCAGGTCGGGTATGTCATTACTGCTTTCGGGGATGTTGAGGTCAAGCGACCTGCAATATTCCGGAAACATCTGGTAGAAGAGCAACAGTGTATAGTTTGTGATACTGCTGTTGACGATATACTTGTTATAGTCGCCTGCGTCATACCACCCGCCGGGGCTGGAGATTACTGCGCCTGCAGGTCTGCCCGGCGAAGCGGCGGAGGCATGCACGATCACCGCCGTATCAGGGTGGCCGGCAGGACGTGCCCATTTGCCGCCGAATTCCTCCGTGATCTCAATCCCGGTGCGGTTGAGATAATATGATTTTACGGACGCCTTCGCGATCTCATTATATACATCGCTGCCTATGCGGAATGGTGCTGAGCAGGTCACAGAATCACCGATGCATATCCTGTAAGTGCCTTCGGTCTTCAGTGAAGAAAAATCGGCCGAGCGGACTGTATCGCCCGATAATTCCCAGTAGGCGGGTTCTCCGGCAATGCCTTCAAAAACGGTTTTGCCGGTGACAGCGTCAATTACGGCAAACTTCGCGGCTACTGCCCTCACAAGGGCCACTTTTTCTGCGCCGGGCAGATAACCGGCCTGGTTCACCAGGATGGCATCAGTATCGGCGGGGGCTGCAAGCTTCGCCGTTGTCATCGCATTATTGCCACAACCGGCGCCAGCAAGCACCAGGAGGGTGCATGGGATCAGAAACAGTCTGTTTATTCTCATGACGTTACATTGTTATTTTCACATTGTGTTCGGTGCCTTCGGGGAAGACCGGAAGGATGCACGAATCGACCTTCCTGCCGTCAACCGTGATCTCCCAGACACCCTTGGACTTACGCTCGGGGTTGACTATCTCGATATTGTAGATTGCTCCCCTGAATTTGCGCCTGACAGTGAATCCTCCCCACTCGGGAGGTATGCACGGGTCAACCAGCAACCCGTCATAATCGGGCCTTATCCCCAGGATATACTGTGTGATAGCATAATAGCACCACGAGGCCGTACCTGTGAGCCAGCTGTTCTTGGCTTCCCCGGGACGGAACGCATCCTTGCCTGCTATCATCTGTGAATAGACATATGGCTCAGTCTTGTGAAGATCACTTATATCCTCCAGGTATGAGGGCGTTATCCTGCTGTAGTAGTCAAATGCCCTGTGTCCGTTGCCGGCAAGTGTCTCGGCAATTATTATCCACGGGTTGTTATGGCAGAAAATGCCTGCATTTTCCTTGTACCCCTCGGGGTAGCTGGAGATCTCTCCCAGGTGGAGGTAGTATTTCGTAAAGGCGGGGTTGTTAAGCACAATTCCGTATTCGCATGCAAGGTGCTTATTGACTGATGCCAGCGCCTTCAGTGCCCTGCCGTCGTCAAGCCCGATCCCCGCCATGATACACATTCCCTGCGATTCAATGAAGATCTTACCCTCCTCGTTCTCACGGCTGCCTACCTTACGTCCGTAAAAATCGTATGCACGAAGGAACCAGTCGCCGTCCCAGCCATGCTCATTGACGGCCCTGACCATCGCATCAATATGCCCTGAGGCCTCATCAGCCATCTGAGTCTCGCCCCTGCGACGTGCAATTGTAACAAAATCAGCACCATAAAGCACAAACATTGCCGCAATGAACAGCGATTCCGCCTGGCCTCCCTTCTGGTTCTCGGTGGTCTGGAAGCTCTCATCGGGATTTGAAGAGAAGCAGTTCAGGTTGAGGCAGTCGTTCCAGTCCGCCCGCCCAATCAGAGGCAGTCCGTGAGGTCCGAGGTGATTCACAACGTGCATGAAGGAGCGGCGCAGGTGCTCGAAAAGGCTTGCCGCATCATCCGGATCATTGTTGAACGGCACCGTCTCGTCAAGTATTGACCAGTCGCCCGTCTCCTTGAGATATGCAGCCACCCCGAAGATCAGCCACAGGGGGTCATCGTTGAAATTGCCGCCGATCTCGGCGTTGCCCCTCTTTGTCAGGGGCTGGTACTGGTGGTATGCGCTGCCGTCGTTCAGCTGGGTGGAGGCGATGTCAATGATCCTGTCGCGCGACTGCTGAGCAATCATCTGGACATAGCCCACCAGGTCCTGGTTGGAATCGCGGAATCCCATCCCCCGGCCAATGCCCGATTCAAAATAGGAGGTGCTTCTCGAGAAGTTGTACGTTGCCATGCACTGGTATGGATTCCAGGTGTTGACCATCCTCTCGAGGCGCGGGTCAGGGTGGGTCAGGCTTATGACGGAGAGCTGGCTGTTCCAGTACTCTTTCAGCTTCGCGAAGGCGATATCAACCTTCCCGGAAGTGTCATACCTGCCGATCATTGCCCTGGCTCTGACCTTGTTGATCACCTTCGGAGCGATGAACTTCTCGTTGTCAGGATTCTCGATATAGCCAAGGACGAAGATGTATTCCTTCACCTCACCCGGCTCAAGGACAGCCTCCAGGCAGTGGGATGCCACCGGTGACCAGCCATGGGTGATGCTGTTTTGGGGCCGGCCGGAAAAGACAGTTTCGGGATGGTCAAAACCGTTATAGATGCCCAGGAATGTCTCTCGGTCGGTGTCGAAGCCCGCAACGGGGCTGTTGACCGAATGGAAGGCATAGTGGTTGCGGCGCTCG
>JAEYZD010000156.1 GCA_023430725.1 Bacteroidota bacterium | reverse complement strand
CTATTATAAACCGGAAATGAAAGGAAGAATGAAGCTATGGCTTGGAGGACAGGTACTTCTAGTGCTTGTTTTTAGTATTTCAACAGGATGTGAAAAGAAGCCGCCAGAGACGACACCTGTGATTGCTACAGTTTCAGCTACAGACATAACAAAGAATTCTGCCGTCAGCGGAGGGGAGATCACTTCGGACGGAGGTTCGCCGGTGACTGCCAGGGGAATATGCTGGAGCACTGATGCAAATCCGGCAATTGATGACAATTTTACAACTGACGGTGCGGGACCGGGCATCTTCACGAGCAATATAACCGGACTTAACCCCGGAACAACATATTATATCAGGGCTTATGCAACCAACGGTATTGGGACAGCCTACGGCAATGAGCTTAACTTTACAACAAATCCGCTGGCCGTCGGTGACGAGTACCTTGGTGGAAAGATTGCATACATCCTGAAGCAGGGGGATCCCGGTTATCTTCCCGGTGAGGTTCATGGTATCATCGCAGCACCTACGGATCTTGCAACTTTGTATCCATGGTATAACGGCACCCTGATTGTGACAGGGGCAACGGCAACCGCAATTGGGACGGGCAATGCAAATACAACTGCCATTGTAACTGCCCAGGGTGAGGGTACTTATGCTGCAAAGGCCTGCTTTGATCTTGTACTCGGAGGCTATTCCGACTGGTACCTCCCAAGCCAGGATGAGCTGCATATGATGTTTCTGAACCGAACCCTCATCGGAGGATTCGATTCCACTTATG
Source organism: Bacteroidota bacterium (assembly GCA_023430725.1). Lineage (GTDB taxonomy): Bacteria > Bacteroidota > Bacteroidia > Bacteroidales > VadinHA17 > SR-FBR-E99. The sequence goes on along the minus strand of JAEYZD010000156.1, from coordinate 5,007 downwards.
ATGTTTATTATTGGACCTCTTCTGAATATGACAGTGGAATGTCATTCATGGAAACCTTTTTCTTCAGCGATGGCTACAGGGGATTCCAGGGCAAACATGTTCCGCTTAAGGTAAGACCGGTAAGATCATTCTGAGGAAACCAGTATCAAAACCTCTGCAAGATCCTTAATCCGGATCAGCGGAGGGATGAGGTTCGCTCTCTCCAGAAATCATTGAAGCTGGTAAGAGGATACTCGCACAGGTAAACAGAGGCGCCATATTCGCGTGCATCGGGGTCGGAGATTTTCCCGATAAGGCGGATCTCGGCAAAAAGTTGGGCAACGTCTGCACCAAGTTCATGGTTGATATAGATAAGTGACTTGATCTCCACCGGGAATTCGTGCGGAAACCAGTACCTGAAACTCTCGTGGAAACTGACTGCTTCAGGCAGGCCGTACTTCCTGCCGATGATCGTAATTGCACCGGCATGGCCGTAATTCTCACCGTAGATTAGTGCAGCCTCCCTGTCTTCAACCATACTGTATGCGCTGTCAGCCAGTGCTGTCAGCTCCTCCCACCCGACCATGTCGGCATAGTCCTGTGGAAGCGAGTGGATTGAGCCGTCTTCGAACCGCCTGCCAAAATCAAACCCGTACTTCTCCTCCAGGTCACTGAAATATTTCCTGAGCCCATCCTTGTCCCAGACAGGTAATCCTGCAGGCACCCCCGGGAGAGCAATCAGGAGAACAGCCAGGGGGAAGGCAATCCTCAGTATCCTGTTCCGGAGCCACCTGTCATATGCAGCGCCGCCGGCTGCAATAAGCACAGGCATGATTCCGAGAGTATAGTAACTCTTTCCTTTCAGAAGCAACAGGGCGACAACGACAAAGAGGGCAAGGAGTCCCAGGAATCTGAACCTGCTGACTTCGCGGGATGCGAGCAGAAAGACCAGGCCGGCTACCGTAAAGATTGATCCGGCGAACGGAAGGAAGAGCTGTTCCATGAGAAACAATCCGGCATTCATGTGCACGAGCTGTGTGTCATACAGTTCTGACATATGGTTGAATACCGGGAAACCATTCAAGGCTTGCCAGATCAGGTTGGGAAGGAAGATCAGGGCACCCGCAATCATTCCAAACCAGAAATGCTTGTTGGTGAATATATTTCTATACCTGGTAAATGGGATAATCACCAATAGCCCCAGGAACAGAAGTCCCGCAAGGTATTTGTTAAGTAGCGCAAACCCGGCAGCCACACCGAAAAGTATGAGAAATAAGCCCTTGCCTGTATTTATATATTTGATAATCATCAGCAGGCAAAGTGTCCAGAGGAATATCTCAAGATGTACCGGGTGGAAGAGAAAGAAAGTCCTCATGAAAAACCCGGAGACAGTGAGTCCTGTTGCAGCCAGGATTGCACCGTATCGTGTGGCTCCAAGTTCTCTGGCCATGGAGGCAACGAGAAAGATCATTACCCCGCCCAGCACGGATGCAAACAGCCGGATGGCAAAGAGAGAATTGCTGAAGAGATGCTGCAGCAGCCAGCTGACCCACCCTATCAGCGGCGGCACGGTGGCATACCCGAAATCGGGATGCTGCCCCAGTGAGAGATAGAGAAGTTCATCACGGTGATATTCCAGGTTGTCATATATGAGCAGCCTGACAGCAATATTGAAGAGTGCGATTGCCAGTATAACAAGGTCAAACCTCTTCCATCCCCCTTTAAACATATATCAGAAAATTGGCTTATGATTACTCTTTGTGAGGATCCTGCTCATTTTTCCTCTCCATGTCAACCTCATCCCGCTGATGACAGATCCGTTTAACTACTGACCGTCAGTGATGCCTCTTCCCCTGTTCCGTCTCTATCCATTCAGCAACCGAAAATACTGTTCCGTAACTTTTCAGGGTTGCAAGTGTTGATGCATGGACATCGGCTGCGGCAACCTCGCGGTCACCGAATTTCAGATCACGGGTGGCGCAGGCGTCATGAAGCAATATCACAGCGTATCCGAAGTCATGTGCCGCCCTCACTGCCGCCTCCACGCACATCTGTGTCTGCATCCCGCAGATCACGAGGGTGTCAATGGCCATGCCGTCAATATACTCCTTCAGCCCGGTACCGAGGAAGCTGTTCACCTCCTCCTTTACAAAAGTCTTTTCCCCTTCAGCCGGTTTCACAATATCATTGATCTCCATGCCTGCTGCTGACTTATGCTGAATGTAGATTACCGGATTACCTGTGGCTCTGGCGTGACTGATGGCCAAGGCTGCTTTGTCTGCAGCTTTTTCGGGCTCAACCAGCTCAGACCGTCCGCCGGGGAAATAAAAGTTCTGCACGTCGATTACAAGCAGCGCATATTCCTTCTGGGCCGCCGCATACTGAAATGCAGCAACCAGTACGATTGAAAGGATGAAACTCTTCATGATGACCCTATAGTTGATTACCCAAAATTAGTAGCTTTAGCGGACTTATTTTATTTGTACAGTATGAAACTCTCCAGAATCCCTCTCCTTGGCCGGGTGGTAATTGCAATTATCCTCGGAATTATTGTCGGACTGTTTGCCCCTGTCTGGTTTGCCCGGATTTTTGCAACATTCAACTCGCTTTTTGGCAACTTCCTCTCATTCATCATTCCGCTTCTTATCGTCGGGCTCATCACCCCTGCAATTGGTGAACTGGGTAAGGGTGCCGGGAAATTGCTGGCTATTACAGCCCTCATTGCCTATATCTCGACCCTTTTCTCGGGCTTCTTCACCTTTTTTTCCTGCCAGACGGTGTTTCCTCATATCCTGTCCGAAGGGATCGATACCGGTATGCTGAACGGAATAGAGGAGATTAAGATAGATCCCTTCTTTACAATCGGGATGCCACCGGTAATGGATGTGATGCCGGCACTGATCCTCTCATTCTGCATAGGTCTGGGCATAACATTCCTGAAAGGCGACACACTGCAGAAATCGTTTCTGGAGTTCAGGGAGATAATTACAATGATTATTAAAAACATTATTATCCCGTTTCTGCCTCTATATATTTTCGGCATGTTTCTTTCAATGTCCGTTTCGGGCCAGGTTTACTCGGTAATAATGCTGTTCCTGAAGGTCATAATTGTAATCTTCATTCTTCACGTCCTGTTGTTGATAATACAGTTCATGATTGCAGGAGCAATATCGGGGCGGAACCCCATGAAAGCGCTGAAAGGGATGCTTCCTGCATATGCGACCGCCCTTGGGACATCTTCGTCGGCAGCGACAATTCCTGTCACATTGCAGTGTGCAATAAACAATAAGGTCAATCCAACAATCGCTTCTTTCACTGTACCTCTGTGTGCCACAATCCATCTTGCCGGGAGTACTATGAAAATTGCAGGTTTCGCGCTGGCAATCCAGTACTTTTTCGGGATTCCGATCGACATAGCCGCATTCATCGGTTTTATTTTCATGCTGGGAATAATTATGATTGCTGCTCCCGGCGTACCCGGAGGTGCCATCATGGCAGCAGTCGGAATACTTCAAAGTATTCTTGGTTTCAACGAGCAGATGATAGGATTGATGATAACCCTTTACATTGCAGTTGACAGTTTCGGTACTGCGTGCAATGTGACCGGTGACGGGGCAATAGCCCTGATAGTTGATAAAATATCAGGAAAATCAGAAGCGAAAACACAGTAAACAGAACTGATGAAGATTTTCACATACCTGATCCTGGCAGTCTTTGCCGCAATTCTGCCCTCATCCTGCAGCAACATTAAGCCGGGGAGTGACAAACCATACGTTGTACTGGTTTCACTTGATGCCTTCCGATGGGATTACGACTCGATTCACGGCACGCCTGTCCTTGACGCTATCGCCCGGCAGGGTGTGATGGCAGAACGGCTGATACCGTCGTTTCCGACTAAAACATTCCCGAACCACTACACAATTGCAACAGGACTCTACCCTGATCATCACGGGCTGGTAAACAACAGCTTTTATGCCCCTGATCTTGATCTTGTCTACAGGATCGGTGACCGGAGAATGGTTTCCAACGGTGACTTTTACGGTGGTGAGCCTATGTGGGTTACTGCACGCAAACAGGGGATGAAGTCGGCCTCATTTTACTGGGTTGGCTCCGAGGCGCCGGTACATGGCATCCAGCCTGATTACTGGAAACCATATGATGAGGAAGTTCCCTTCGGTGACCGTGTTGACACAGTGATCAAATGGCTCTCGCTGCCAAAGAACCTGAGGCCGCACCTTGTAACCCTTTATTTTGAGGAGCCTGATGCTGTGAGTCATGGTTACGGTCCCTTCTCGCCTGAAACGGGTGACGTTGTCAGGAATCTTGACAGCCTGCTGGGTGTTCTCCGCACAGGACTGGCTAAGCTTCCATATGGCAGAAACATCAACCTGATTGTCCTTTCGGACCATGGTATGACGGAGGTGGATGACTCTCGTTACAACTACATCTTTGACACGCTGCCTCAAACAATGGTGAAGAGGATCTACGGTGGCAATCCCGTCTGGGCGATTGAACCATTTGCAGGTAAACGGGACAGTGTGCTCCTCCTGCTTAACATGCAGCGCGGGTTGAAGGCTTACGCGAAGGAGAATCTGCCGGCACATCTGAAATATGGTACACATCCGCGCATTCCGGAAATAGTGCTTATTGCCGATCCGGGCTGGACAGCAGGGCTCAGGGCTGAACCGGGGCGTTACTCAAAGGGTGATCACGGATACGACTGGCACTGTAGCGATATGCATTCGATATTCTATGCCGAGGGGCCTGCCTTTAAGAAAGGATTCAGCATTGACACCCTGTATAATGTTGATATTTATAATATTGTGACGGGAATCCTTGACCTGGTGCCGGCCCCGAACGACGGCAACCCGGAGCGGATAGCACCTCTGTTCAGATAATCCGGGTTATTGAGCAGATCTCATAGCTGTTGGCCCTGATTATGTCACCTCTCGTCCGGTGACCGGTGATCAACGAAATCAATATTTCTTCTGATCTTTTCAAAACCTGTCCGCTTCACCGGTGATGACC
>JAEYZD010000183.1 GCA_023430725.1 Bacteroidota bacterium | reverse complement strand
GACATATTCACCCAGCTCAGGGATCTGAATAATGAAGGAGTCCCGGTCAGCGTGGAATGGCATTATGACGAGGAGGATATTGATCTCCGCGAAGCCGGTGAGGACCTCTCACTGCTCTGCGAGATGCCTTTCAAATACTGTCCCAAGGCAGGATGAACCCTCTGAGAGGACCTGCGGAACTGTACACTCTGCTTGATACCCTGCAGATACACTATGATTATATCGAGCATCCTCCCGTGCCAACGGTTGAGGAGGCCATGAAATACTGGGCAGGCATCGATTCAGGTCACTGCAAGAATATTTTCTTTCGCAATCACAAGGGGGACAGGCATTACCTGGTGATTCTACATCACTCATCAAAACTTAACATCAGGGAACTGGAACAGAAGCTCCGGCAGGGGAAGCTCTCCTTCGCCTCAGACAGGAGACTTATGCAGTACCTCGGTCTCACACCCGGTTCAGTCTCTCCCTTTGGTCTTATCAATGATAATTCCCATCACGTACATCTTTTCATAGAGAAGGCTCTGCTCGGTTATGAGCGTCTTTCATTTCATCCCAACACCAACACTGCATCCCTGATCATTCCCCGGGAAGGATTGTTCAGATTCCTGGCACATACCGGCAACAGCTACGAATTTATCTGATCACTAACCTGCGGGAATCACTCCTGCGCCATCCACCGGTTAAAATCCGCCATCGGCTGGAATCAGGTTTGATTTTTCTGCAAAAACCTCCGGAGATGCAGCATAATGCAACCGATATCAGTCTTTAATCCGGACTTGCATTTTTAAATAAACCCATTACGCCATGAAAAGAACTGCACTGATAACTGCATTGCTGGTACTATGCATGCTGGCCGGCGCCCAGGATACAATACAGAAAAGAATCTACAACGCCACCTACACCACCTCACCCCCTGTCATTGACGGCTCGATCGAAGACGATGCCTGGCTGAAAGGCACCTGGCAGGGCGAATTCACACAGTTCGAGCCCCGCAACGGCGCCGCTCCGAGTCAAAAAACAGAGTTTGTGGTCCTTTTTGACGACAACAACATCTATGTAGCCATCAAGGCATGGGACACCTATCCTGACAGCATTGTACGCCGCATCGCCCGCAGGGATAACGGGGACGGCGATTTTGTAGGGATTGGCCTTGACAGCTACAATGACAAACAGACCGGTTTCGCTTTCACCACCAACGCGGCAGGGGTCAAGAATGATTTTATCTGGTCACGTGACGGGCAGGTTGAAGATGACACCTGGGATCCCATCTGGTATACCGGCTCACATATGTATGACTGGGGCTGGGCTGCCGAGATGCGCATACCCCTCACACAGCTGAGATTCAGGATAACCGATGACGGAGTCTGGGGGATGGAGGTTTTCCGCCGGCTCTTCCGGAACCAGGAGATGTCTGTATGGCAGCCTATTGACAGAAATGCTTCAGGCATCGTGCATAACTTCGGAAGCCTGACAGGCCTGACAGGTATCAAGCCAAGGAAACAGGCTGACATTACTCCTTTCGTAGTCGGCAGCCTCGAGACCTTTGAAAGCGAAGCAGGAAACCCGTTCTCAACCGGCAGAGCATGGAAATATAACGGGGGCCTCGATGCCAAATTCGGGATCACGAACAACATGACCCTTGACCTTACTGTCAATCCTGATTTCGGACAGGTGGAGGCAGACCCCTCCGAGGTCAACCTGACAGCCTACGAAACCTTCTTCGAAGAGAAGAGACCCTTCTTTATAGAGGGAAACAATATAACCAGCTTCCGTACCGGCCTCGGCGACGGAGACCTCGGTTTTGATAACCTGTTTTATTCGAGGAGAATAGGACGAAGCCCGCACCTTTGGGCCGATACAGAGGATAACGAGTTCGCAAGGATGCCAAGAGTGACACCCATTATCGGCGCCGCCAAGCTCACCGGCAAAACACCAGACGGGCTTTCAGTAGGTATTGTGGAAGCGATTACAGCAGAAGGAAAAGCAGAGATTGACAACATGGGAGAAAGATCATGGCAGACTGTTGAGCCTCTTACCAATTATCTGGTATCCAGAGTAATGAAAGATTTCAACGGGGGCAAGACAATCATAGGAGGAGCCTTCACAAATACTCACCGCTTCCTTGATGGTACCGGCATTGACGAACTCGTTACCAACGCTAACACGGCAGGAATAGACTTCACTCACTACTTCGGAGAGGATCGTGACTGGTTCGTCTCATCATCTGCTGCAGGCAGCAACCTGACCGGCAACGAAGCAGCCATAGAAAAGCTGCAGCGCTCATCAGTCCATTATTTTCAGAGGCCTGATGCAGACTATGTGGAAGTCGATCCGAACCGTACTTCACTGAACGGCTTCGGAGGAAACGTCCAGGCAGGGAAAGTCGGGGGACGCTGGAACTTCATGACCTTCATGTATATGAAATCACCGGGACTTGACCTGAATGATGTGGGATACCTGCAGAGTGCAGATGCCATTATCACAGGACTCTGGACTGCGTACCGGTTTGACAAGCCCTTCAGCATCTTCAGGCAGATAAGACCCAACGCCAATTACTGGACCGGCTGGGATTTCGGTGGCACCCACCTGTTTACAGGCGGAAACCTGAGCCTATATGTACAGTTCAAGAACCTGTGGTGGACAAATTTCGGAGGGAATTACGAGGGAAATTCAATTTCAAACAGCCTCCTCCGTGGCGGTCCTTCCATGCTCCACCCCTCCTCGGTCAACGGCTGGTTCAATCTTGGAACAAACAGCTCCAGAAAGGTCTATGCAACAGTCTATGCGAACGCAGCCCGCGGCAGTGAAGATGTCTCAGAGAGATATTCGGCAGGGATGAGCCTCACTGTAAAACCCGGACAGTCGTTCACAGCTACAGTCAACCCTTCATATTCAAGAAACAGAAATGAATTACAGTACGTTACAAAAACCAATGATGGAGACCGCTACATCCTTTCTCAGATCAACCAGCAGATAGTCAGCCTGTCTCTTCGGATGAATTACAATATCACCCCCGACCTTACCATACAGTACTGGGGACAACCGTTCCTGGCAGCAATGGACTACAGCAAGTATAAGGCTGTAACTGACCCCGGGGCAGAAAAGCTGGAGGACAGGTACCATCTGATTGCCGATAATGAGATCGAGTATGATGCAGATGACAACATGTACCTTGTTGATGAGAACAGGGACGGCACCATTGACTACAGTTTCGACAATCCTGACAACAACTATGACCAGTTCCTTTCCAACCTTGTCCTTAGGTGGGAGTTCAGGCCGGGATCAACAGTCTACCTCGTCTGGTCACAGACCCGAAGTTACAGTGACTCCACCGGGTCATTCTCTCTTGAGCAGAACCTCGACAATCTCTACACGTCGAAGAAACCTTATGATGTCTTCCTTCTGAAATTTACATACCGGTTTGGATTGCGGTAACCTATTCTTACAGAGGCATTCCGCATATTGCAGGTTCCGGAAAGCGGAGGGATTGACTCCCTCCGCTCATTTTTTTTGCACTTTGACAGAAGCAATATCTAAAGAATTGGTTTTTTCTTAAATTTGCTTTCCCTTACTGTCCTGAAACCCCTTGTTATGAGAATCGTTCTGCTGCTTCTTATTTCATGTCTGACACTTCTCCTCCCTGCACAGGAGTATGAAAAGAGAGTCTACCATACCGTCCGGACGGCTAATCCCCCGGTCATAAACGGTGATCTGAGTGATGCTGCCTGGACAGAAGGTGAATGGTCAGGCGGATTCTGGCAGTATGAGCCGGCCGAAGGTGCTCCGGTAAACCAGGAGACTGAATTCAAGCTTCTGTATGACGACTATAACATATACATCGCCATCAGGTTGTATGACACTGCACCTGACAGCATAGTGTCACGGATGACGAGGCGTGATGATATTGACGGAGACCAGGTAACCGTAGCCTTTGATTCCTACTTTGATCAGCGTACTGCCTTTGGCTTCAGTGTAAGCGCCTCCGGTGTAAAGGGTGATCTCATCTGGACCGATGACGGGATGAGTGAGGATGAGACATTTGACCCGATCTGGTACGTGAAGACAGGCATATATGACTGGGGATGGGCTGCGGAGATGCGGATACCCCTGACACAGCTGCGCTTCTCCGACAAGCCTGAGCAGATATGGGGATTAGAAGTATTCAGGAATATATACCGAAACGCCGGGACCCACATGTGGCAGCCAATTGCCAGGAATGCTTCGGGATTGGTTCACAATGCCGGTATGCTTAAGGGTCTGAACAATATAAAACCAAGGAAACTGTTTGACCTGACACCGTTTGGTGTTACCAGCATGGAAACATATGAGGGGGAGCAGGGCAATCCGTGGTATGACGGAAGAAATCTCAGGGCCAACGCAGGGCTTGATGCCAAGATCGGTGTCACAAACAACATGATCCTCAGCCTTTCACTGAACCCTGACTTCGGCCAGGTGGAAGCTGATCCGTCTGAGGTGAACCTGACTGCATTTGAAACCTATTTCAGTGAAAAGAGGCCGTTTTTCATCGAGGGGAGAAATATAACCGCTTACGGGCTGGGGATAGGTGACGGTGATGAGGGTAATGACAACCTGTTCTATTCCAGAAGAATAGGAAGAAGACCCACTCTGGGCTACACCCCCTACGACAATGAATTCGGATGGACTCCATCCTTTACCCCGATTATCGGAGCGGCCAAACTTACCGGTAAGTCTGCAGGAGGATTGTCCGTGGGAGCAATCGAGGCAGTGACGGCACAGGTGAATACCCGGATTTATAACGAAACTAACGGAGAAACAACATACAGTACAGCTGAGCCGCTGTCCAATTTTGCAGTAGGCCGGGTCCAGAAGGATCTTAACGGCGGAAAAACAATCATCGGCGGAATGGTTACAAGCACAATCCGTCAGCTCGACGAAACCACTGAGAACCGCTTCCATAAATCAGCCACGACGGGCGGACTCGACTTCACCCAGTATTTCGGCAATATGAACTATATGTTCAGGTTACGTACCGTTTTCAGCAACGTCACCGGGACAGAGGAGATGATTGCACGAACCCAGCGTTCAGTAATCCATAATTTCAACCGGCCGGGCTCCGGCTATACGGAATATGATCCGACCCGCACATCACTCTCCGGAACCGGGGGCAACCTGATGGCGGGAAAAATAGGCGGAAACTGGCAGTTCCTTTACCTGTCAGCCTGGAAATCGCCGGGCCTGGAACTGAATGATGCGGGTTACATGCAGGTTGCCGACCAGTACCTTGGCGTTGGGGTAATAAATTACAATATCTATAAGCCCTTCAGCATATTTAACAGCATGAATTTCGGTACCAACCTGATACACCTTATGGATTTCGGGGGAAGTACCAATCTGGTGGGTATCTCAGGCTCATGGTCTGCACGTTACAAAAACCTCTGGAGAACATATCTCAGCGGCCAGATCAACAGCCCTGAGAAAGATAACCTGATGCTCCGAGGAGGCCCGACAATGAAGATGCCAGGTAACATGTACATCGGAGGAGGAATTGACACCGACTCACGTAAAAAACTGAGCGGGGAGATCGACTTCTCATTGCACAGGACATTTGAAGATGTCAGCACTTCTTACAACTACAGCCTCGAGGTGGAGTACCGGCCGGTTAACACCCTTACCCTCAGTATTGAGCCGGAATGGAGCAGGACAAAAAACAGTCTACAGTATGTCACTACCCAGTCTTTGACAAGCGGAGTTTACACCCCGAGATACATATTCGGCTCAATAGATCAGAAAATCCTGAGCATGTCCCTCAGAGTCGACTATAACATAACCCCGGACCTGACAATTCAGTACTGGGGCCAGCCTTTTTTCGGGTCAGGCAAATACAGCGAGTTCAAGCAGGTGACTGATCCGGCTGCGGATCAGTTCGCTGACCGGACCGGGATCTTCAGCCCGGCTCAGATACAATACCTCAGCGGTGACAATTCATACAGCATTGATGAGAACCAGGATTCCTGGGCTGATTACACCTTCCGGAATCCCGATTTCACAGTTAGTGAGTTCCTTCATAACCTGGTGGTCCGATGGGAGTTCCTGCCCGGCTCAACCGCCTATATCGTATGGTCCCAGACACGTGAATACTCCACAGGCGACGGCATGTTTGACCTGGGTTCCCAGGCAGACGCGCTGTTTGGCCATACAAAGCCTCACAATGTTTTTCTTGTCAAGTTTTCATGGAGGTTCGGGTTATGATGAACAATACCTGCAGCTGGCCGTCAGGCGATCCCCTGATGATAATTTATCACGATACTGAATGGGGAGTGCCGGTTCATGATGACAAGAAATGGTTTGAACATATTGTGCTTGACGGCGCCCAGGCCGGCCTGAGCTGGAAAACAATCCTGCACCGGCGCGAAGGGTACAGGAAGGCGTTTGCAGGCTTCGATCCTGCCATTGTTGCCCGTTATGGCGAAGACAAATACCTGGAGCTGCTCAACGATGAAGGCATTATCCGTAACAGACTGAAGATAAGGTCAGCAATCAGCAATGCAATTGCCTTCCGGAAGATACAGGAGGAATTCGGAAGCTTTGATGCCTGGATCTGGAAGTTCACTGACGGCAAGCCAGTTGTAAACCATTGGAAAAGCCTGGCCGAGATACCGGCACGCACTCCTCTCTCGGATCTGATCAGCAAGGAACTTAAAAAGAGAGGATTCACTTTCGTGGGTTCAACAATCTGCTACGCTTTCATGCAGGCTGCCGGCCTTGTAAATGACCACCTGGTAAGCTGCTTCAGGCACCCGTCACAACAATGAACAAAGGCTCCCGGATAACTAATTTCCCGGGACCGGCATCAACAATCAGAAAATATATCCCAGCTCCAGGGTGATAAACCTTCCCGGGCAGACGGCACCCTTGCTGTCATAAAACTTTGTGTCAAGAATGTTCTGCACCCCCAGGTCAACGGAGATCTTCTCCAGGAAAACCCTTGAAAGCTTCAGGTCCACCGTGGTGTACGCCGGGTATCGGTCGCTCCCGATCACCTCATCAAAGATATTCTGGTCATTGGCCCACATGGCATCCTGGTAGCGTGCCACAAGGCCGGCATTCACAAACCGGTTGTTCCAACGCGCCGAAAGGGACAGGGTTGCTGACGGCACATCGGTCAGATGTTTGCCCGTCAGGTCAATCGGATCAGCCTCATCCAGAGGCCTGTAGTCAGAAATAACCGAATAGCTGTATCCGTACGCGGCGCTTAGCATCAGCGCCGGGATGACGGGCCAGTTGAGTTCGGCCTCCATTCCGCTGATATCCACCCGCGGGATATTGGTACGGACAAGTATCGGCCTGAGGCCGTATCCCATGTCAATAGAGTCACCCGTGTTTACATAATAGAGGAAGTCCCTGCCCTGCGAATACCATGCTGACAGTGAAGCTCTTATTTTTTTCGCAAGGGCGAAGTCGGCCCCGGCTTCGATGTTGGCCAGGTACTCCGGAGAGGCATCGGGACTGGCAAGCTTGAAGCCGCCCCTGATACGGCCCGACCGGCAGAGGTCATCGAGCACCGACGGACGGAATCCCCGTCCGGCAGAAAAATATATCCTGGTAGCGGGAGACGGGGTATAGTTAAGTGCCAGCTTCGGGCTGAGCGCCCCCCACGTCACATTATCCATGTCACGCTCCTCGATATTCCTCATGAATACTGTCTCGGCGGAAGGGGTATCTATATAAAAGGCGCCGTCGCGAAACATTGAGAGGTCGTACCTGATACCCGCGGTAAGGGAGAGGCGTTCAGGCACAATTGAGAACGCATCCTGGAGGTAAACCCCTGAGCTCAGCATTTTGCCCCTGTTATAGACGATATCCGTGGAGGTGTAATAAACATCAGCGGCATCAACGCTTCCCGCCTTCAGGTCCAGGCCGCCGGATAACCGGTGACGGCTCCCCGCTTCCCATGACACCGATGAAAGAACCCCGGCATCAACCCTCTCCGAGAGCACGTTGTACCATGTATAATCGTCCTTCAGATACTCATTGACCTTCCTGTAGTCCTCCTTAAGCCAGAAGAAGCTCATGTCTGCAGAAAGACGGTCCCGTTCAAGGCTGTACCTGGTTCTGAACTGCCAGGTGTCATGGTCAGTGGTGTTGCCGTGAGGCTGCCATACAAGCTCACCGGTACCTCGCCTGTCATTGTAGGCAATTAAATCGGCCTCCAGGAACTCCCCCTTTCTGAAATTATAGCCTGTCTTGAGACTGGCGGAGTATTCCTGCATATCTGAAGCCACCACGTACGGGTTGGCAGCCTGGTCAAACTCCGACTGTGTTATATAGCCGTCACTCTGACGGTAAAAGCCGTTGAGCCGGTAATAGAATCCTTTATCCTCTCCGGGATTCAGCTTCTGTCCGAGGCTCACACGCCCTGAGAAGGTGTTATAGGTGCCGTAACCTGCTGTGACTTTCCCTGAGAGTGTGCCGGAGGGTCTGCGGGTGATGATGTTTATGGCCCCTCCCATGGCATTGCTGCCGTACATTGACGAAGCGGGTCCCTTGACCACTTCAATGCGTTCCACAATCGCTGGGTCAAGCAGGTTCCAGTTGACCGATCCTCCGTCCGACTTGTTCACCGGAACCCCGTCTATCATCACAAGCACCCTGGCCTGCTCGTTGCCGCTTAGGCCCCGCATTGTGACACTCGATTTGTGTGACAGGATACCGAATGACCTGCTTATGTTCAGTCCTGGCACTGTTGACAACATCTCATCAACAGTGGCTGCCGGCCGTGAGGCAATAGCCGCAGAACTGATAAGGGTGACCCGTGAAGGGACATCTGCAATGCGGCTGGCCCCGCGGTTTGCGGTAACAACAACGGCGCCTGCGTCGATAAGGTCCTCTCCGAGGGCGAAATCGACAGTCACCGTACCTCCGTCCTTAACAGTCACCGTTTCAGTCACCGCAATATAGCCGAGTATCCTTGCCTCGACATAATGAGTGCCGGCAGGCACCCTGTCAATCAGGAACCTCCCGTCATTTCCGGTAGTAACTCCCCTGACACCGTCAAGGATGACAGCAGCATTTGAAAGAGGGCGGCCCTCCGGAGCGCCGGTGACTCTCCCGGTAATTGTACCCTGGGCAGAGACACCGGCGGCAACGGCCAGAAAGAGTATTGCAGAGATAATAAATCGGTAGGGCTTCACTATTGATGGTTTTAATGTATTCTGTTTCAAAATCTTTACAGCGAGCTTCATTTCGCCTGGATTTGAATCTATTTCTGGATCTTGACTGCGATCTTCATTTCACCTGAATCTGAATCTGTTTACGGATCTTTGCAGCGACCTTCATTTCGCCTGAATCTGAATCTATTTCTGGATCTTGACAGCTATCTCCATCTCCCCTGAGGGCGTCTCGTCTGCACGGATGACCCTGAGGAGCCCATACCTGCCGTCAGCGGTACGGAAGGGGACCACCTTTCCGGTGTAGGCAAACTTCGACTGTCCGCTGACGCTGCCGGGACGGTATGCATTTACAAGCAGGCTGTCATTGTCAGCAAGCTCAAACTGTGCCGGAGTGACCAGGTCGTTGTCGGATGTGTAATAGTCGTACATCGTCTGGTTCTTCACGCTCCATGATCCGAAGAGCGTATAATATGTAAGCGCCGAGGAATAAGCCGGACATGTCAGTGTTGGTGACGAGGTGCCCGAGGTAAGGTACCAGAACGCAGCCATGTCAACCTCAGCTTCATGTCCCGCAACACCGGCAGCATCCCAGGCAGTGCCGGAGTGCAGGTCGACGAAATGAGGCAGTGAGCTGTTCTCCTGCAGTCCTATCCTTATGGAGTGGTGATAGTATATCTCTCCCCATGCCGAGCCGGCTCCCCTGAGTACCGTAAGAGAGGCTGAGGCAGTGTCACGGTGCGAGTTCATCACCGAGAAGACCCATTTCTCAGCCTGACCGTAGCCTCTTGTATAGGTGAGGGTAGTATCAAGACCGCCGTAGCTGATGTACATTCCTCTGTCTGCTTCAGTCACAGCCACCCCGTCAGAGATTCTCCTGACAACAAGGTTGGTTATGGCACCGCCGCCACCCGATACCGAAAGCCCGAACCGGAGAGTTCCTCCCGGAGCCACCGCTGAACCGTCGGCCGTGTATGTACCGCCCCCTTTGAGCAGCACCAGCGGAGTGGTCTCAGGCTCTTCCGGAGTACATCCGGCAAGCACCAGTAAGGGCAGAAGCACTGCTGCCTTAAGCCGTAAGAGCATGACCTGACTATTTGGTCTTGATGAGGAAGGTCACGGTACCGTTCGTTCCCTGTGTGACCGCTGTTGCATTAAGGAGTCCGTAGGTGCCGTCCTGGGTCTTGAATGCCCACACCTGGCCAACCTGTACATCCTTGGCCTTCCTGCGGGCGTTGTCGCTGTCAAAAGAGGTCTCAATCAGCGCGTCACCGTTCTGAACAGCCTCAAACTGCGCTGCCGTAAGAGCAGTCTGGAAGAAGAAGGTTGTATTCTTTACAGTCCAGTTGTCAGGCATGTCATCACCGGTAAAAATATCCGTAATACCTGAGCCGGGTGACGCCAGTGCTATGTTGTTGCCGGTCTCAGCTTCATAGAAGCAGAAAATGTCTACCGCATCAGCGTTGTCAGCAGCCTGGCTCATTGTATATCTCTTATCCAGCGAAACCGAGTAGAAACCCGGAACTGTCGTGTTCGCCTGTGCGCCAAGGGTAACCGATGGATCCTCCTTCTCCTTCTCACATCCTGAAATCATAACCGCCGCCAGCGGAAGAAGAACCAAAAGTGCAAATCTTGCTTTCATTTAATCTCTGTTTTTATTCGTTATGCAATTGTTTTCATATCGCCGACAAAGATAGTATGCAGCTTTCACAAATAAATGACACATATCATGATTTTGTGTTTTGTTAAACGTTCGTGGTACAATTTTTGATGTATATAAGTCAAGAGGCGCCTCTTCATTTAATTTATAAACCTAAATCTTGAAATTATGAAGAGGATTGAAGAAAAGGCACCCGGGTTTGATGATATTATCTTCCGGGACCGTAACAAGGAGTACGGTGCCTATGACCTGCGCAGGCGGTATGCCTCCACCATGAGCATCTCACTCGTGGCCGGGCTGCTGATTGGCGCCTCCTTTTTCCTGGTGCCATATTTTACGTATGATCCGGTAGAATTTACGCCGGGAGGAATGATTGATGTAGTCGCTATGCCAGACCCGGCTCTTCTTACTCCGCCCGCACCTCCCGAGGCTCCTCCTGCCCCGAAGGCTCCCCCGGAGGCGATGAATGACCTGCGGTTTGTCCCCCCTGAAGTGGTGATTGACGATCTTGCTACAGGCGAAGGTCTCATGGCAGCAGACCAGCTTAACCAGGTAATCGGTGACGGAGCAGCCACCGAGGTGTTCCCTGAGGATCTCACCGCGGAAGATCCCGTTGTCCCTGTTGACCCTGAGCCTTACACGCTGGTAAAGGAGATGCCCTCTTTCCCGGGTGGAAACGAGGCGTTGATGAGGTATATAATGGAGCATGTAGTCTACCCTCCGGATGCCGCAGCCAACGGAATACAGGGGACTGTGTTGCTGAGGTTTGTTGTAGGAAGTACCGGGGATGTCTCCAGGGTGGAGGTCACCCGCAGTGCAAACCCGTTGCTTGACGAAGAAGCCCTGAGGGTGATCAGCAGCCTGCCAAAGTGGAAGCCCGGCAAGCAGGACGGTACTCCGGTCCCTGTCTGGTTCTCGGTACCGGTAATATTCGTGCTGAGGTGAAAATGACAGGCCCGTATTCCCGCGGGATATAAACGTACTCAGATAAAGTTCCTGTCGAGGAACTTCCGGAAGTTCTCAATGTACTGTTCGGTGACCGGGATGCGCACCTCGCCGAAGACGATCCGGCCCCGCTCGATGACCTTCACAGTCTCAAGGTTGACGATGAATGAACGGTGTACGCGCATGAAACGGTCAGACGGAAGCCTGGACTCAAGCGCCTTCAGGGTGGAGAGCGAGAGGACAGGCTTCTTCTCCTCTTTCAGCCATATCTTGACATAGTCCTTCAGCCCCTCAATGTAGTGAATCTCCGAAAAGTTAATCCGGCGGATCCGGCTTTCGGATTTGATGAAGAGAAAGTCATTGCTCACCTCCAGTGACGGCAGGTGGCTTCGCTCTGCGGCAATCAGCTTTTCTGCCTTCTGCACAGCCTTCAGAAACTCAGCATAACTGAAAGGCTTCAGGAGGTAGTCAACGGCATCGAGCCTGAATCCTTCAAGGGCATACTTCTCATAAGCCGTTGTGAAGATCACCTTCGGACCCCCGGCAATTACCCGTGCCAGCTCGGTGCCAGTCAGGTCAGGCATCTGGATGTCAAGGAACACCAGGTCAACATCGCCCGACTGAATGAAGGCCACTGCCTCAACCGGGTTGTCGAAAGCCCCGGCCAGTTCCAGCGTGGGAGTCTTTTCAACATAGCCTTTCACAAGCTTCAGTGCAAGCGGCTCATCGTCTATGGCAACAACCCTTGTCATCTGCCTGCAGTATCAGCTTCTGACTGTCAGTTTAACTGTAAAGGCCGATTCCTGCCGGTCAATTCTCAGGTCGTGGCGGCCGGGATAGAGCAGGGCAAGCCTCTTGCGTACGTTGTCAAGTCCTATGCCTGATGCTGCCTGTGGCCCTTCCGATCCCTTTCCGCCGATGCTGTTGGCCGCTATGAAGGTTATCATCCCTTCGTCAACTCCGAATGCTATATCAATGAATGAGCTTCCGGCAGCGCTGACCCCGTGCTTGAAGGCATTCTCGATAAAAGGGATGAAAAGCAGCGGCGGAACGTCCTGATCCGCGTAATCTTCGGGAAAACTGACTGTCAGTCTCACACGGCCACTGAGCCTGAGCTTCATCAGGTCAATATATCCCTTCATGAACTCGATCTCACGGCTCAACCGTGTATTGCCCTGTTCTGATTCATAGAGCATGTATCTCATCATCTTCGAGAGGCTGAGCACGGCCTCCTGTGCATCCTTCCCGTTTATCTCAATGAGAGAATAGATGTTGTTAAGCGTGTTGAAGAAGAAATGGGGGCTGACCTGGTTTTTTAAAAGCGCTAGCTCAGAGTTAAGCTTCTCCTTCTCCAGTTCCTTTATCTCCTCCTCCTTCCTTACGGCGCTCTCGGCATACCTGATGCCAACTGCAAAGCCGGAGACGAGAAATGATGTGATAAAGAAATTGTAGAGTGCCATCCCGCCGCCTCTGCGCCTGTTGTGATCGTCACGCGGCGGCCTCTGCTCCGTCTCACTGATCCTTTCCCTTACCTCGGGCGGCGGGGAGAAGAGATTCTCGTAAAACTTGCCTGAGGCATAACCGAGCGCCACGATCAGGGCTGCCGCCAGGAACAGGAACAGGAACCACCTCTTCTTCTGCGCCAGGCGCGGTACAAGCCACAGATAGTTTGTATAGAAAAGAATCAGGAATATCAGCGTGTTGAAAAGAACGATTCTGGTGGTGCGTTCATCCTTGAACAATCCGCCTGAAATCAGGAACTGCGGGAGGATGAACAGTATTATCCAGCCTGTCAGATGAAGCAGTACAGGCAACCCCTTCCTTTTCCGTGTTATTGTATCACTCTTCATATCATCATCAAAGCTAATCAATCCGGTTCAATCATTCAAATCGCAGTGCATCTATGGGGTCAAGCTCGGCTGCCCGGCGTGCGGGATACCAACCGAAAAAGACACCGATAACAGTGCATACCGCGAAAGCAAGGAACACCGAGCTCCACATTACAGTTATCGGCCATGATGTGAATGCCTCCACAATTGATGATGCGCCAAAGCCAAGCAATATCCCTATCAGCCCCCCGAAGACGCTCAGCAGTATTGATTCGATGAGGAACTGAAGGAGTATGTCCACACTCCGCCCGCCGATAGACATTCTCAGTCCGATCTCCCTGGTGCGTTCTGTGACTGAGACATACATTATATTCATGATCCCGATGCCACCGACAAGGAGCGAGATGCCTGCTATGGCACCCAGCAGGATTGTGAGAATGTCAGTTACGGAAGTCATGGTGGTTGACAGCTCCTCCTGGCTCCTGACCATGAAGTCATCGTCATCATTTTCACGCAGCTTGTGCGTGCGTCTCAGCACCTCTTCCACCTGTGTCTGCGCCAGGGCGGACTCCTCAGCGCTGCGGGCCGACATCTGGATTGACTGTATATGGGTCTGGGCAAGAATTCTCTTCTGAACGGTGGTGTAAGGGGCAATCAGCACATCATCCTGGTCCTGTCCGAAACTGTTCTGCCCCTTTTTTTCAAGTACACCGATGACCTTAAACGGGATGTTTTTAAATCGCAATGTCTCACCTGTAGGGTCAATCCCCTCTCCAAAGAGTTCATCAGCCACGGTACGTCCTATGAGACACACCTTTGCTGATCCTTTGGCCTCAGTGTCAGTCAGATTGCGTCCGCTGACGACCTTCCAGCTCTTTATATCAAGATAGTCCTCGTTGCCTCCGTAAATAGTCGTGGGCCAGTTTGAATTCCCGTAGACAGCCTGACCGCTGCTTCTCACTTCAGGCGACACTGCGATTACGGCATCACACCCGGTTTTTATGGCTAGGACATCATTCACTGTCAGTCGCTGCGAACTGGTATTGCCCTGTTGCACCCCTCCCATTCTCATTGTTCCGGGCATTACAAAAAGCATGTTCGAGCCCATGCTGGCTATCTGATCCTGGATGCTTTTCTTTGATCCCTGGCCAATGGCAAGCATTGTTATGACTGATGCCACTCCGATGATTATGCCAAGCATAGTCAGAAATGAACGCATCTTATTGCGCTTAAGCGCGTTCAGCGCTACTTTCAACAAATTTCCAATATTCATCCTGGTAACTTTTTAATCTTCTTCAACTGGCATTGCTTCAAGCACCTCACCGGCAATGATGCGGTTCTTTATCTCCTCTTCCCTTATGATATGCCCGTCACGGAAAACGACACTGCGTGTCATGCAGCGGGCTATGTCAGGCTCATGCGTCACGAAGACTATGGTTTTGCCTTTGGCGTTAAGATCCTGGAACAGCGACATGATCTCGTATGATGTCCTGCTGTCAAGGTTACCGGTGGCCTCATCGGCCAGGATCACCACGGGGTCATTTACCAGTGACCGTGCTATGGCCACCCTCTGCTGCTGACCGCCGGAGAGCTGGTTGGGCATATGTCCCATCCTGTCAGCCAGGCCCACAGCCTCCAGTGCAGCGATAGCCCTCTCCCTGCGTTCCCTGGCTTTTATCAGCGGGTTGTACATCAGCGGCAACTCCACATTCTCAAGCGCCGAGGTGCGCGAGAGCAGGTTATACGACTGGAAGACAAAGCCTATCTTAAGGTTGCGTATCGCAGCCCTTTCGTTCTTCGACATACCCGCCACGTTCACTCCGTCGAGGAGATATGTACCTTCCGTCGGCCTGTCCAGGCAGCCAACAATGTTTAGCATAGTCGACTTGCCCGAGCCGCTGGCGCCCATTATTGCCACAAACTCACCCTGTCTGATCTTCAGGTCGACACCTCTCAGGGCATGCACAGTCACCTCCCCCACGTAATAGTCCTTCTTTAATGAGGATATGTCTATAATTGCCTTCATCGTCAGTTGCGTGTAGATGTAGTTGTTCTTGATCCCGCTGATGTGCTTTGAGTATTTCTTCTTCCGGGAGGGGTTGGCATGAAAGGATTGGAAGTTACTTCCTGTTCCTTCTTCTCCTTCGCGGATGCGATTGTCATCTTCGTAACGACCTCGGTACCTTCTTCCAAGCCCGATTTCACTTCAGTGTTGTCTCCGTCATTCGATCCGAGTTCTACCGGTACCGGGTGGATTCCCTTGTCATCCTTCACCCATACCATGGTTGGCATTTTAAATCCCTCAGGCAACTTGAATCCTTCAGGCATCTGACCGCCGGGCATGCCCTGCATTCCCATGCCTGCCCCGGTGCCGGTGACACCGCGTGCTCCTGTGCCACTCATGCCAGAGGGCATCCGGCCGGTACCTCCCGGAATGCCAGCTCCTCCTGGAATGGCAGTGCCTCCGGGCATGCCGGCGCCTCCTGGCATACCAGCTCCGCCGGCCATCCCATTCTTTGAAGCCATCTCCTTCCACACCCGGGCCAGATAATCAGCCTCAGGTGTGAACTTCACGGCTTTGTATGGCATGGTGAGCACATCATTTATCTCCTCCGCATAGATTACAATATCGGCCGTCATCCCGGGCAGAAGCTTCTGATCAGGATTGGGCGCATTGATTACAACAGTGTATGTGACCACGGTGGAGGTTGTGACAGGTGATAGCCTGATCTGCTCCACCGTGCCGGTGAATTTCTGATCCTGGAATGCATTTACCTCAAACTCCACTCTTTGCCCTTCCTTTACCATGCCGATATCCGACTCATCAATGTCAGCCTCCACCTGCATCTGGGTGAGGTCCTGGGCTATCGTAAAGATCTCCGGAGTGTTGAAGCTGGCGGCAACTGTCTGGCCCTCATCCACAGCCCTGTTCATCACAACCCCGTCAATAGGAGAATAAATGGTTGCATACCTGAGCTGTACCAGGGCCTTGTCATACTGTGCCTGTGAGTTCTTAAGCGAGGCCTTTGATTTTTCATAGTTGTATCTCGCCTGATCATAGTCAGCCTTCGCAATCAGGTTCTTTTCCCAGAGAGCCTTGCTACGCTCAAAATTTGATGCCTGGTACTCCACCTCAGCCTTTGCATTGTCAAGCGTTGCCTGTGACTGTTCAACACTTGACTTCAGGGCTGTCTTGTCAAGCTCAGCCAGGATCTGACCTTTTTTAACCGGTGAGTTGAAATCGACATAAAGCTTTTCGACAATCCCGGAGACCTGGGTGCCTACAATTACTGACGTGATCGCTTCAAGCGTACCCGTGGCGGTCACTGTATTGACTATTGAACCCTTTGTTACCTTCGATGTCTCAAAAGTGTATGTCTTGCTCTTCTTGCAGCTGTTTACTGACAACAGCGTTGCAGCAACGGCAGTCAGGATTGCTCCGCTGATAAATATGTTCTTTCTTTTCATCTTATTAATGTTTACCGGATTGATTATATCAGAATGTTAAGGCGACTCCCCTGTAGAAGTCGATAATCTTATGACTGTAAACCAGCTCGTACTTGGCCTGGAGCAGGTTGCTCTCGGCAGCAGTGAGGTTGGTTTTCTGTATCAGGAAGTCGACCGAGTTCATCGCCCCCAGCTTGAACTTCTCCTCTGACACACTGTAAGTTTCAGCAGAGGCGTCATACCTGTTTAATGCTGCCTGGTAGCTGATGAGTGCCGACTCTGCATCAAGCACAGCCTGCTCCACCTCCTTCCGGAGCTGGTTCCTCGTATTGAGCTCGTCAAGCTCCGCGGTGGTGATACCGTATTTTGCCCTTGAAACAGAAGCCTTGTTCTGATTGTTACGGAATATCGGTATCGAAGCTGATAAACCCAGTGACGGAGAGAAGCCACTTTTAAGCTGTGAACCCATCTCTGCCGCCTGGGTAAATCCGGTACTCATACCGGCATTGACTGATACTGAAGGGAAGAATCCCCCTTTGGCGATTTCAAGATCCAGTGAAGCGCTTTCCCGGTTTAACGAGGCTATTTTCACCTGGGGTTTGACTGCAAGGGCCTCAGCATAAACGGCTGCGGCCTCTGCAGCAGGTACGGTGGAGATTATTGCATCGATATCCGGGCGGGCAATCTCAAACGTTTCGTCAACCGGGTATTCCATCAGTTGCATCAGGTTCAGCTTTGCCATCTTAAGGTTATTTACTGCCGTTGCCAGCGAGGACTCCTCCGAGGCAAGCTGTGTCTTCACCTGCAGGTAATCGCTGTTGGCGATGGCGCCAAGGGTGAGTCTCTCTGCCGCCAGTGCAAGCTCCTCACGGGTAGCCTCCGCCTGGTTACGGGCATTCGTGACCTGTTCCTCCGAGTAAAGAACCTGGAGGTAGGCGCTCATGATGCTCAGGGAAACGCTCTCCATTGTCTGATCTGCGCTGTACTGCAGTGATTTATGGTCAAGCGTTGCAAGCCTGACCCTGTTCCTGAGCTGAAAGCCGCTGAAGAGCGTCAGCCCGCTGCTGAGTGAGGCGCTGGTGCGCGATGAACCTGTCCATGAAGTCTCACCTCCTGAACCGGTCACATTTTGCCAGCCAAGGTTTTCTCCCAGTGATGCACTAAGTGAAGGGAGCAAATTATCTTTCGCCTGCTGAAGACTTATCTCACCCAGGCTTACGGAAACACCCGCCTTCCGCACCTGGATATTCTGTTCCAGCGCATACCCGATGCAGTCAGTCAGTGACCACTTCTTCGTCTGGGCAGTGATGGCAACCCACGATATGAATATAGCTGCTGCCACTGTAATAAATCGTTTCGTTCTCATCCTCTTCATTTTGTAAAACATGATGAGACAAAACTATTACGGGCAGGCAGCTGCTGAAAATCTTTTAGACCGGCCGGCACTATTCACCGACAGAAGCCGGTCTTTTACCGACGGAACGAAAAGGTGTATTGGGGCAGTGTGGAGATAATCAGGCTCCTGATCCGGGCTCGGAGGCGGTCCGGATCCCCTCCGCCACTTCCGGAAGGATGCCCATCCTCACATAGACAGGCCTCACCAACCGCTTAAGCTCGGGCAGACGGCGGTAAAAGACCAGCGCCCCTGCGAGGCAGGCAGCCCCCCCGATGAAAATGGTCCACGGTGTTCCCAGCCATTTGGCCATCCATCCTGCTAGGAGACTACCGAAAGGGGCTGTCCCCATCAAGGCCATCGTGTAGAAGCTCATCACCCTCCCCCGCTTGTCTTCATCGGCTATTGTCTGCAGTATTGTATTGCTGGCGGCAGTCTGGGTCATCATCCCGATACCGGTAAAGAAGATCAGAAACATCGAGACAAAGAATGAAGAGCTGAGCGAGATAGCTATCAGTCCTGCTGATAACAGGGCCGTTGCTGCAGGAATCAGTCGTCCCAGCCTCAGGACCGTATCGCGCGAAGCGAGGAAAATAGCCCCGAGAAGGGCTCCGGCACCTGCACCGCCCATCAGGAAGCCGTATGTGTGGGAGTCGCCCAGCAGCACTTCCGTGGCATAAACAGGCATGAGCACCTGGTATGATGCCCCCATGAAACTCACCAGGCCAAGCAACAGAATAATATGCTTTATCGGCGCAAAGCCGAAGACATAGTCGAGTCCCTCCTTCATCTCCCGGAACATGGGAACCCTCTCTTTCTTTTCGCGTGTCTCCGTCACATTCATCATCAGCAGCGAGGCAATGACGAAGATATAGCTGAGTGCATTTATGAGGAAGCAGGCCCCCTCACCCACGGATGCAAGGATTATCCCGGCCACCGATGGTCCTATCAGCCTGGCACCGTTGAACATCATCGAGTTGAGCGCTATGGCGTTGCCGATATCCTCCTTCCCGTTTACCATATTTATTACAAAGGAGTGTCTTGCCGGCATATCAAATGTATTTATTATGCCAAGTGCCACGCTCAGCACGATTATATGCCATATTTCGAGATTGCCGGTCAGGCTCAGCCATGCCAGTATGCCTGCCTGAATCATTGATATGATCTGCGTCACAAGCATCACGTGGTAACGGCTCCATCGGTCAATAAGAACCCCGGCGAAGGGTGCCAGCAGAAACGACGGTATGGAACTTGCAAACCCCACCACCCCAAGTAACACCTCAGAGCCTGTCATGCTGTAGACAGTCCAGGGCAGAGCTATGCGCTGCATCCAAGTGCCTATAAGCGAGATGCTCTGCCCGATGAAGAATAACCTGTAGTTGCGGTGACGGAGTGAACGGAAGATAGTCTTCACTCTTAATGGTACTGAATTGTTATTTGAATTTCCCCGCTTCATCAAAACTCTTTACGGTGGTCAGACAAAAAATCCGGTCTGTCAGAAAACGTATTTTACATAAAAACCGCCGGGATGGATGCTCCAGCGCCATTCTCCGTCACGCCCGGAAGTCATTGTTTCTGTCCCGGGACCGGTTTTCTGACAGTATTTTTCATAATCCCTCACGGCTTTCATGGGCTG
>JAEYZD010000103.1 GCA_023430725.1 Bacteroidota bacterium | reverse complement strand
ATCATAGGTTGTTCATTTGTCAGGTTAGGGTTTCACTACATTGCCGGTCAAATATTGTCTTTCTTTCAGTCAGTCCTGTTTCTTTAACATTAATTAATTGTTACATGTTATCGGACAGGGTTCCTGGCATTCTCCTCCCATGGCCACGGTTTCGCCTTCAGCCGCACTGCCTCCTCTTCCCATTTTGCGGCCATCTTCTTAACCCTTTCAGGGTGTTTTGCCGCCAGATCCTCAGTCTCGGACGGATCTTTCTCCAGATCATACAACTCCCATGAATTCTCATCTTCGGGGGTGAACTGCATCGGGGTGTTCAGCCTCGAAACCAGTTTCCAATTGCCCATCCGGATTGCCCTGTTGCCTTCATGCTCCCAGAATAGAAATTCGCGGCTGAGCTTTTTGCCTGCCAGTGCAGGCAGAAGGCTCAGACCCTCCGGTGTAAATGACCCGGTGCCGTTGAACTCTTCCGGGAAACTTACGCCTGCCAGTGCGAGGCAGGTGGGCATGATGTCAATCAGGTGACCCGGCTCGTCAACAAGGAGACCTTTTTTTGCAATACCATCCGGCCAGTGCACTATCAGCGGGGTGGCAATGCCTCCTTCATGGACAAAGGATTTGTAGAGTCTGAACGGTGTGTTGCTGGCGTTAGCCCACTCCTCACCGTATGCCACCCAGGTGTCAGCCGGACCGGGCATCACTCCCCGGCCGCTGCGGATGAAACGGCCGTCACGGGTATATTCAGGTTTTCTGACTGTCAGTACCTGGTCCTGCGGATAGGGCTGCAGGACCATCTGCTCGTCTGTCAGTGGCTGTGCCATCCTGTTGGTAAGCACCGGCTCGGCACACCCTCCGTTATCCTGCATATATAGTATTATTGTGTTGTCAAGCTCCCCCTTCTCTTCCAGGGCGGCTATGATTCTGCCGATGCCCTGGTCCATGACGTCTATCATGGCGGCATAGGTCTCCATGCGGCGGGCCTGCCACTCTTTCATGGTCTCGTCTTCCCAGGCAGGTATCGATTCCGGCCTGCCGGAGAGGCGGTGGTTCGGGGTGACTACGCCCAGATCCTGCTGTCTTTTAAACCGTTCAGCCCTGAGTGAATCCCATCCTGAGTCATAGACACCGTCATATCTGGCAATAGCCTCCTCCGGTGCATGGAGCGGCCAGTGCGCCGCATAATAAGCCACATAGAAGAAGAAGGGTTTGCCGGCAGGGTGCTCGCGGATGAACTTTACAGTTGTGTCACTGATAGCATCGGTATAGTAAAACCCTTCGCCCGGCGTGATGAAAGTGTTGTTGCTGAGTAGGGTAAATGGATCCCAGTAGCTGCATGACCCGCTCAGGTGACCGAAGAATCGGTCGAAACCGCGCTGCCTGGGCCAGTTTGTTGTGTCTATGTCTGATCCTGATGGCAGGTTCGAGGCGTTCATGCCGTAAAGGTGCCACTTCCCTGTCATGTATGTGGAGTAGCCTGCACCCCTGAGTACCTCCGCAATTGTGGCGGTGTTTTTGTTAAGGTCATCAAGGTAACCCGGTTCATCCCACAGAGGCCTGGTGGCCAGGTGCCCCATAGCGGCCTGGTGGGGGTAGAGCCCGGTCAGCAGCGATGCGCGACTGGGGCTGCAGCGGGCAGTGTTATAGAAGTGGGTGAAGCGTACCCCTTCTGATGCCAGCCGGTCAAGATTGGGAGTCCGGATCTCGGAACCGTAGGACCCGATATCCGAATAGCCTATGTCATCAGCCAGAATCACAATGATGTTTGGCTGTTCAGGTTCATCAGCCCCGGCTCCCGTGCCTTTCCCTGTGCCGGCACCGCGGGAGCAGGAACTGATGATGAATGAGGCAAGTAGGATAGCGCAGAGCGATATCACTCCCGTCATCACATTGCTGTTGCCTCTTCCGGTCTTCCCCTGTTTTTTCATTTTACGTTTGTTGTCAAGCCATTACATAGCCTTTGGCCATCCCGGTGTACTCGTCAACCTGCTGACGCACCCAGTTCCTGTCCCTGCCCAGTTCCCCGGCCATTATCTCAGCCACTTTCGGTGCGAGGGCAATTGACTGCCTTGCATCGAGGTAGAGGACTCTCACCCTTCGCGCCAGCACGTCGTCAACAGTACGTGCCATCTCTTTCCTTACAGCCCATATGACTTCACCCACAGTGAAATCAGTCTCCCCGT
This sequence comes from Bacteroidota bacterium, assembly GCA_023430725.1. Lineage (GTDB taxonomy): Bacteria > Bacteroidota > Bacteroidia > Bacteroidales > VadinHA17 > SR-FBR-E99. The sequence goes on along the minus strand of JAEYZD010000103.1, from coordinate 12,574 downwards.
TAAGTTTCTCGGTCCAGGAGGGGTTATCCTTCTGTATCTTCTCTATCTCCTTCATGTCGCTCCCGTAGATGTACCGTCTGTCATTCCTGTCGGGATTCTCGAGATAACCGTGAATCTTCAGGTTCCTTGTCCTGCACTCCCTGAAGGAGAGTTTTCCCGTCTTTATGCCGGCGTTGACTGTATCCTCTGCCATTTTGCGGTAAGTGGTCCATTTGCCTCCCGTAATAGTTACAAGTCCTGAGGGGGCTACAACCAGTTTATGGCTGCGGGATATTTCCTTCGTCTTTGCTCCGTCGCTGCCGTGCTTTGGTGCCGCCAGCGGACGCAGCCCGGCGAAGACGCAAAGCACATCGCTGCGCTTCGGTTTTTTCTCCAGGTATCGGCCGGCGGTCTCGAGGATAAAGTCGACCTCCTCATCGAGGGCTTTCGGTTCAAGGACGAACTCCTTAACCGGAACATCGGTTGTGCCCAGGATGACCCTGTCGTGCCATGGCACTCCGAACATGACCCTGCCATCGCTTGTCTTCGGGATCATGATGGCGTCATCACCGCCAAGGAAGCTTTTGTCAACCACGAGGTGCACTCCCTGGCTGGGCCTGACGAGTGGCTTTTCTGAAGGGTTATCCATCCTGATTACCTCGTCAACAAAGATGCCCGTTGCGTTGATGATGCATTTACCGGTGGCAGTGAAGTTGGTTCCGTCCAGTTCATCGTGCGCCACAACTCCTGATATCTTCCCGTCCGAACTCTTGAGCAGCTGCGTCACCTTCGCATAGTTGACAACCGTAGCTCCCTTCTCGACAGCAGTCTGCATCAGGTTGATTGCAAGGCGTGAATCGTCAAACTGGCCGTCGTGATAGACAACACCACCCTTGAGACCTTTCTGTACGATCTGAGGGATTGATTTAATTACCCTGTTGCGGCTCATCGGAAGCGAGCGGCCCAGACTCATGCTGCCCGAAAGCATATCATAGAATGTAAGGCCGATTGTGTAGAAGGGCTTTTCCCACCACTTATAGTTGCCTATGATGAACCGCTGGTTCTTCACAAGGTGTGGTGCGTTGCGGCGAAGGTAACCCCTTTCGCGGAGGGCCTCCCTTACAAGTGCGACATCCCCCTTCTGGAGATAGCGTACCCCGCCGTGCACCAGTTTGGTGCTGCGTGCCGATGTGGCTTTGGCAAAATCCGACTGTTCCAGCAACAGTGTGCTGTATCCCCTTGTAACCGCGTCAACGGCTATCCCCAGACCGGTAGCTCCTCCTCCGATGATTATGAAATCCCACTCCCGCTTCGTGTCTTTCAAATCCTTTAGAAAATCTTCTCTTTCCAATGTTATAATGTCTTAATTATGATTTATGTCAGAAAAACAAGGTAAAATTAGGACAAGCATTCGTTAAATCAAAACAAAAATGAAAGAAAAAATAATAAATCGTAATATTTTGATCTTTTTTAAGACTTTATTTTTCTTGTTTTATTTTACTTTTGTTTTTACCTTTGAAAGGCAATCAATAAATCCGGAATACGGTCTGTAATTATGAGGAACATCGCTCAGCGCCATAAGATAATATTGGCCGAACTAGAGAAGGAGGGTTATGTAAGAGTGCACGACCTGAGCTTACGGTTGGGAGTTTCGGAAGTTACGATTCGAAAGGATTTGAAAGACCTGGAGGAGCGAAGGATGCTGATCCGCAGTCACGGAAGCGCAGGGCAGGTGAGTGCACTGACGATTGACAGGCACATCGACGAGAAGGAAAAGGTACAGGTTACGGAGAAGACGAGGATAGCCGAAGCGGCAAACAGGCTGCTGGTAAAAAATGACCGTATTATCATTGCCTCGGGGACGACTGTCCTTACCTTTGCTCAGCACATCACGATTACAGAACCGATCACTGTAATAACCCCATCGGTCAAGGTATCACTCATACTCAGCTACAAGCCCAATATTGATATAATACAACTTGGCGGGGCACTGCGTAAAAGCTCCGCCTCGGTCATCGGGCCATATGCCGAATCACTGCTGACGGAGATGATGTGCAGCAAGCTTTTTATCGGAATCGACGGCCTGGATCTGGATCACGGGCTGACAACAAGCAATATTGCCGAGGCGCATCTTAACCAGTATATGATCAATGCCGCGCAGGAGGTCATAGTTCTGGCCGACTCCACCAAGTTCGGGAAGAGAGGCTTCGGCAAGATAGGCAACCTGAACAAGGTGCATCACATAATCACTGACAGGAATGCCCCGGGCAGCTTTGTCCAGATAATCCGCGAGAAGGGGATAGAGGTTACGCTGGTGTAGGTACTGAAGTACCAATTATTGGACATTGCTCCTAGCGCAATAAGAATTGTATAATGCAGGCCCCGCCAACCCGCCCCCCGGGGGTGTTTTTGGGGCATCAGGCTGTTACAATTCTTCACCCTCTACGAGGGTGCATTGTCAACCTATTGCCTCTTGCCTACTGCCTGCTTAATATGTATGATATATGTTGTATAACTTCTGATAATTTTTCGTCACTGTACCGATGCCAGCCGGGCAGGAGTTTTATATTTGTATCAGCCCACTATCAAAACCATTATCACTATGGCAGGAAAATCACTATTCAGAGTATTTGCAGCGCTGACTGCAATGGTAATTGCCGGATGTGCTACCCCGGAAAAAGCCGTGACGGGTGACCCGTCCGGCCGCACACCCTCAGCCGAGCGCGAGTTCCGTGCTGCCTGGGTGGCAACAGTTGCCAATATTAACTGGCCCAGCAAGCCCGGCCTCTCCGTGGCGGAGCAGAAGAGCGAGGCCATCGCCCTGCTCGATCTGTTGGACAAAAACAACTTTAATGCAGTCGTTTTCCAGGTAAGGCCACACTGTGACGCCATGTACCGGAGCGACCTCGAGCCGTGGTCATACTACCTTACCGGTGAGCAGGGAAAAGCTCCTGTTCCCATGTATGACCCGTTACAGTTCTGGATAGATGAGGCGCATGCCAGGGGCATCGAGCTGCACGCATGGCTCAATCCTTACAGGGCAAACCATCCCGCCGGGGGACCGCCCACTGATGCCTCAATCGTAAAAAAACGTCCTGACCTGGTGCTGAAACTCGAGGTTGAGAATTACTGGTGGATGGATCCGGCCCTGAAGGGGACGCAGGATCATTCCTACAACGTTGTTATGGACCTGGTGCGCAGGTATGACCTCGACGGAATACATTTCGACGACTATTTTTATCCATATCCTGATTATAATAACTTCAAGGATTTCCCGGACGACCAGAGCTGGCAGGCCTACCAGGCCGCTGGCGGGAAGCTGTCTCGTTCCGACTGGCGCAGAGATGCTGTCAATACCTTTATAGAGAGGCTTTACACCGGCATCAAGGCAGAGAAGCCATGGGTGAAGTTCGGGCTGAGTCCCTTTGGAATATGGCAGCCCTATAATCCTCCTGCTATCGGCGGTGGCTTTAACCAGCACGAGACACTTTATGCAGATGCGAAGCTGTGGCTCAACAAGGGGTGGATTGATTACTATTCACCGCAGCTTTACTGGCCCATCAACCAGATAGCCCAGAGCTTCCCGGTTCTGCTGGGGTGGTGGTATGATCAGAACCTCAGGGGCAGACATCTGTGGCCGGGGATAAGCATAGGGCTCTCGCCCGCTTCCAGGGCTGCCGACGAGACTGTGAACCAGATAATGGTCACAAGAGGCCTGATGCCTGAGAGTCCGGGTGTGATACACTGGAGCATCGGCCCCCTTGTCAACACGCCAGAGCTAGTAAAAGCTGTTGCCGAAGGCCCCTATCGCAGGCCGGCGCTGGTGCCACCAATGCCCTGGCTCGACAAAAAAGCCCCTGCTGCACCTGTCGTGGCGACAAATGCTGAAAACGGAACGATGAAAATCTCATGGACCCATCCGGATCCGGCAGAAATAGGTCAGACCGTGGTTTATTACAAGTACGGGACACAGTGGAATCAGAATATTCACGGGAATTCAGTAACGGAGGATGCGATTCCTGCCTTCACCCTCAACCGCACCTACCTTACCCGCACTCCCAGGGAGAATGTAAAAGGGGCGGAGCAGGCTTTTCTAAAACTTGACAGCATTGCCATCTCGGCTGTTGACCGCTTCGGTAATGAGAGCCGGGTGAGCAGGATGGCTGTTACCGGATTCACCTTTGCCGATGCTCCGGTCCTGGATAAGGTGCTGGCAGAATTCTATGACGGGATGAAAAGACCACCCGTGCCGGTGCCTGTTGTGACCCCTGGCATCAATGTGCTTATTGATGAGCATCTTGACCTGATCAGAGGCAAGCGGGTGGGACTGATCACCAACCCATCGGCTGTGGGTATTGACATGCGAAGCACGGTTGATATACTTGCCACAACACCGGATGTCAATCTCGTGGCGCTGTTCGGTGCCGAGCACGGAGTGAGAGGCGCACAGCACGGCCGTATCTTCAGCGGCGGCGATAAGGATCCGGTGACCGGTATCCCGGTTTACAGCCTGTATGGCGACTCATGGGCGCCGAAGCGCGAATGGCTCGACAGCATCGATGTGATGCTCTTCGACATCCAGGGGGTGGGATCGGCCTGGTACACCTTCAAGTTCTCGATGTCTCATGCCATGGAGGCATGCGCAAAGGCTGGCATACCTTTTATCGTCCTTGACAGACCCAACCCGCTTGGAGGAAGGGTGATAGAAGGCCCGATGCAGGATACGATAAGCATTTACCGCCACCGTTTGCCGCTGAGACACGGAATGACTCACGGTGAGCTGGCCAGGATGTGGAACGAAACCGAGGGCTACGGAGCCGATCTGACTGTCATTGAGATGAAAGGATGGCGCAGAAACATGATGTGGAACGAAACAGGCATGCAGTGGGTGATGCCCTCGCCCAACATCGACAACTGGGAGACAGCAGTGGTCTACCCGGGACAGTGCCTCTTCGAGCGGACCAATATGTCGGAGGGAAGAGGCATGACCAAGCCCTTCCTGGTAACAGGAGCTCCATGGGTCAATGCCGAAAAGGCGGCCGCGGACCTGAACTCACGTGGTATCAGAGGCGCTTACTTCAGACCGCTGTACTTCATCCCCCGTTCTGCGGGAACCGGATACAACAGAAGCAGCAAGCCCTGGAACAAGATGTGCGGCGGAGTGGAGATTGTTCTCACCGACCCGGCAGCCTTCCGCTCGGTGGAGGCTACACTTCATATAATTGATGCCTACAGGAAAACAAGTCCCGATTCACTTGTATGGTCGCCGCCGGCACTGATTCGCCGGCTTAATGAGCCCGGCGTAACCGTTGAGGAGGTTGTCAAAGCCTGCCAGGCTGATGTTGAGGAGTTTATGGCAATCAGACAGAAATACCTGATTTACAGATGAAAAGGAATGCATTTGTTTTAATTTTTGCATTGGCTGTGCTTGCCGGATGCAGTACAGCCAGGAAGTCCGCAGAGACCCATTCAACGGGTCCGGCATCTGTGACTGCCGATGCGGCAGCAGCTGCGGCCAGGGCTGCGGAGACGCTTGCAGCCATACAGTGCCGGTGCGACAGTATCGAGAGCGATTCGCCGTGGGTCAGGTTTCTCAGGGTCCCTGAGCAGTTGACGCACCAGCCACAGTTCGACGTCCTCTGCAAGAGTGAGTATCCTGCCACCGTAACCATAAACGGGCAGGCAGTGAAGCAGTACAAAACGGGCATATTCTTTTCAACTCTGACATTCAATGAAGGGGTGAACAGGATAACCGCCGAGGCTCTCTATCCCGACGGCCGGAAAGCTGTGTGCGAGTATGCCTTCATTTATGAAAAGAGGGATATGAGCAGGCAGCCATTCCCGCTCTGGATCGAAAGACGGTCATTTGAGCCAGCCTCCGATCTGGAGCTTCTGCCTGATGATGTCGTGAAGGTTAGCTTCCGGGGCTCGAAGGGCCAGGAGGCCTGGCTCGATATAAAGCCCGGGAAGAAGACCATGAAGTTCAGTCGCGAGGACTTTGATGACTACAGCATATACCGCGCCGAGCTGCCGGTACGAGGCTTGGCAGCAGGCACGGCGCATTTGCTCAGCGTCAGGATGGAGCCGACTGCCGGATCGCAGGAAAAAGCTGTCTACAGGCCGGACTTCACGAGGAGTGTCACTGTAATGAATCAGGAGGATTATCCGCTGTTGCGTGTGAAAAATGACTATTCCAGGCTTGTTTATAATCTTGGTGCCCCGCGGCTGGGCGGACCAATACGGTCTGAGCTTGGTCCGGGGGTGATCCTCAAGGCGAGCGGTAAGATCGGCAGCAATTACAGGGTCAGGCTCAGCAACACCGAGACCGGATTCATCAGCGAGGATGATGTTGATGTGGTTGCCGGAAGGAGTGCGCAGCCTATGTTTAGCGTAACAAGCATGTCATGCGGACCGGCTGCCATGGCGGATGTGGTCTCAATACCTTATCTCGAGCCTGTTCCATACGAGGTTTATCCCGATCCGGACGGCAAGAGGCTGGTTGTGACACTCTTCGGAGTAGAGTCGGCTGCCACCTGGGTGAGTCACAGGACCGGATGCCGGATGATTGACAAGCTGACATGGGAACAGAGCACACCTGAAACCTTCAGGGTCTATGTGAATCTCAAAACTGAAAAGATATGGGGATATGACATCAGGCAGGTGGGGAGAAGTCTTGTGCTGAATGTCAGGTATGCTCCGTCGTTTGATGCTTCCGGGGAGAAGCCGCTGACAGGACTGAAGATAGCGATCGAGGCAGGACACGGCGGTTCAGGCACAGGGGCCATAGGGCTGTCGGGACTGGTTGAGAAGGACATTAATCTTGACCTCTCGTTCAGGCTGGGTGAGCTGTGTGCCGCAATGGGAGCAGAGATTGTGCAGGTGAGGGATTCCGACAGGGATATGACGCTCATTGAGAAGCGGGACATTGCCATCAAGGCGGGTGCTGACATGCTGATAAGCATTCATGCCAATGCAGGTGGCAGAGGTTATCTCTCTGTCGCAGGCACCAGCACCTACTGGCACAATCCCTTCTGGGCGCCGCTGGCACAGACAATTTATGACAGGCTGCTCGAGACCGGTCTAGGTGAGTTCGGGGTGGTCGGGTCCTTCAACTATACGGTCACGCGGGCATCGCAGATGCCGGCTGTACTGGTTGAACAGGCCTTCATGACCCATGCAGAGGACGAAGAGAAGCTTGCTGATCCGGACTTCCGCCAGCAGATGGCAGTGAAAATATATGAGGGGATTGTGGATTACCTGAAGTATGTCAGCCAATAAGGGCTGTCTGTACTAAGAGTCGATCCTTCTTATCATTGCACCAAGGCTGTTGAGTCTCTTATCAAGGTCCTGATAGCCGCGGTCGATCTGCTCAATGTTGTGTATCAGGCTCTTGCCTTCAGCGCTTAGCGAGGCAATCAGCAGTGCCATCCCTGCCCTTATGTCAGGACTTGACATGGTGATTCCCCTGAGTTTATGACGGTGCCCCAGGCCGATGACAGTTGCACGGTGCGGGTCACACAGGACGATCCTCGCACCCATGTCAATGAGTTTGTCAACAAAAAACAGACGGCTTTCAAACATCTTCTGGTGGATGATCACGCTCCCCCTGGCCTGCACGGCAACAACCAGCATGACACTTATGAGGTCCGGGGTCAGCCCGGGCCAGGGATGATCGTAAATTGTCAGTATTGAACCGTCCAGATCATTCTGTATCTCGTAGGTTTCCTGTTCAGGTACAACAATATCATCTCCTTCAATACTGAAATTTATACCGAGCTGCCGGAACCTGTCAGGGATAATTCCCAGGTGAGGTATGCCGGCATTTTTTATTCTTATTGACGAACCTGTCATTGCCGCGAGACCGAGGAATGAACCGACCTCGATCATGTCAGGGAGAAGGGTGTGACGGCATCCGTTCAGCGATTTGACGCCCCTTATGGTCAGCAAGTTGGATTTAATGCCGCTGATATTGGCGCCCATGCTGTTGAGCATGGTGCACAGCTGCTGGATGTAAGGCTCGCAGGCAGCATTGTAAATTGTGGTCTCACCCTCAGCCATTACGGATGCCATCAGTATGTTTGCCGTACCCGTTACCGAGGGTTCGTCAAGGAGGATGTCAGCGCCTGTAAGCTGCCCGGCGGACAAAACATAGTATCCCCCTGAGTTGTTGTAATCGGCTTCGACCCCCAGCTTCTGCAGGCCGACAATGTGGGTGTCCATTCTCCTCCTGCCAATCTTGTCGCCTCCGGGTCTCGGCAGTACAGTTCTCCTGAACCTCGAAAGCATCGGCCCGGCCAGCATGACTGATCCCCTGAGCATCCTTGCCTTAAAGAGGAAATCAGAATCTTGCATTTTCTCGGTTTTTATCTCTTCAGACCTGAAACTGTAAGTATCGGCACTGACACGTGTCACTTGCACTCCCAGGTCCCCCAGCATCTCAATAAGCAGCCTTACGTCACTTATATCCGGAATATTCGAGATAGTTACCTCTTCCCTTGTCAGGAGGACGGCACACAGCACCTGGAGGGCTTCATTCTTGGCCCCCTGCGGGGTTATTTCGCCGCTGAGCCGGCAGCCTCCTGTTATTTCAAATGATTTCATTCAGACGTTGTTTAAAAGTGACTTCTCTGTTCAGCAAATCTATGAAATGATTTCCCTGGCCGGATAAAAATCTTTATTATTGCCGCCATGAACCGGCTTCTAACAAATGTAAGCCTCCTGCCTTACAATACCTTTGGCGTTGATGTCAGTGCTTCTCATGTATTCTATCTGAAACAACCGGCTGATCTGGATGATCTGCAGGGTTATCCGGCTTTCAGGGAGATGTCACACGATCCGGGCAGAATCCTGGTGCTGGGTCAGGGCAGCAATATCCTGTTTACAGCTGATTTTGAAGGGATTGTCATTAAGAATGAAATTGGAGGCATTAAGATACTTGAGGAGGATGAATCATACATTACTGTTGATGCGGGTGCGGGGGTGGTCTGGAATGACCTGGTTGACTATGCCGTCAGCAGGAACTGGTGGGGTTTGGAAAACCTCGCGCTGATCCCCGGAACGGCAGGAGCTGCCCCGGTACAGAACATCGGAGCATACGGTGTTGAGGCTGCTGATGTCATAATCAGGGTCAATGCATTTAACCTGGAAACAGGGCAGTGGATGACGCTGGAGAGCAGTGAGTGCGGGTTCGGGTACAGGGACAGCATATTCAAGCGAGACCTGAAAAACAGAGTTGTGATCTGTTCGGTCGTATTCAGGCTCTCAAAAAGAGCAGAACCCAGGCTTGAGTACAGCGGAGTCAGGGAGGAACTGGGCAGGAGGGGGATAAGTGATCCGTCAGCAGGAGACATTGCAGAGGCAGTTGCAGCAATACGGCGGTCGAAATTACCCGATCCGGCACTGCTGGGAAATGGCGGAAGCTTCTTCAAGAACCCGGTTGTCAGTGAAGCCGAATTTCAGAGACTGAAGGGATCATATCCGCTGATGCCATTCCACAGACATGGGGAGCTTTATAAGATACCTGCGGGATGGCTGATTGAAAAGGCGGGATGGAAAGGCTACAGGTCCGGTAACGTCGGATGTTATGAGAAGCAGTCTCTGATCCTTGTCAATTACGGCAATGCCACAGGAAGAGAAATCCTCGATCTTTCAGAAAGAATCAGCGGATCAGTTGCTTCGATGTTCGGAATCGGTCTCGAGCGGGAGGTGAATGTCATATGACAGCAGGACTGGTGACCAACAGCCCTGCCAGCCTCCGGTCAAGCATTGCCATCAATTCTGCAGGGTCAATGTTGTACCCTTCACCTGCCATTGAAGTGACAAACTCACTGTGGCTTCTGCCGGCACGATAATCTGGTTCCCGGCGGGGATGGCGCAGGTACCTGCCGAAGATGGCCGGGTTCTCTCCAAGGTTGAGCACCGCGTGGTAAACCAGCTTGTCACTCACCTTTCTCATTGATGACCCGAGTATTTTTCGGTTAGCGATGGTGATGTCCGAAATGCCTTTGGATCCTAGCCGGCTGACCCCCAGTTCTTCCAGTCCGGCAACCACCGCACCGTTTACCATCTTAAAATATTCATTGAACTGTATCATCACCGGAAACCTCTTCGCTACTGTAAAAGCTATTGTCGAAGGGGTCAGAATGACTGTTTCGCCGCCCGAGGGTCGCTTCGTGACACGGAGACTGTCCTTCGCTACTGCGTCTGAAAAGAGAGAGGATTCAAGGCTGTTCGACTGGCCAAGTACGATTACAGTCTCTTCAGGCTGCCAGACGAGGTAACCGACGGCACCCTCCCTGAAAAGGAAGGCATCAGGCAGGTCATATTCAGAAATTGTCAGAGCCATGTTGACGGATCTTCTTACTATCTTTATCTCCTGTACAGGAGAAAAACTTCTCCAAATTAAACAAAATACTTAAAGCATTGTGACATCCGGGGATAATGACAATGAATTGAGGCATCCCGAATTATGGGACACGCCGGACCGCATACGGAAGGAACTGGCACACACAATGGGCCATATCTACAGGCACGGGATGACGACAACCTCCGGTGGAAATCTTTCAGCTATTGACGGACTCGGCAACATATGGATCACCCCCTCTGGCACAGACAAGGGGTCGCTGATGCCTGACGATGTGGTTTGTGTTGCTCCTGACGGGACCGTTGAGGGAATGCACAGGCCATCGATGGAGTACCCGCTGCACAGGGAGGTTTATAAAACAAGGCCTGACATCAGGGCCCTGGTACACGCACATCCGCCGGTGCTGACATCTTTCAGCATTGTGCACCGCATCCCTGATACATCGGTGGTGCGCGAATGGCGTGAGATATGCGGGTCAGTAGGGTATGCCGGGTACGCCATTCCCGGGAGCAACACAATGGCTGAGATGGTGGCTGCGGAGTTCAGTAAGGGACATGATGCAGTCATAATGGAAAACCATGCCGTAGTGGCGGGAGGCAGGGACCTGGCAGAAGCCCTGGCGCGGCTGGAGGCACTTGAATGCTGTGCCGGGGCGATTCATGCTGCCGGATTCATTGGCGAAATTGTGATACCTGATTATGCCCGGGAGAATCATCCAGGCCAGTCAGAGGACAGTCATGCACACCCTGCCGGTCCCGGTTTTATGTCAGGCACTGGAGGTGATGCAATGAGTCCCGATGAGGAACTCCTTGCTGAGGATATTTGCCGGATGGCCGTGCGCGCGTGCGGGAGGGGGCTTATGTACGGCTTCTCCGGGACAGTATCGGTTAGAAGTAGCGGGAATAAATTCCTTATCACACAGGAAGAGGTATTAAGGTGTTATATGGGTAAGGAAAGCATTACCATGTCTGAGGGTACCAATCTTACTTCAAATGCCCGTATGCATGCAGAGATCTACCGCAGGTTTCCTTCGGTAAATGCAGTGATCATGGCCCAGCCTCCGTACCTTATGGCATTCGCGGTGACAGGTAAGGAGATTGACGTCAGGACAATTCCGGAGAGCTGGCTATTGCTCCGGGAGATGCCCATAGTTTCCGTCGCGGCAGTTGTGCCGGAGAATGAAGAGATCTTCGCAAAACTTGCCGCCGGCTCGCCTGCAGTGCTTATAAGCAATGATTCGGTGCTTGTCACCGGAGAGAGTCTTCTCCAGGCATTTGACCGCCTCGAGGTTGCCGAGATGACTGCCAGGTCACTTATTGTCGGACAATCCCTGGGCCCGGTAAAACCGATCAGAAGCCAGGATATCAGTGAGCTGCGAAAGGCGTTCGGGATAGCGGAATGACATGGCTGAAGGCCGGTCTCGTACCATCATATAAAGTGAAAGGCAGCCGTACTGCTGACCTTGGTGCAGACAGTGCTGTTGACCTTTGTGCAGACAGTGCTGTTGACCTTTGTGTGGAAAGTGCTATTGACCTTGCTGTTGGCCTTGATGTTACTCAGCCGGGAACCCGACAGTCTGTGCAAGAATTATAACCTGCAGCGGTTTCAGCCCCATCTCGGGAGCAAGTTTATCACGGGGCACCATGGCTCTTATGACGCAAGACATCCCTTCCGAGGCACACCACAGGTATACGTTCTGTGCCATGAACCCGGTATTGGCCCATGATGAGAGCTGATCAGTGTCAGTGATCTGCTGACCCTCCTTCAGACCTCTTTTCGCAAGATCGGCAACATATACAAGGTTTACCGGCGCCTTGGCAGGGAAGTCCTGAGTGCCTGTCAGGGTGCGTATGTCCCTGGCATGCACAAGCTTCAACGTGCTTCCGGCAGCATCATAAAGGTAGAGTCCGCTCTTCATTGCCACATATACATCCATCTCCTGGCGGTTGTGCGATGAGGGAGCCGTTCGCTTGCCGTCAGCCTCGCGGTTGATGCCCCATGCTGCCCACAAAAGATCGGACAGCTGCTGAAGGGAGAGATCCTTATCCGAGAATTCCCTGGCCGAACCCCTTGCATCAAGGGCCTCCATCAGCGGTATGCCGCCCTTTCTGGAAGGAGCCGGCAGTTTGATATCCTGTGCGTTTATCATTTCAGGAATAATTAATGAATTCAAAATCAAAACAGTAGCAAAACCAATTATTGTTTTTTTCATAAGTGTCCGAATTTGCCGAT
>JAEYZD010000063.1 GCA_023430725.1 Bacteroidota bacterium | reverse complement strand
GCAGCTGCATCGGCCGGTATGCCGGCGGTCACAGGCATGATTCCGTTATCGTCAAGCAGCCTGCCCCATGTGAGAGGAGACCTGGCCGTTAGAATTGAACCAAACATCTGCGGGTCAATGCCTCTTGCAATCACTTTATCAAGGAGAGGATTTGAAGTGCTTGTCACCGGTACCAGAATGTCACGTGCAACAACAACCTTCCACTCACCCTGAATTGCGGCAATGTCAGCCGGGGTGGCGGAAAAGAATCTGATATCTGCCTGCGGGGCCTCTGCAGAAGGCAGCAGTGTCACAACCCTGCCGGGATTCTCTGCCAGATAGCCTTTTACCCATGATCCTGCCAGGTTCTCAATCTCCGGTGTTGCAGATACTGTTACAGCTTCTGCATTGCCAGCCTGATTTTTCCCTGTCACTGACTGCCCGTGCATGATACCTCCCTGGAACAGCAACAGGCCTGCGATGATTGCGATTACTCTTTTCATGATATGCTATTTATTTAATCAATTTTCTTAAACGACATACCCAATAAGCATGCCAATGCATTTAACAGACACAAAATCAATTATATACAAGATTAACTCTCTATCCTTAGACTGCTAAAGTGTAGAGAAAATACACACTAAATTTTCCATTGGCCTGCAAACAACAATGAATCAGAATGTTAATAATGTGTTTAAAATATATACATATGTATAAAAATACAACACTAGCTAGTTAATGCGTTGTATATCAATTGATAAATATATATTGATCTGCAGGTAATCTGCAAACAACAGAGCCTTTGTTTATGTTTTCTCTGATCCGGTTGTACTCTGCGGTCTCTTTGTTTATATTTGTTATAATTGAGAATCATTTAAAGAAAACATGCGAATTGATGGGCAAGCCTGAGAATCAGATAATAGTAATTTTCGGTGGCAGGGGTGACCTGGCCATGCGGAAAATTGTTCCGGCGTTATATGCGCTTGGTAAACAGGGATTAATGCCTGAAAGATATGTTGTCCTGGCTACCGGCAGAAGTAAGCTTGATAATGACAAATACCGGGATGAGGTCATCGGTGCAATCACCGGAAACGGTGTGAAGGCGGCTGATGAATCTGCAGTCCGTTTTGCCGGTGCATTTCATTACGTCTCAATTGATCCTTCATCACCAGGGGATTTCACCCTTCTTTCTGAAACGCTTGACCATCTGAGGAAAGACTGCGGTATTTCATCAAACACCCTGTATTATCTTTCGCTTCCGCCGGAAATTTATGACGATATCTCCGGCAACCTGGCGAAGATCGGACTCAACCAGCAGGATGATGGCTGGAAGAGGATGATAATAGAGAAGCCTTTTGGATATGACTATGAGAGTGCGCTTGAGCTGAACAGGATTCTGCTGGCCCACTGGCAGGAGAGCCAGCTTTACCGTATTGATCATTATCTTGGTAAGGAGACGGTTCAGAACATTCTCGTTACAAGATTTTCAAACGGTATTTTTGAGCCGCTCTGGAACCGAAATTATGTACATCACGTTGAGATAACCTCCTCCGAAAGTCTGGGGGTGGAGCAGCGGGGTTCCTATTACGAGGGTACCGGTGCGCTCCGCGACATGGTTCAGAACCACCTGCTGCACCTGGTTGGATTTATAGCCATGGAGCCTCCGTCTTCAATTGATTCGACATCAATCAGGAACGAACTTGTAAAGGTTTTTGAGTCGCTTCGTCCGATAAAGGCTGAAGATGTCGGAAGTATGGCTATCCGTGGGCAGTATACCGGAGCTCATGTACGCGGAGAGTGGCTGAAGGGTTACCGCGAGGAAGATGATGTTGATCCGGCATCAATGACCGAGACCTTTGCTGCAGTAAAATTTTTCATTGACAACTGGAGGTGGGGTGGTGTGCCTTTCTACATCAGAACCGGCAAGAGGCTTCCGACACGTGTGACCGAAGCTGTGATTCACTTCAAGCCCACCCCTCATTACCTCTTTGCGGGAAACAGTTCATGTGAAGGTTGCAATCAGCTCATAATAAGAATACAGCCCGACGAGGGTATTCTTATAAAGTTCGGGATGAAGATACCAGGCTCAGGGTTCAATGTAAGGAACGTAAACATGGACTTTCATTATTCTGATCTGGCAGAAGGTTACATCCCTGATGCGTATGAGAGGTTGATTTACGATTGCATGAACGGAGATTCAACACTCTACACCCGTTCAGACGCTGTTCTGGCTGCGTGGAGATTCCTTGATCCTGTGTTGCAGGCATGGAAGAATGACCGTTCAGTGCCTGTTTACGGTTATCCGGCCGGCACATGGGGACCGGAAAATTGAGATGACCTTATTGAAGGACCGGAGCTGACATGGCGTTATCCGTGTAAAAATCTTGCAGATGATGGTGTTTATTGCGAATTATAATTAGATTTATATTCAGATTATCATACATTATGTCACATTCAGTCAGAGTGTTCCCAACACGTGAAGCCCTGGCTCAAAGTTTTGCGGCGATACTGATCAAGGATCTGGACCGCATAGAGCCCGATCATTTCTACACAATCGCACTATCAGGCGGTTCCACACCTGAATACATATTCCGTTACCTGTCGGAAAACTATGCCGAAAGGATCAGCTGGGAAAAGTTGCTTGTATTCTGGGGTGATGAGCGTTGTGTTCCTCCAGAGGACGAAGAGAGTAATTACCGTATGGCTTTCGAGAGCCTGCTTCAGAATGTGCCGATACCTGATGCAAATATCTTCAGGATCCGGGGAGAGGATGACCCGGCTGCAGAAGCGCGTCAATATGCAGAGCTTGTTAGCAGCACCGTCCCCGAGTACCGTGATCTGCCTCAGTTTGACCTTATGCTGCTTGGTCTGGGTGATGACGGGCACATTGCCTCAATCTTCCCTGACCGTACTGACCTGTTCACCAGCGGCCAGTTGTTTGAGGTGGTTTACAGGCCTGACAGGAAGCAGAAAAGAATAACAGCCACTGGCCGGCTGATCAACAATTCTTCCAAAATATACTATATTGTAACCGGGAAGGGCAAGGCATCCATAGTTTCGGCGATAGTAGAAGGGAAGAGTGGTTCTGAACGCTATCCGGCCTCACGAATAATGCCCGGGTCAGGTCACCTGGTCTGGATGCTTGATAATGAGGCTGCATCAATGCTAAAGGTCGGGAAAAATCAGTAATCATTAAATATCGGGGTATGATCGCAGGAGTTCTAAAAGAATCCGGAGGTGAAAAGAGAGTAGCTCTGCTTCCCGGCGAAACAGCTGCAGTGATAAAGCTCGGGCTGAAGGTTGTTGTGGAGGAAGGTGCCGGTGCCGGAGCTTTTTCCACTGACGAAGAGTACAGGTCTGCCGGGGCTTCAGTAGCTTCGCGAAAGGATGTTATCTCAGGTGCTGCCCTGTTATTTACTGTAAATCCTCCTGTCACGGATGATATCACGCTTTTCAGGGAGGGACAGATACTTTTCACCGTACTGGATCCCACCGGCAACAGGGACTGGCTTGAACGGGCGCGCAACAGAGGCCTTACCGTTCTGGCACTTGATCTTGTACCACGTATCACCCGTGCACAGTCGATGGACATACTCTCCTCCATGGCAACAGTAGCCGGATACAAGGCTGTTCTGGAGGCTGCCTCGATGCTGCCCAGGTTCTTTCCGATGTTTATGTCGGCTGCCGGCACAATCAAGCCTGCCAGGGTCCTCATCCTTGGCGCCGGGGTGGCGGGACTCCAGGCTATAGCCGTGGCGCGCAAGCTTGGAGCGGTGGTGGAGGTGTTCGATGTAAGGTCTGTGGTAAGGGACGAGGTGAGGAGCCTCGGTGGCAAATTCATTGAGGTGGAAGGTGCAAGGGAGGACGCTGCTGCCGGTGGTTACGCTGTTGAACAGACCGAAGAATTCAGGAAGAAGCAGCAGGATCTGATACAACAGCGCGCTGCTGCAGCTGATGTGATAATTGCCACCGCCCAGATACCGGGCAGAAAGGCTCCGGTTCTTGTGCTCAGGGAGACCGTTTCCAGGATGAAACCGGGCTCTGTAATAATTGATCTTGCCGCCTCTTCAGGAGGAAACTGTGAGCTGACCCAGAACGGGAAAAATGTGATTGCAGGTGGTGTCACAATCGTGGGCAGATCAGACTACCCTGCTGCCATGTCATCAGACGCAAGCAGGATGTTCGGGAACAATCTCATTAACCTCCTCAGGATCATGACTGACAGGGAAGGGAATGTGATTCCCGATCTTTCTGACGAGATTGTGGCGGGAACAACCGCCGTGAGCGGAGGAGAATACCGCAGCCCGAGAGTGAAACAGTTGTTGGATATCAAACAGAACTGAAATGGAAGGAATTCTGGAATTTTTCATGGCAAACAGGGGTACAATCTATATGGTGATCCTCTCAATTTTCCTTGGTATAGAGATGATAAGCCATGTGCCGGCTATTCTTCATACGCCACTTATGTCCGGTGCCAACGCAATCCATGGCGTGGTAATCATCGGAGCAATCATTGTTATGGGTCATGCCGAGACAACCGGTGCCATGATACTGGGTTTCCTTGCAGTGGTGCTTGGAACGCTCAATGTTGTGGGCGGATTTGTTGTGACCGACAGGATGCTTGAGATGTTCAAAAAGAAGAAGTAACGCTATAATAAACTTTTCAGTCACACAACGGCCCAATGAATGACCTAACACAGTTTTCCGCAGGCCTCTCCGTTCTCGAGATCTCCTACATTATTGCTTCAGTCTTATTCATACTGGGGTTGAAGATGCTCAGTCACCCGCTCACGGCACGAAGGGGTAATTTTCTTGCAGCGGCGGGCATGGTTCTCGCAATTGTTGCAACATTGCTGCTTCACAAACAGGATGGAAACCCGATCGGCAATACCGGATGGATTCTTGCTGCAATGGCAATAGGGACAGCCATCGGCTGGGTGATAGCCAGAAGGGTGAAGATGACCGCCATGCCGCAGCTGGTATCATTCTTTAACGGAATGGGCGGAGCTGCCGCGGCTCTGATCTCACTGATGGAGTTTCCCCATGTGAGCCAGGAACTGATGATGAAGTCCGGCATGTCAAACGGCCATGTGCTGGCTATCCTGCTTGGGCTGGTCATTGGTTCGGTATCCTGGGCGGGAAGCATGATAGCCTTCGGCAAGCTCGACGGCAGGATAGGAGATCTCCGGGTCAAAGCCATGAAGTATGTAAACCTTACTTTCCTGGCGGCAATAATTGGTTTTGTTGTTTATATAATGACGCGCGATGTGGCCGCCTCTGCTGAACTGACGCACCTGGCGGTTATCCTTTTCATTGTATCGGTTGTCTATGGAGTGCTGTTCGTGATGCCAATCGGCGGAGCAGACATGCCTGTTGTGATTTCGTTGCTCAACAGCTTCACAGGTGTGGCAGCTGCCATGGGAGGTTTTCTGTACAGTAACCAGGCGATGCTCACCGGCGGTATCCTGGTCGGGTCAGCAGGTACTATCCTGACAATCCTGATGTGCAGGGCGATGAACCGTTCGCTGCTGAATGTCATCATCGGCGTATTTGGCGGAGGAGGAGCCGCTGCGACCGAAGGATCCGGCGGAACAGTCAAGGAGGTGTCTGTAACAGACGCCGCGGTTCTGCTCAGCTATTCCAAAAAGGTTGTGATAGTACCGGGTTATGGCCTGGCAGTGGCACAGGCGCAGCATATATGTCATGAGCTTGACAAACTCCTGGAAGAGAAAGGGGTGGAGGTGAGGTATGCAATCCACCCGGTGGCAGGAAGAATGCCCGGGCACATGAATGTGCTTCTCGCCGAGGCTGATGTGCCTTATGAACAATTGGTTGAGAGTGATGAGGTTAATCCTGACCTGCCAAATACCGACGTGATTATCGTGATTGGAGCCAATGACGTTGTCAATCCGGCTGCAGAAGACGATCCTTCGAGCCCGATATTCGGCATGCCCATAGTAAGGGCACGTGAGGCAAAGAACATTATCGTGATGAAACGCGGCATGGGAAAGGGTTATGC
>JAEYZD010000134.1 GCA_023430725.1 Bacteroidota bacterium | reverse complement strand
TTGCTCCCGAATCCGGGAAGTCCGCCGTTATGGTAGATCTTTCTCCTGCCCATGCAGTCCAGTGACCATCTGAGTCCGTATCCGTAGGCAACGGTCACGTTGCAGTCGGGCCCGCCCGGATAGAGAGTGCTGCTGCTTTGTGCCACCCCTGACGACGGCGAGTGCATCTCCCTGAGGGTGCTTCGGCTTACCGGCCCCTCAACGGGCGTTTCCACGGGTGGCCAGGCTGAGAGGTGCATGATTGCATAACGGGCGAAATCACCAACCGTTGAGATCAATCCTCCCATTGCCCCGAATGGTCCGTCATGCAGCAGAGGCTCCTCGCTCCATCCGCCGTTGCGATACCTGTACCCGTGTGCCATGACCCCTTCCGGAAGCTCAGCAAACTCCCAGACAGTGCTTGTCAAACCCAGCGGTTTGAAAATGTTTGCAGCAATGTAATCCTGGTATGACTCCCCGCTGACAGCCTTTATCACCCTTCCCAACAGGGTATAGCCAAGATTGCTGTATTCATAGCTGATCCCGGGGATATTGGACATCGAAACCCCCTCGGCAAGCATAGAGTCGAGCTCTACCTCGGTGGTTTCAAGCTGCCTGTCGGCCCACGGGTCATCCTGCGGAAACCCGCCTGTATGCGTTAGCAGGTGCCGGATTGTCAGCACCGGGGCATCCGATGTCAGATATTTGAGATTCTTCAGCTCAGGAAGATATTTGTGAACGGGATCATCCAGCCCCAGTCTCCCATCATCCCGCAGCATGAGTATCGCCAGTGCCGTGAAGCTCTTTGTCATCGAAGCCGCACGAAAAGCGGTGAGCGGGGTGACTGGCCTGCGACCGGCCAGATCAGCGAAACCGCTGCTGCCGGTATAAACAAGCGCTGTGTCAATTATGATCCCGTAACTGATTCCGGGCAGGTTGTTTTCCGATGCAAAGTCACGGTATAGAGAGTCAATGGCTTCAACAAGTGCATCCGGCAAAACCTGTACAGAACTGACAGGAGATGTGACTTTCTCCCGCTCCTGAAGCGCCTGGTACACTGCCTGTGCAGATACCTGCGGACCGGCAACAGATATGACTGTAAACGCAAATGTAGCAACACGCAACCACGTGCCCCGGTTCTTCAGCAGAGTTCTCATCTGTCCTTCAGCCTGTTGTATTTCCGGAGCAACTCCAGCGTCTTCTCCACGGGCAGCGCCTCAACCGTCATGCCGTTCCTCGCCTTCGTCGTCTCAGCTGCAAAGAGCGAGTTGATTATGGCCTCCTCTGTCGCCTCGGCAGCAGCCTGGAAAAGCAGATCCATTTCATCATTCCTTATCTCCCGCCACTCCTCGTACATCGATTCGGAAGAGTAGGGGATACGCAACTCCTCAGCCGTCGAAACCGCAATTATATAATCACCGCTGCCGTTGGATCCAGACGCTCCCGTCCTCATCATACCGGCAAAAGCCCTTGACCCCAGCCTCTTCAGGTTCCTTGAAGTCAGGGGCGCATCGGTCATCACAACAATCATGCATGATCCGTCTTCCCTGTACTCATCCAGAGTGTTCCTGAAGCTGTAACGCCCGAGCTCCTGCCCGACGGGCACACCGTTGACCTGCAGTATCCCGCCGTAGTTCGTCTGAACGAGCACACCAACGGTATAGCCTCCCCGGGTGGCAGGCAGCACACGCGATGATGTGCCGATTCCTCCCTTGAACCCGAAACAGACAGTGCCGGTGCCCGCACCGACATTCCCCTCGGAAACGGGACCACCGGCAGCACTCCGGATTGCCTCCAGTACATGCTCCGTTGTAATGTGTCTTCCCCTGATGTCATTTATCCTTGCGTCATTGGTCTCGCCGACCACTGCATTGACACTCGTCACTTTCTCATTGCCTGCCTGCGAGAGGGTATAATCTATCACAGCAGCCACCGCTGTTGAGACACTCAGAGTGTTTGTCAGCACAACCGGGGTCTCGAGGTTCCCCAACTCTTCCACCTGTGTGTACCCTGCCAGCTTGCCGAACCCATTGCCCACGAAGATCCCCGCCGGAACCTTCTGCTGGAAAATGTTTCCGTCATGGGGTACGATGGCCGTGACACCCGTTCTGACCGAGTCTCCCTCCTTCAGCGTCACCTGGCCCACCTTCACGCCGGGCACATCCGTGATTGCATTGTTACTGCCGGTGCGCAGTATGCCGATCTCAATTCCGTAGTCTCTTGCCCTCTTCATCTGAGCATCTGTGTTCTGACAGTTCAGGACCGGCAGCAACAGCATCACCGCAGCCGCCGTCCTGATAAGTTGTCTGTTAATCATATCGCACTATCAGGTTACTGTCCTTCCTTCCGGTCAAACACCTTTTTCCCGCCTACCCAGGTTTGCTGCGCCTTCACATTCCATATCTCCACAGGGTCGATAGTGGTGATATCACGTTCAAGTACCACGAAATCGGCCAGCTTTCCGGGTTCCAGTGAGCCTTTCAGATTCTCTTCGAAGGATGCATAGGCAGCATTGATAGTATATGCCTTCAGCGCCTCTTCAACTGTGATCTTCTGTTCAGGCACCCAGCCCTCAGGGTTCTTCCCGTCAAGGGTCCTGCGTGTCACAGCGCCGTAAATCCCTTCAAGAGGTGTGGCCGGTGCCACGAACCAGTCGCTGCCGAAAGCAAGCGTGGCCCCGCTGTCAAGCAGCGACCTGAATGCGTAGGTGGTCTTCACCCGCTCCGGACCGATGTATTCTTCAGCCCACCGGCCGTCGTCAATCGCATGATATGGCTGCATGCTTGCTATCACCTTCAGCTTTCCGTACCGCTCAATATCCGCGGGTGCAATATGCTGGGAGTGTTCGATTCTGAACCGCCTGTCGCGCTCCCCGTTTTCGGCAGCCACCTTTTCATAGGCGTTGAGCAGGAAATTGATTGCCTCGTCGCCGATTGCATGGATCACCACCTGGAGTCCGGCCCTGTCGGATTCCATGATCCAGTTGCAGAGGTCCTCCTCGCTGTTTACAAATAGGCCTGTATCTGTCTGAAGATCAGTGTAGGGCTCAAGGAACGCCGCAGTGTGCGAACCCAGCGAGCCGTCAACGAATCCCTTGACTCCCCCGGTGCTTATCCACCTGTCACCGCGCCCGTCGCGCTCAACCTGCTCCTTCATATCCTTCCACCTGCTGATGGTCTGAAGGTAATAGAGGCGGGTTATCTGTTCGCCCCGCGCACGAACCCTTTCAAGGGCATCAGAATAAGCGGCTGCATCAACTGCATGCGCAGAAGTGACACCGTTGGATGCCAGGTAATGCATCGCTGCAACAATTGCCCTGTCAACCTCCTCTTCTGATTGTTCCGGAATTTTGACAGATATCAGGTCCATGGCGTTGTCCTTGAAGATGCCGGTAGGTTCACCGCGACTGTCACGCGTGATTGTGCCGCCGGAGACATCCTTTACCTTTCGGTCCACATCTGCCAATTTCATGGCAAGCGAGTTTGCCAGCGCCATATGCCCGTCAAGCCGCGATACAAACACGGGGTTATCCGGGGTTACAGAGTCAATCCAGCCCTTCTGCGGGAGGCTCTCCCAGCCCATCCCGTCCCAGTCGCCCCCGAGAATCCATGTCCCGGGCTTCAGGGTTGCGGCATATTCCTTTATCCGCCTGATGAACTCCCCGGGGGTTGAGGCATCCCTCAGCTGCACCGATGCAAGGTTAGATCCTCCCTGCAACAGGTGAAGGTGCGAGTCAATGAAACCCGGGGCCACAAACCTGCCGCCGAGATCTATGACGGTGTCAACGCCTGATTTGTACTTCATCACCTCGCGGTTGCTGCCAATTGCAACAATCGTGTCACCTGAGACTGCCATAGCCTCAGCATACGGCTGGTCAGCGTTCCCTGTCCATATCCTGGCATTTGTAATGATCATATCTGATGTTTGAGTTGAAACGTTGCATGAGACAGCAATCAGCACCAGGATGATTGCTGCAGGCAAAAATGTCTTTTTCATATAGGGGCTAGTTTTAAGAATCCTTCTCGGGATAGTGCTTTTCCTTGAACTCGTTGATCAGGGGAGTGGCCCTCTCCAGGTCCTCCTCAAGGATATACAGATCCATAACCTGAGGCACGGCTCCCAGGTAGCCGAGTCCCGAGTCGTTCTTTATCAGTCCCTTTACACCTGTCTCTTCAAGCATCTCAAGCAGCAGCATTGCCGTTGGTTCCGGGCCCACGAATACCCTGACCAGTTTTTCATCATTTTCCATATCGTCTTTCTTTATTGGTTTATCCGGATAAAGCGTTCCGCCCTTGGTCAGCCAGGAAATGCCAAAGGCAACAAGTGTGACAGTCTCCGCAATCAAAACAAATCCTGAATCGGAATTGATACCGTCGAAGAAGAGGAAGAATAACGCGATTGCAGCCAGGGAGATGAGCATGATAATGCCGCAGACCCGGTAAATAATGTTACGCTTCCTCTTCATCCTGGTTGGATGTTTCTCTTCCCGGGTGAAAAGGAAGATGGAGATCAGGGCAAGTATCACAAGGAAAAAGGCGGCACAAATAAAATGCACCCAGGCAGCCCAGTCCCACATACCATATTCCACTGTGGGAAAAAAAGCCACCCCCAGGGCTGAAAGACCTGCCATGTCTGCCGAAATATCATCCCATCTGTCATATCCCCTGTAAAAGAACAGGAACAGGGCAATGGCACAGATGGATCCGACAAAGATATCACGCATCCCGGTGTGGTAATATACGCTCATATTATCCAGCGGCCCGTCGCCTCCGAAAATCACAATATGCCCCAGAATAAGCACGAACGGAAGCAATATCCCGATCCAGCCTACCGCCTTGCGAAGGGAGTGGTATGAATGAATCTGTGCCGGATGGTCTGCTTTTATCGTCATGAGATCTTATTGCGGCTATTTCTTCCTGAAATATACGAAGAATAGCTCATCCGACTCCTGTTTCAGCCAGTGATCTATGTTCAGGCTGGCGGCCTTCTCAATCAGCGGAGCAGGTACAAACGGAGCAACTACCCTGTAGATCACCCCGGGCTCCAGCGTGTTAAGGTCCGCCATCACCTGGTTGACCGGCTGCTCCCCAGCCGCAAGCATCGTCCTGATGTCTGTTTCGCGACTCACATTGCCCTCCTCAAACCACGAGGGCATAGAGGTGTTGAACTGCTGGTCCGCTGCCGCCGCAATCAGATCCTGACCCACCTCTTTCCTGAGCACGTTAATGAGCTCCTCCACCTTCACATTACCTATTGCCGCAGCCTGCTGCAGCGTGGCAATCTTCGCCACCGTCCTCCTCAGAACCGGGTTCTTTAGCTTCTCAAATGCCGGAACATATCTTATAAGCGTATCCTCAAGCTGCGGATATGCCTCAATGAGCGCCAGTACTTTTGTCTTCGGGCTGATTATTATATTGTTCTGATCCATAGCTATTTGGAATAAGATAGAATTCTCTGTTCTCCCTCAAGATCCCTGTATGGCGATACATTGTGCGACACCTCCAGTGTCCCCAGGTACTCTCCCTTATCGTTGCGCAAAGCGAAGTATTCAATGTGAATCATCTTGCCGCCGATGTTGATCCAGAAGGGAGCCCTCGTGGCCTTGCCCGATTTGAAATCATCGATGATCTTGTCCACGATGTGGGCACTGGCCGGGGGATGGCAATGCCTGACGTCCCTGTTCAGTATCGCCCGGTTCCTCTGGAAGATCCGCTCTTCGCTCTGCGAGAAATACTTCACCTTGTCATTGCGGTCCACAAATGTCATGTCTATTGGCAGCCTGTTCAGGATTGCCAGCAGCTCTTCAATAGTGAAGCTGCCCGAGGGGAGCTGCACGGTGTCGGCAGTCTTGTTCATTTCATGCAGCGCATCCTCAGCTACCCACTGGGGCTTCCATGTGACCTTCGGGTCGTAAAGGCAGTAGCCGATCTCAAGCGACTGCTTCTGGATGTCATACCAGTCGGCCTCGTTAAGGTTGTCGAGCGCCATTGGCAGGAGTATCTCCTCCTCTTTGGTTGTCATGTCTCTCACCCCGCCGGCAGCGGGAAGAAGGATGATCTCCGCGGCGGCAACCAGCTCTTCACGGGTGATCTCGCCGCTGCGCAACAGCTCGATGCCCCCCTTGATCAGCTCTCTGATCTCATCATGCTTGCCCCACATAACCTTGGGAGGACCGGTGATACCCTGCTTCTCGAGGTACGGGAAGATGAGGTACTCCTTGCGCTGGTAGTGCTTGTCAACATCCCACAGGCTGTTGAAGAGACCGATCAGCCGGAAGATCTCTGACTCCTTTAGCGGCCCTGATTCGTAACTGATGGCCGAGACGAGGTTCTCTATCTCTGAGGCCACCTTTCTGAGCTCCTTGTTCTCATTGATGAGCACATCCACAGGATGTCCCTCGGGAATCTTCTTTGCTGCCGAGAGGTCCACATTGCCATGAAGCACAGCCGAGTGGGCATCGCAGAGTCTCAGCACCTCCTCCTCGGGAAGACCTTCGCTGATCAGCTCCTGCTCCACCTCAACCACCTCACCGTAAGGTATCTGGCTGAGTGTGCTCAGAAGATCCCCGCGGACCTTCTCCTCCGCTTCACCCTCGTGAAGCCTTAATATCAATCTTTTAAGCCGCTTCTTTCTCTCTTCGGAATTGTTGATGAGTTCGCTCATATGTCAAGGTTTATATTCATAACAAAATTAGAACTCTAAGGTTAATGGCAAAATGATTTTCCGGGGACCTGAGGGGTGATTTGGTTGCATAATTTCTTTCTCACCAGGTCAGGTAGAAACCTGCATCGAACTCGAACTTTGAGAAGTGATGAGCCGGATTATCAACCTCCGTCCGGACCGGATTTTCATAGATCCATTCATATATCACCCGACTGTAACCTACAGACCTGCTTACGGTGTACCAGCTGGTGCGTAACCTGATGCCAGCCTTCGAGTTTCCGATTGTGAAACAGTCTGCCCAGAGCTCGACTTCAGGGAAAAAGAAGAGTGCGGGAGAGTGATTGGTGCTGTACCTTATCTCCCGCTTAAAGTTTCCGTTGATCATCTTCTGGGTAACTTTTTCAGTGAATGGAGAGAGAGTGCTGACCCCGCCATTGAGGTAAGTTGTTGCATGAAGCCACCGGTAACTGAACGGAAGTATGAGTCCTGCCGTCAGGCCTGATTCCTGTACCATTCTCTGCCTGAAGTTACTGTCCGTGTCACCGTAAAATCCCTCATCGGTCAGCCGGTGAAACATATTGAACTCATTCAGCAGCTGCGGGTAGGTATAGAATCCTGCCGTGAAACCCATATTTTTCATTGGCAACCATATTGCCTTAATATTCAAATTATTCGGAGCAAAGTCGTCGTACATTGCCACCTTAATATCTGCCTCCAAGTTGCCCCTGAACCACAGGTGGGCAGACACTCCCAGGTATTGGTACTCTGACATCTCTTCGGAAGAGTGCAGATAGTTCAGGAAGTCGAGGTTCGTGCTGTTTGGCAGGCTGTCGCGTGTTATATCCCTGATTCCGAACCACAGTGACACCTGTTTCTTCTCGAGGAATCGACCCTGTGCCAACAGGAAGTGCGATGTGGCAAGCATAAGGAACATTAATATTACAGCTAAGCGTCTCATTTTGACTGTGCTATTCGTTCCTTAGAAGTGTTATGAGGTTGGTTGTTGCTGTCAAAACGGTTTCATCCGACAGGGTGACCGTGATAACAAACTGCGCCGTGTTATTTGTAATATCCTGCTTGCAGAACAACTGAAAGGTTAACGAAGGCTCACCGGGGTAAAAGTCAAGGTCTAAAACAGCCGGAAGTTCTTCTGCTTTCAGATAGAGGAAATCAAGACCAATGAAATGCGGTACGTGGGCTACGAACATTCCTGTTACATCAGTGCCGGCAGGCACTCCCGCGGACAACTCCTCAAGTGTGACAATGCTGATCCCGGTGATCCGGTGTCTTGGATGATACCTGAACTCCGGTGACATGGCAGAGGCAGGGGTGAACGAGGTAAATTCGGGAGTGCCATGCCTGAGAACGCGTGAAGCCAGGAATGTCTCATCAGAGAGTGTCACCGTAAAAGCTACTGCTGTGGTGTACATTGTATCACTTTCAAGCCCGGTAACAAAGATTCCGGAGTTGTCGAGGTTCTTAACGGCAATATTGTTGAAACTGAAATCAAAATCCCAGACCGGGTCAATGCAACTGCTTACAACTTTCAGCAAGAACACAAGCGATATCAGCAGT
The DNA here is from genome assembly GCA_023430725.1 of Bacteroidota bacterium. Lineage (GTDB taxonomy): Bacteria > Bacteroidota > Bacteroidia > Bacteroidales > VadinHA17 > SR-FBR-E99. The sequence continues at coordinate 363 of JAEYZD010000134.1, read as the reverse complement.
GCGATTCTTTTGGTTCTGCCGAAGCTGATTTTCATGCTTTTGGCATGCCTGATTAAAAAGGGTACTATAGAAATTTTCATTCAGTTCCTTATTTCGTTGAAGAGTGCGATCCCCTTTTCGTCGAAGGTGCAGTTAAGCCAGTCGCCACTGATCTCCGCGCCGCACTTCCTGTAGAAACTGATGGCAGACTCATTCCAGTCGAGCACCTGCCACCGCACCCGCTTGCAGTCTTCATCCTGTGCCCTGCGGATCACCCTCTTCATCAGGGCCATGCCTATTCCCATCTGCCTGTATGCCTGGCTGACGATTATATCCTCGAGGTAGATCGATTTGCCAACCCAGGTGAAGTAGGCTGTGAAAAAG
>JAEYZD010000143.1 GCA_023430725.1 Bacteroidota bacterium | reverse complement strand
GTATGGCCCTGACGCACTGGCAGGCATCTCCTCTGCAAGATGCACAAACGAGGAGAACTACCTGATGCAGAAATTCTTCAGGATAATCATAGGAACGAACAATATAGACGGCTGTGCGAGAGTGTGCCATGCGCCAACTGCCATGGGAATGCAGTGGGCCTACGGGACGGGAGCCGCAACAAATTCCATAGAAGAAATCTACAAGACCGGTTGCATACTTATAATAGGTGCCAACCCGTCGTCAGCACACCCGGTCACAGGCGCACGCCTGAGGTCTGTTGTGGAGTCCGGCACACCCCTTATAGTAATTGACCCCCTGAAGATCGAGATCGCCAGGCTGGCGAAACATCACCTTCAGATCAATCCCGGCTCAAATGTGGCTGTGCTGAATCTATTTGCCTATTACCTGCTTGCCGAGGGGCTCATTGACCAGGCATTCATTAACTCACGTACGGAGGGGTGGGAAGGATTTAAGAAGTACCTGGAAACCCTGGATATTGACCTGCTTGAGAAGATCTGCGGCGTACCACGTGCACAGGTGAGAGCCGCGGCAATTGAATACGGGTCGGCCGGCTCCGCAATGGAGTTTCACGGCCTGGGTGTAACCGAGCACTGGCAGGCGACAAAAGCGATTACACTCATATCAAATATCGCCATGATGACCGGGAATATTGGCAGGGAAGGCACCGGCGTCAATCCGCTCCGCGGACAGAACAATGTTCAGGGTGCTGCGGACATGGGCATACAGCCTCACCAGGGTGCCGGTTATCTATCGGTGACTGATCCTGCAAATATCGCACTCTATAATGCCTATTACGGCGCCGAGCACCCCTCGGTACCCGGATACCGGATTCCTGAGATGTTCACGGCAGCAGCACGCGGTGACCTGAAGGCACTCTGGATCATGGGAGAAGATATACTTCAAACTGATCCCAACACCTGCCACGTGAAGAGCTCCCTGCAGGGACTTGACCTTCTCGTTGTGCAGGAACTGTTCATGACAGAAACGGCACGAATAGCAGACGTGGTGTTCCCGGCATCATCATTCCTTGAGAAGGAGGGAACATTCACAAACGGAGAGAGAAGGATTCAGAAGGTGCAGCAGGTGGTTGAGCCTCTTGAGGGGACGAAGCCTGACGGCCAGATTGTGGTGGACATGATGAGAAGGATGGGCTATAAGCAGGAGGGATACACGGCAGACATTACACTGAAGGAGATTGCAGGAATTGTCCCGTTCTTCAAGGGGGTGAAGTGGGATGAACTCGGGCACAGCGGCAAACAGTGGCCGGTCAGGGAAGATGGCACGGAAACCAAGATCCTCCATACGGAGACCTTCAAAAGGGGAGCCGGCAAATTCCATTCGTGGGATTATGACATCTCCCCGGAACTGAATGAAAACGCGGAGCGGTTCCCGTATATCCTGACGACAGGCAGGTTGCTTGAGCATTACAACAGCGGTACCATGACCCGCCGAACGCCCAACAGCGAGATTGTTACGGAAGACATCCTGTATGTACATCCCGCCGATGCTGATGCCAAAGGGCTCGTGACGGGCGATTATGCCAGGATATTCTCCGCACGCGGGTTGACAACCATGAAGGTTGAAGTAACCGACGTTGTAAAGCCAGGGGTGATCTATACAACGTTTCACTTCCCGGAGTCTGCGATCAACTTCCTTACAAGCGGAATCGGGGATGAGTTCACCCTTACTCCTGAATACAAGGTTGTGGCTGTTGATTTTGAAAAATCATTATATGGCATCTTTGCCCGAGCCGAATGTCGTACTATCATAAGAACTGACTAAAATGATAAATACCCCCAAAAAACAGGGGGTAGCCACCGAAAAAACATATAAATATCAAAAAATACCCCAAAAATTAGGGGGTGTATTCTGAAATGATCTATTTTTACAAAAAAATCAGATCATGGCAGAATTACGTTTCAGTGCATTGAAGGAGCTGTTCAACAGGGAAGCTGTTGAAGTCTCCGTTCCGGCGGTGCCGGTATCCACCTATTTTTCAAGTAATGTTTTTGACAGGCAGAAGATGGAGCGGTTCCTGAGCCGGGAAGCGTACCGTGCAGTTATTACAGCTATTGAAGAGGGCACACAGATAAGCAGACAGATAGCCGATCAGGTGGCTACCGGGATGCAGGCATGGGCCATGGATCACGGAGTGACGCATTTCACGCACTGGTTCCATCCCCTCACGGATGCCACGGCTGAGAAGCATGACGCTTTTGTAGGAAGGGGTGAGCAGGGTTCCATTATTGAGATCTTCTCTGGCGAGGTGCTGGTACAGCAGGAGCCTGACGCGTCAAGCTTTCCCAGCGGCGGAATTAGGAACACCTTCGAGGCAAGAGGCTATACGGCATGGGATGTCTCGTCACCTGCATTCATCGTTGGCAACACCCTTTGCATCCCCACCGTCTTCATCTCATACACAGGCGAGGCTCTTGATTACAAGACTCCGCTCCTTCGGTCTCTGGCGGCCCTTGACAAGGCGGCATTGGAGGTATGTCACCTGTTCGACAAGGATGTAAAGAAAGTCATTGCCACCCTCGGATGGGAACAGGAATACTTCCTGATTGATGAGGCGCTCTATTTTGCCCGTCCCGACCTGATGCTGGCTGACCGCACACTGATGGGTCATCCTTCATCCAAAGACCAGCAGTTGTCTGACCACTACTTCGGCTCGATTCCGGAAAGGGTCAAAGCCTTCATGAAAGAGTTCGAGTATGAGGCATACAAGCTTGGTATACCGGTAAAGACCCGTCATAACGAGGTTGCCCCCAACCAGTTCGAGTGCGCCCCTGTCTTCGAGGAGGCCAATCTCGCTGTTGATCATAACCAGCTGATAATGGATGTTATGCGCAGGGTGGCACGCAAGCACAAGTTCAGGGTGCTGTTCCATGAAAAACCCTTTGCCGAGGTAAACGGCTCCGGCAAGCACAATAACTGGTCAATGATGACCGATACCGGCGTCAATCTCCTTTCTCCCGGCAGGAATCCGAAGACAAACATGCAGTTCCTGACATTCCTCGTGAATGTTGTCAAGGCTGTCAATGACAACCAGGATCTCCTTCGCGCCAGCGTAACAAACGAAAACAACTCCTACAGACTGGGAGGGCATGAGGCACCGCCCTCAATCATCTCCGTTTTCCTTGGGAGCTATCTCTCCGAGATTCTTGACGGTATTGCAAGCAAGGTCAAGGACAAGAAGATGACTCCCCAGGAAAAGACTGAGATCAAGCTGGGCATTGGCAAGATCCCCGGTATCTTCCTTGACAATACTGACCGTAACCGTACCTCGCCGTTTGCATTTACGGGTAACAGGTTTGAATTCAGGGCTGTGGGCTCCTCCGCCAACTGCAGTTCCGCAATGATTGTGCTCAATGCTGCCGTCGCACGCCAGCTCAAGGCTTTCGCCGAAGAGGTCAACGCCCTTGCGGACCATGGAGGCAAGCGCGATGAGGCTATTTTCCAGGTGCTTAAGAAGTGTATCATAGATTCAAAAAGAATCCGGTTCGAAGGCGACGGGTACAGTACCGAGTGGCATAAGGAGGCCGTTCGCAGGGGTCTTTCGGCAGAACCCAGCGTCCCCAAAACACTTAAAACCTACACCACACCGTCATCACGTCTGACACTGGTGGGGACCGGCGTCCTCTCAGACCGCGAGCTGGAAAGCAGGGTGGAAGTTGAACTGGAAAAATTCACCAAAAAGCTTCAGATAGAATCTCGTGTCCTGGGTGATCTGGCCATTAACCACATTGTCCCTACGGCCGTGCACTACATGACTTCGCTTGTTGAAAACGTGAGAGGTTTGCGGGAGATCTTTGACGACAATGATTTCCTGAGGCTGGCTGGCGCACGCAAGGAGCTGATAATCACTATATCAGATCATATCAGCATGATCAAGAAGCTTGTCAGTGAGATGATTGATGAGCGGAGGAAGGCCAATGTGCTCGATGATCCGTACAGGAAGGCGGTAGCATACGAATCCAGGGTGAAGCCCTATCTCGAAGAGATCAGGAGTCACATCGACAAGCTCGAGCTGGTTGTGGACAACGAACTCTGGCCGCTGCCCAAGTACCGCGAGCTTCTTTTCACAAGGTAGCAGTTTTTTTCCCATAACTATTCTGGTTTGTAATGCCCTTCATAAGGAGGGCATTATTTTTGCTGCAAATCCGTGAACCCGGTAATTAATGAATCGCCGGTTCGTTAACATTAATAACAATCATTACTTTTGCACTAAATCTATGGTGGCCGGAATGAATAGATCAATAATTCTCATAGTTACCGTTATCTTTCTCTTCCCTGCAATGCTCCACGGGCAGAAGCAGAAAACGGAACGCGCATATGCCGCCTGGCAGGCAGGCAGCTATTACGAGGCAATTGACTACTTCAAGGATGTCTATTCCAAGACACGCGATAAACAGGTTAAGGCTGAGATGGTCTTCATGGTGTCAGAGGGTTACCGGCTGGTAAATGATCCCAAAAACGCCGAGCTGTGGTACAAAAGGGCTGTGAAGTCGCCCTTCCCCAAGCCCGAGGCCCAGTACTGGCTGGCTGAGACCACAAAGAAGCTGGGGCGCTACCCTCAGGCAATTGAGGAGTTCCGAAAATACCGTCAGCTTGTTCCCGGCGATCCGCGCACCGAGCAGCAGATCCGTGCATGCGAACTGGCCATGGAATGGCAGGACTCTCCGGAGTCCTATAATGTAGAAGAGCTGAAGGAGGCCAACTCAAAGGACTCAGACTTCAGCCCGGCTTACGGCAGAGATGACCACGGGCTTGTGTGGTTCACCTCCTCGCGCGATGACGCAAAGGGCAACAAGGAGCACGGCGCCACCGGGCAGAGCTTCACAGATATCTTCGAGACCAGGCTCGACAAGAAAGGGAAATGGAGCACTCCGGTCCCGGTTGATTTTCTGAACACCGAATTTGAGGACGGATCGCCATCCTTCTCATCGGATTATACCGAGGTTTATTTTACACGCTGCGAGGCCGGCAAACGTGAGAACAAGGGCTGCGTGATAATGTATTCCACCCGTGAGGGGGTCAACTGGAGCGATCCCGTAAAGATAGAACTGCTGGTGGATTCGCTGGTGGCGGCCCATCCGGCCCTCTCTCCTGACGGCCAGACACTTTATTTCGTCTCTGACATGCCGGGAGGTACCGGCGGAAAAGATATTTACCGTACAACACGCACATCACCCGGAAGCCCATGGTCGCGTCCTGAAAACCTGGGCACCGAGATCAATACCCGGGGCAACGAACTCTTCCCGTTCGTCCACAGTGACGGAACGCTCTACTTTGCTTCTGACGGTCACATCGGGATGGGAGGACTTGATATCTTCAGGGCTGTGCCACAGGGCGGCGACTCATGGGTTGTGCAGAACATGAGAGCCCCGGTGAACAGTCAGGCTGACGACTTCGGGATCACCTTTGAGAGAGATGCCGAGAAAGGAATCTTCAGCTCGGCCCGCAAGGGGAGGGGAGATGATGACCTCTACACCTTCGAGATGCCGCCACTTCTTTTCAGCGTCACAGGACTCGTCAGGGATGAAAAGACCGGTCAGCCTGTCCAGGGTGCTGCCGTACAGCTCATTGCCAGCGACGGCGCCAACATGCAGACCGAGACGGGAACAGCAGGCGACTTCAAATTCACCCTCAGGCCTGAGGTCGATTACATCTTCCTTGCCTCGAAGAAAGGATTCCTCAACGGGAAGGAGAAGGAGACCACAAGGGGACAGGACAAGAGCCGCGAATTCATGGCAACAATACAGCTGACACCTATTGACAGGCCTATCGAGCTGCCGAATATCTTCTATGACTTCGGCAAATGGGATCTCAGGCCGGAATCGATGGTCTCTCTGGACAAGCTGGTTGAGACTCTCAATGACAACCCGAACGTGACAATTGAGCTGATGTCGCATACCGACTCGCGTGACACTGAGGAATTTAACCTGGATCTTTCACAAAAGAGAGCTCAGTCTGTAGTTGACTACCTGATTGGCAGGGGCATAGCTGCTGACAGGCTTACTGCGAAGGGTTACGGTGAGACAAGTCCGAAGATTGTTGACGAGGAGATAATGAAGACTTCGCCCTTCCTGCGGTCGGGAACAACCCTGACCGAGCAGTTCATCAACGGCCTGGCCAGCGACGAGCAGAAGGAGATAGCTCACCAGATCAACAGGCGGACGGAGTTCAGGGTGCTGCGCACCGATTACGAGCCCGCCAGGTAAGAGAAGGCCGGAACGGGAATCATGACTGACACTTCACGCTACGCAAAGAGAGGCGTCTCCTCGGGAAAGGAGGAGGTGCACGCCGCTATCAGCAAGGTTGACCGGGGCCTCTTCCCGGGAGCCTTCTGCAAAATCATCCCTGATATCCTCGGAGGCGATCCTTCATGGTGCAATATCATGCATGCTGACGGAGCCGGAACGAAATCGTCACTTGCCTACCTCTACTGGAAGGAGACAGGCGACCTGTCGGTATGGAAGGGGATAGCCCAGGATGCCGTTGTGATGAACCTCGATGACCTGCTCTGCGTGGGGGTGACAGATAAAATACTTCTCTCATCCACAATCGGAAGAAACAAGAACCTGATCCCCGGCGAGGTTATCAAAGCACTTATTGAAGGAACTGAGGATTTCCTTGCCCGTATGAGGGATGCGGGTATCGGCATCTGGTCAACGGGAGGAGAGACAGCTGACGTGGGAGATCTTGTAAGGAGTGTTATTGTTGATTCCACCGTCACTGCACGAATGCCCAGGGCGGAAGTCATTGACAATACCAATATCAGGCCGGGGGATGTGATAGTGGGGATGGCTTCTTTCGGTCAGACAACATACGAGGATGAATACAATGGAGGAATGGGCAGCAATGGCCTGACCTCAGCACGGCATGATGTCTTTGGCAAATACCTGGCCGGGCTCTACCCGGAGAGTTATGACAATGACATTCCCCCATCACTGGTTTACAGCGGTCAGATGAACCTCACCGATCCCACTGCCGTACCTGGCGTCAATGCAGGGAAGCTTGTCTTATCACCCACACGCACCTATGCGCCGGTTATCAGGAAGGTATTTGACACGCTCCGGCCTGCCATACACGGTATGGTGCACTGCTCGGGAGGCGGACAGACGAAGATCCTGCATTTCATTGACAGCCTCCATGTGATAAAGGATAACCTTTTTCCGGTGCCGCCGCTGTTTGAGCTGATCCAGAAGAGTTCAGGCACACCCTGGGAGGAGATGTACCGGGTCTTTAACATGGGACACCGGATGGAGTTATATGTTGACGAGGCAAATGCCGGTACAATCATAGACATCGCCGCCGGGTTCAACCTGGAAGCCCGTGTTATCGGCCGCTGTGAGGCCGCCCCATCCCGAATGATGACTATACGGACCGGGCAGGGGGAGTTTACTTACTGACATCTACAATTCTTGATGCTCTGCGAGCATCCTCACGTTAACAGCCTGTTAAACTGACGGATACATCCCGCCTCGTAGAGGGGGAAGAATTGTATAACGCGGCTTCCCCCCAACCCCAGGCGCGGGAGGGTGGGCCTCCCTCAAATGTCATTCTTAATACTCTGTAGCAACTTCACTATTGGCTATTGCCTGATTATAATTACCTTTGCACCCTGAAATTTGGCATCTGATGGCAAACAATCTTATTCTTGAGAGACTTCTTGGAGTGAAGAAGCGCTTTGTGGAGGTGGGCGAGCTCCTCAACTCCCCTGATGTCATGTCAGACATGAAGCGTTTTATCAAGCTGAACAAGGAATACAAGGAGCTCAAGCCTGTGGTGGAGGCTTATGAAAAATATAAAAGCGCAATTGACAACCTCGAGAGCACCCGGGAACTGTTGGCGGCAGAGAAGGATGAGGAGATGCGCGAGATGGCAAAAGGTGAGATAGACACACTGCTTTCGGTAATTCCCGATATGGAGGAGGAGATAAGATTTCTTCTTCTGCCGGCTGACCCGGAGGATGACAAGAACGCCGTCATGGAGATCAGGGCCGGCACCGGCGGAGACGAAGCAAGTATCTTCGCAGGTGACCTCTACAGGATGTACTCAAAGTACATCGAATCGAGGGGCTGGAAGGTGGATCTGAACTACTTTACCGAAGGCACTGCCGGCGGTTACAAGGAGATCGTCTTTACAGTATTTGGCGACGGTGTCTACGGTATAATGAAGTATGAGTCAGGTGTGCACCGCGTACAAAGGGTGCCTCAGACAGAGACACAGGGCCGGATCCATACCTCTGCCGCAACCGTGGCAGTCCTTCCCGAGGCCGGTGAATTTGACATTGAGATCCGCAATGAGGACATCCGCAAGGACACCTACTGCTCCTCAGGCCCCGGCGGACAGAGTGTCAACACCACATATTCAGCCATCAGGCTCACCCACGTACCTACAGGAGTGGTAGTCACCTGCCAGGACGAGAAATCGCAGATCAAGAACCTTGAAAAAGCGATGCGTGAACTGCGAACCCGTCTATATAACCTTGAATACCAGAAATATCTCGACGAGATATCGAACAAACGCAAGACAATGGTCTCATCAGGGGACCGCTCTGCGAAAATCAGGACTTACAACTATCCCCAGGGAAGGGTCACTGACCACCGTATCAACCTGACAATTTACAACCTCCCTGTTGTGCTCGACGGAAACATACAGGAACTGCTCGATAAGCTGCAGATGGCAGAGAATGCCGAACGGCTCAAGGCAAGCGACTATTAAACCCCTTATTATGCATTCCAAAGAAATTTTTCAGCAGATACTGAAGAAGAAATCCTTCCTCTGCGTAGGGCTTGATCCGGAGATATCCAAACTGCCGGCATGCGTTGCAGGTCTGGAAGAGCCGATTTTTGAATTCAACAGGCGGATTATTGACGCCACTCACAAATATACAGTAGCCTACAAGCCCAATTTCGCCTTCTATGAGTCATACGGCCAAAGGGGGATGGTTGCGCTGGACAAGACAGTACGGTATATTAACAAGCTTGATACAAACATTTTTATTATTGCCGACGCTAAGCGGGGCGATATAGGCAACACCTCGAAGATGTACGCCAGGGCAGTCTTCGGTGAGATGCCGTTCGATGCCGTGACTGTCGCCCCTTATATGGGAGAGGATTCGGTCACACCGTTCCTCTCGTATCCGGGAAAATGGGCAATAATCCTGGCACTCACCTCCAACAAGGGAGCTGACGATTTCCAGTACCATTCCGACAGGGGGCAGCGGTTGTTCGAGAGAGTCTTACAGGTATCCCAGCGGTGGGGCACCATTGACAACATGATGTATGTTGTGGGTGCAACCCGTGCCGAGATGCTTGCAGATATCAGGAAAATTGTGCCTGATCACTTCCTGCTGGTTCCCGGCGTGGGGGCACAGGGCGGGAGCCTGGAAGAGGTTGCCAGGTACGGCATGAACAGCCAGTGCGGTCTTCTGGTCAATTCATCACGGGGCATAATCTATGCAGACAGCAGTGATGATTTTGATTCAGTCGCCGGTGAAAAAGCCCGAGAGATGCAGGAGGAGATGGCCGGATACCTCGCAGGCAGATTTAAGATTTAAGATTTAAGATTTTCGATTTGCGATTTTCGATTTTGTCGCAATTCGCACATCGCAAATCGCAATTCGCAATTCGCAAATCCTTACCGCTTCATCTCTGCCCTTACCATCTGCCTGATTGGGGGAATGAGGAATGCGGAGATCCCCATCAGGGCAATCCCGCTACCTGAAATAATGAAGGCATTGGCAATTCCGATCGAGTCAGCAATGAATCCCGTTGCCAGCAGGCCTATCATTGAAGGCAGAAGGGTTATGCTCCCGTACAGAGAAAAAACCCTGCCCAGTGCAGTTGGTTCAACCATTGTCTGAACTATAACTGTGAATGAACCTGAATACATTGTCATTGTAATCCCCCCGATTACAGTCACTGCTGCGAACCAGGCGAAACCTGTCGGCGGCAGGATCCCCGAGAACACAAATGTAAGTCCAAGCCCCAGATATGTAAGGTTTATCAGCACAACCTTGTAGTTGTTCAATCTTTTGTATCCGATAATGGCTCCTCCGATCAGCATTCCGATTCCCCATGCTATCTCAACTATGCTCATCATGTACGTGGTACCGCTGAAGTGCTCCAGCGTCATCAGGGGGAACAGTGCTGCCACAGGCATGATGAAGAACATGGCTGTCAGAGCCAGGATGAAGAGCCAGAGCAATCCCGGCTTGCTGTATATTTCCTTCAGCCCCTCGAGCAGTTCCTTCCACAGATGAGGATTAGCCTCCTCCTTCTTTTCAGGATTTGGAATATGGACCATCAGCAGGGTAGACACGGCGATCAGGGCTCCTGCCACATCTATGAGCAGGATCCACTGCAATTGGAACAGACTGATAAGCAAAGCAGCCAGGGCGGGACTGGCAATTGTGCTGATTGAATGGATCATGTTGTTGATCCCGGCTATCCTCATCAGCTTGTCCTGCGGTGCCAGCAATGGCACAGAGGCCTGCATGGCAGGAACGTGAAAGGCCATCCCGGCTGAACGCATCATCAGCAGGAGGTAAACATAGAAAATCTTTGGCTCAGTGATCCAGAAGAGTGATGCCAGCACAAGCGTGCAGAGTGCAATGAACAGATCGGCAAAGATCATTGTCCGTTTGCGGTTCCACCGGTCTATGAACACCCCGGTAAACAGTCCCAGCACCATCTGGGGCAGGAGCGAGGCAATTGTGGCATAGGCAAGCACCTCGGCAGAGCGGGTCTCAACGCTGAGCCAGAAGATTACAGCATAGGCAACAACATAGCTGCTCAGTGTTGAGGCCAGCTGGCCGGTGAAAATGATCGTAAATACCCGTTTCCAGTCCTGCATAATCAAATAGCAACAACAATCCCCCTTTACAGGTTCTGTAATTGTCCGGCAAATTTAAGATTTTTCAGTCTCCCCCGGTGTCGCTCGGTTAATGTCCGATCAGCGGCAACAGCCTCCGGATTTCTTCCATATCAAATGACACTTCAAAACGCTTCACGTTATAGCTGATGCTGTTATTGTCAAGGTATTCCTCCATTAGTTTTCTCAGATAATCCTTTCTCTGGATCGAATTGAAGTTGATTATCTGAATTGCAGAGGGTGGAAGTTCCCTGTTCCAGTACTCCGGATTAACCTTGACTATGCGCGGGAATATGCTGTCCTGGTCTCCGTAACCGGGTTTGTGTGTAACCCTGGAGATTCCCCCGCCGAAATAAGCCGGTTTGTCACGGTAATCTTCAGGAATTTCATTCCACTCCTTCTCAATGAATTCGTTAAGGTACTGGGCGGCTATCTCATTATCTTCTTTTTTAGCATTCTCCCTTACTGCCGCGAAGGCTTCGTTTACAGTGACCGGGATCCAGTAGGGAGGTCTTGACGCGTCATAAATAACGAACCACTCACCGTCATAGACATCAATCCCTGGCTCCGGAGTCCTCTTTTTCAAAGGGGCTGTGAAATATCCGTGTTTGGCGTCGTGCCCGTACGATGCACCCCATCCGGGTTGAGCCTGATTGATATAAAGCGACCATTCCGGAGGTTCAATAAGACCCCTTGCAGGTGTTCCGTCTTTTTGCCTGAACCACGATGCAAATTCAAAACTGATCCTTGCAGGTATGCCGTATCCTCCGACCGCCTTGCAGTTGAGATTATAAATCCTTGCCCTGCCATCGAATCCCTTCATATCCGTGAGAACGGGATTTTGCCTTACAACAGTCACAACGTCAATTATTCTCTGCAGGTTGGCGGTAACCTCTGCTTTTGTGTACCCGCAGTCGGAACTCACATAATCGGTACGTTTCAGGATCTCGAAAGTACCCTGTTTCTCAGTGAGAAGCGGAAGCTCCTGCGCGGTCAGACTGAGTGAAAGACCGGCAAGCAAAACCAGTGATACGGTGCGATTTATTCTCATATTCAAAGAAGTTAGTATTTGGTTTTGATTGAATCAACTGTGACAGTCACGGCTGATTTGAGAATATCCATCCATGATGATGAAGAGGCGGGGCACTTTTCAAAATCCTTAATGAACTCCTGTCCGGCTATGTCAAACGACTGTGTCTGCTGAAGCAGGGACTCCATCCGTGGTATTGCTTCCAGCATAGCTGCCTCGGCGATCTTCTTATCCTTGCCGAGTGCTTTCTCTAGTCCATCTGTTACTGCTTTCCACTCCCTGAGTGTTTTGACATACCCATCCAAAGGACCGTTTTGAAAGTCGCCGACACATTTGTTCAGGTTCTGCATATCAGCATGGAGTGTTGCAATTGCCTCAGAACCAGGCTTTATGGTCTTTGTGCTGTTGCATCCGCATTCACCGGGGGCATAGGGCAGTCCCGCCTGCCCGGTTTCGGTTGTTGGCGGCGGGGGTGAGATCTCACCTCCTTCACCAGGGACTTTTTCTCCGCCCGGTTCCCCCTCTCCTGGTATCTCCTCTCCGGCAGCTTCTCCTGACGCAGGCTCTTCTGCCGACGGTTGCTCGCCACCGGGTTCCGCAGCCCCGGCACCATCTGTTGGCTCAATGGCGGTCCCTGAGCCTGGCTCTGCCGGCCTCTGTACAGGCTCCTGCGAAGGTTCACCCTGTCCGCCGTCCTGTCCGGTTCCGCTCTCGCACAGTTTCTGGCGGCGGATGAGATCATCTATATAGCGGGTCCAGTGTTCTATCCACTGCCGGGCATTGCTCATCCTATAGGTTGCACCCTCAACCACGCCGAGGTCCTCCCCGAAGTCCTTTGCTGCCTGGTATGTCTCCTCAGCCCCTGAAATTACTCCCATGACGGCTTCCCCGAACAGTTCAACACCCAACTTAATAGTGTTCATACCTGCCTCGCTCAGATTTCCGCTGCGGACCAGGTCAAGAACCGCCGAGCCGGCTCCGAAGACATCTCCGGTGGCTTTAACAGCCTGATCTACACCCGGCACGCCGGCAGTCATCCCAAAAATCAGCCCTGAGGTCTTCAGCGCCAGATTGGCTGATGATTCGAGGATGCGCCCTGAAGCCTTTTTGTATTCTTCGGAATTGAGGATATCTTCCAGCTCCTTTAACTGCTCCTTGATTATTTCGGAAGCTATCCGGGCCTCTTCGGCCAGTTTGGCCTTTGTTTCATCGTCGCAATATACAACCTCCGCATCAACGGCAGGTCCCACCAGCTTTCCGCATGACGTCTTTGCCTGAACAGTGGTTTTTCCCGTTCGTATACCCTGCAGGTGGACATTGTCTGCCACTCCTGTCGCTGAAAGAATAAGCGGGGAGGCAACTTCAAACCGGAGCAGTTCGGCTGACGCTGCAGGTTCCATCTCAACCGGCACAGTCAGCACGCCGTTGGTCTTCTTACCTTCAATATTATAAAGTGCAATCTGCGGTAACTCTTCTCCGCCATTGTATGAATCAACTTTCAGATATGACGCTTGTTGTGTTGCCTGCGCTGTCTGGCCGTCGGATGAGGTATATTCCACATACAGTGTACCTTTTCCGGGTGTTGCGCCTGTAAGGATGGCCGATGATTCACCGTCTGGTTGAACGGTGAACAGATTACCGGGTTCCACCCAAAACCGGAACGTTCCACCCTCAGGTTTTCCGGATGCCGATACATCTTTTTGTTCCCCTGCGCCGAGTTCCGAACAACCGTAGAGTGTTACTTCCGGCTTTACAAGGTCAGGGACATCCATCTTAACAGCAACAGTAACTGAGAGGTTATCGTCCTCGGAACTTCCGTTACGACTGCTTGTTTTGGATATCTGTTTCCATGACCTGATCTCCGCATCTGTCAGCACAAAAATATAAACCTTCGGGAAGACCTGCTCCTCTGTCTCCATTGATAC
>JAEYZD010000128.1 GCA_023430725.1 Bacteroidota bacterium | reverse complement strand
TTCCCCAGCTGAGCGGCTCCATTGCCACGTCAATGTAATCTGCCCCGGCCCGGGCCACCTCCAGCATTGAGGCCACTGACATTCCGGGGCCGCTGTGGCCGTGATACTGCACCACTATCCCGGGATATTTCTTCTTTATCCTGCCAACAAGGGTGCCGAGTGATGCCGGCCTCCCGACACCCGCCATATCCTTGAGGCAGATCTCGTCCGCACCGTACTCAACGACCCGGTCAACCACTTCCATGAAATAATCGACCGTATGAACGGGTGAATGGGTTATGGAGAGAGCAGCCTGCGAGATCATCCCGGCCTCCTTTGCATACTTAACCGAGAGCTCCAGGTTGCGGTGGTCATTGAGCCCGCAGAATGAGCGAGCGATATCTACACCCTGTGCCTTCTTCACCCTGTACATCAGCCGTCTGACATCCGCAGGTACCGGGTACATCCTGATGCCGTTCAGCGCCCGCTCAAGCATATGAGTCTGTATGCCCGCACGGTTAAAAGGCTTTACCCATTCCCTCACAGCTGCGTTGGGATTCTCGCCATAAAGCAGCTGGACCTGCTCGAAGGCCCCTCCGTTGGTCTCTATCCTGTCAAAACAGCCCATCTCTATAATATGCGGCGCCACTGCGGCAAGCTGGTCAACCCTGGGCTGGTACTTGCCTGACGACTGCCACATGTCACGGTACAATAAACTGAACTTAATTTTCTGTTTCATAGCCTGTTAGAGTGTCCTTCCCCATGATACAAGGGTTCAGGGATTCAGAGACCAAAGATAATCCGCTCCTGCTCAACAGATGTGATAATTGTCAATAATAAACAAGGATCATCAGGATATGCTCCCGGTACCGCAATGCAGAACATCTGGCAGACGGGAACTGTTGAAAAAGAAGAAGATACCCGCTCGGGGTATCTTCGTTTCAACCTAAACCTGATCGTAGACAGGCCGGACGGCCTGATTAAGGAAGGAAATAAAAGATCTTTTTGCCGGTACCTACCTGATGAGTTCCGGGAAATAGGATGCAATAAGGGTCATGGCATCATATTCTGCCGCATTTCCCTGGCAGATGACCTTCTGGTGAAAGTAGTCAAGCCTGTCAAGCTTCTCTTCTGAAGTTCCTAACCCCGCATCAGCGTACTTCTTCCCCAGCTTGTTGACGCCAAGGTACTTCCCGTTGCATGTGTACATTACCGAAAGGTCGTCGGAAACAACCACATAATTTTTGCAGTTTTTCTCCTTGTCAACCAGTACCTTTACCTGTAAAGGTGAGTTCTCATAACTTATGAGATAGCATTTAAGCTCCTCTCCGTCAACCGTCACCGGCTTGTCGGAGACCTCGATCGTGAACGTGCCGAAGGGAGTGTGTGATTCTCCCCTGATAATCACCTTGCCGAAAGAGAGTGCCGAGACTGCTGCAAAAAGCAGCACACCAAGAAAAATTCTTTTCATGACTAACCCGTTTTTGTTTAACACCTAAACTGTCCTGTAAAAAAAAGCGGAACTGTCCTTTTCCATCTTCTTTCCAGTATAAAGACCGGGAACCCCCGGTTCTGTTGCATTGGAATTCTGTTAAACTTTTGTTAATCGTGAAGATCCGGATTTAATAATCATAAAATCAAAGTGATATATAATAAAAAATATTTTTCAGACAGACCTGGAGGGAGAATTTTGACACTTCAAATCTTTTTAATATCTTTGTGTTCCAAATTACAGAGATGAACAGTCTGGAACACAGGTTTATGATGAATCGCCTTGGAAGAAGGCTGTATCATTGCCTTATGTTCTATGCCCGATAGCCTTTCGCAGGGGTGCAGCTGATGCCCCGTTCCCGTTTCATCTTATCACTCAGTTATCTCTTCTTCATTATGAAAGGCTTGATATTCAGTATAAAAAGATATGCAATTCATGACGGTCCCGGAATCAGGATCACAGTCTTCATGAAGGGGTGTCCGCTCGACTGCTGGTGGTGCCATAATCCCGAAGGCAAGGAGTCCGGTATCAGGATGGTTGAGCGGATTGACCGTGTAGGAGAGAAGGAGTTCAGGTCGATGGAGCAGGTAGGGCACGAGTACACCCCGGAAGAGATCCTTGCGAAGGCGGAGGCTGACAGGGTCTTCATGGAACACTCGGGAGGAGGTATCACCTTCTCCGGTGGTGAGCCGCTGAAACAGCCGGTCTTCCTTCGCGAGGCGCTCAGCCTGCTCAGGCAGTCCGGATTTCATACAACTGTTGATACATCAGGTTATGCCCGGCGCGAATTGCTGCAGTCGGTCATGCCGGTAACCGACCTCTTCCTGTATGACATCAAGCACACGGATCCGGAGGTGCATAAGAGGTTCACGGGGGTAAGCAACGAACTGATAATCTCGAATCTCGATATGCTGCTTGCAGAAGGCAAGGATGTGATGATACGCATTCCGGTCATACCGGGGGTGTCAGCCGATAAAGAATACATGGAGAATCTGCGCGGATTCATTGAAAGCAGGAACAACGGGCATATAAAAGAGATAAACCTGCTGCCCTATCACAAGACAGGCAGCTCGAAATACCGCAGGTTCGAAATGGAGGACAGGATGGCATCCGTCAGCCAGGTGACTAATGGCAGCCTTGACGGATACATTGAAATATTAAAGCCGCTCGGCATACACGTAAAAAAAGGCGGATGATCACCGTTATTAAAACAGAAAACAGACAAGGAGGAAACAACAATATGAAGATGACAGACAGAGTAATGCGGCTCAGGGAACAGAGCCTGAATGCAACAGAGACCCTTACAGCAGAGAGGGCACAGCTGATCACCAGGTTCTACGCCAGCCGGGAGGCACAGGGATTATCGGCCCCGATGCTCAGGGCACGGGCATTTGAATACCTGCTCAGGAACAAGTCGATATGCATCAATGACGGAGAACTGATAGTCGGTGAAAGAGGCCCGGCACCCAAAGCGACACCGACATATCCTGAGATCAGCCTGCATTCAATCCAGGACCTTGAGATCCTCGACAGCCGTGAAAAGGTATTCTTCAGGGTGAGCGATGAGGTAAAAAAGATTTATACAGAGGAGATCATTCCATTCTGGAAAGGGCGCAGCAACCGTGACCGGATCATGGAGAGGATGACCCCGGAATGGCTTGCGGCATATAAGGCAGGGATCTTCACCGAGTTCCAGGAGCAGAGGGCTCCAGGGCACACCGTGCTGGGATATAAGATGTTCCATACAGGCTTCCTGGATCTGAAAAAAGAGATCGCCTCTGCTGTTGAAGCACTTGATTTCCGAAATGACCCGCAGGCCTATGAGCGCAATGAAGAGCTCAGGGCAATGGACATTGCCTGCGATGCAATAATAATGTATGCCGGAAGACATGCGGAGAAACTTGAGGCATTGGCTGCCGAGGAGAAGGATGCGAAAAGGAAGGATGAACTGACAAGGATGGCGGCCGTTTGCCGTCGCGTGCCAGCCCATGCGCCGGAGACGTTTCACGAGATGCTGCAGCACTACTGGTTCATACACCTCGGCGTAGTAACCGAACTCAACCCCTGGGATTCATTCAACCCCGGCCGCCTTGACCAGCACCTGTGGCCCGTATACAAAAAAGGAGTTGATGATGGTATTCTCACCGCTGACGAGGCTTACGAACTCCTTGGTTGCTTCTGGGTCAAGTTCAACAATCACCCCTCACCTCCAAAGATGGGAGTAACAGCCCAGGAGAGCAACACATACACCGACTTCTGCCTCATCAACCTCGGCGGGGTAAAACCTGACGGCACCGATGCCGTAAACCCGATGACCTATACGTTACTGGATGTAATCAATGAAATGCGTATCCTTCAGCCAAGTTCGATGGTACAGGTGAGCCGCAAGAATCCGGATGCATTCATTCATAAGACTCTTGACATCGTCAGGACAGGGTTCGGTCAGCCATCGGTTTTCAATACCGAGGCTATAATACAGGAACTGCTGAGACAGGGCAAGAGCATCGTCGATGCCCGCAACGGTGGAGCCTCAGGCTGTGTTGAGACCGGCGCATTCGGAACGGAGAGCTACTGGCTTACAGGCTACTTCAATCTTGTAAAGATACTGGAGGTAACTCTTAACAACGGCTTCGATCCCCGCACGGGAGTGCAGGTGGGCCCGAAGACGGGAGATCCTTCGGAGTTCAGCACCTTTGAAGAATTCATGCTGGCATACAGGGATCAGATAAACTACTTCGCTGACATAAAGGTAAGAGGTAACAATGTCATCGAGAAGACCTTCGCCATACACCTTCCCGTGCCGTTCCTTTCACTGCTTCTCGACGACTGCATTGCAAAAGGAAAGGACTACAACGCCGGTGGCGCAAGATACAACACCACATATATTCAGGGAGTGGGTCTGGGAAGCATAACCGACATACTTACCTCGGTGAAATTCAATATTTATGAACGGAAAAGATTTACCTGGAATGAGATGCTTGCCGCCCTCAGGAATAATTTTGAGGGTGCTGAACAGATGCAATATGACATGATCTACAACACCCCGAAATACGGCAATGACGATGATTATGCAGATGCCCAGGCTGTGGCCGTATTCGAGTTTTTCCATGATGCAGTGAGCGGCAGACCAACGCCAAGAGGTGGAATTCACCGGATCAACATGCTCCCGACAACTTCGCATGTCTATTTCGGCAATGTAACCGGAGCCACTCCTGACGGACGCAAGGCATATGTACCCCTCTCGGAAGGAATTTCACCGTTCCAGGGGGTTGATCGTCAGGGTCCGACTGCTGTCATCAAGTCAGCTTCCAAAATAGACCATCTCCGTACCGGAGGCACCCTTCTGAACCAGAAATTTTCACCTGAGTTCTTTGAAGATGAGAGCAGCTACCAGAAGCTCACAGCCCTGATCAGAAGCTATTTCAGTCTTGACGGCCACCATATCCAGTTTAATGTCGTCAGCGCGGATACACTCCGGGATGCCCAGAAGAATCCCGAGATGTACCGTGACCTGATAGTCAGGGTTGCCGGATACAGCGACTATTTCAATGATCTGGGTGAGGATCTTCAGAATGAGATAATCCGCCGTACGGAACACAGGGAGTTTTAAGGAGAAAATCCAATAAGTGAGAACCGCCGGATCTTTATGGTTCCGGCGGTTATTTTTTTTACCGGAACGGTTGTTTCTGTGATAAAAATTGACTATATTTTGTAAGATTTGGCATTTTCCGCGCCATCTGTTGGCGGAGGTTGTTCATTGTCGTACCTAAAGCCTTAACCGTGAAGAAGATATTTGATTATTTCGACACCCGTTACAGGTCTGAAATGCTGGGCAGGCCTGTTGACAAGACAGGCCCGGTGATCACTATCTCCCGCCTGACCGGTTGTGACGGCCGGGAGGTTGCTGCTGAACTCGTGGCACAGATGAACCTGAAGTACAACACCAATCGCTGGAAGTGGGTTGACAAGGATATCATCTACCATGCAGCACATGAGCTTAAAACTGATACTCAGAGAATTGAAACCTATTATCAGGGGCTGGGCATGACTGATATCTCTCAGATGATAATGGCTTTCTCCGGTAATTTCGTTACAGACAGTTCCGTTAAGAAGGCCATCAGGGAGGTGGTTCTGTCAATCGCACGCGATGGCTATTCGGTCATAATAGGAAGGGGAGGAGTATCAATAACTCAGGATATGGCGAATGCCCTGCATATCCGGCTGGTGGCGCCTCTTTACTGGAGAGTGCAGAATGTAATGCATAAAAAGGGTATGCTCATTGACAAGGCAGAGGAGTACACAGTCGGGACTGATGAAAAGCGCAACAAACTGATTGTTGATTTCCTTGACAAAAAACCGCAGTGCCTTGACTATCTATTTGACGCCACACTTAACAGAAGCACCTACAGCATCGGGCAGCTCTCTTCACTGATCATGACACTCTATGAAACGAAGCTGGGCATAAGGCTTCAGGGATGAAGCCTTTCCTAATGTTTAAGGCAGCAGATGTCTGCTATCCTTTTGATGTGCACTGATGTCCGGTTGCTGAGTGAATTCGCGTAATCGTCCCAGTCCTCTATGGTCAGTCGTGCCACGCCTGTTTCAATTGCGGCCCGGGCCACAGCAGGCGCCACCCTGGAG
>JAEYZD010000058.1 GCA_023430725.1 Bacteroidota bacterium | reverse complement strand
TCTGTTTGCCAGGGATGTAAAAACTATCGGGAAGCATATATCTAACATATTTACAGAAGGGGAGCTTGAAGAAAAGGCAACTGTCGCAAAATTTGCGACAGTTCAGAACGAAGGCGGCAGATTGGTGAAACGACAGGTGGAACATTACAACCTTGATGTTATCATTTCTGTCGGATACAGGGTAAAATCAAAGCAAGGAACGAAATTCAGAATATGGGCAAACAACATCCTCAAAGACTATTTACTTAAGGGCTACTCTCTCAATAACCGGTTGAACCGACTGGAAGACAACGTTGAAGCCCTTAAAGTGAAGGTGAATGCTATTGACTTCCAGATAAATACCTCTTCAATTCCAAATCAAGGGATTTTTTATGATGGTCAGATATTCGATGCCTATGAACTCGCATCCAGGATCGTACGATCTTCAAAACAATGCATAATACTTATTGATAACTACATAGATGAAAGCACCCTGACAATCCTGGCTAAAAAACAACAGGGAGTGAAAGTACTTCTGCTAACCACCAATATGAGCAGGCAACTGACTTTAGATGTACAGAAAGTAAATGATCAGTATGGAGATTTCGAGGTAAGACTTTTTGCAAGAAGTCACGATCGCTTTTTAATCATCGACAAGAGTGAGGTTTACCATCTCGGAGCTTCGCTAAAGGACTTGGGAAAACGCTGGTTTGCTTTTTCGAAAATGGAAAATAGTTCCCTGCAAAGCATTCTTCATTCAATTCCTGAGCTGAACTAAGCGCATAAAGACTTGAAGCCACCATTCACCTTAGCCATTCGTTAACAAAACCCGGAAACGTGAGAAGAAACCATTGTACCTTGCTGATTTTCCTTGTAGTACTTCCGATGTATGCTGCAGGACAGGAAATAAATGAGATTATCAGAAAAGAAGCATCCGCATCGGTTGCAGCAGCGGAAATGATGTACCGTGATCTGCATCAGAACCCCGAACTATCACTGATGGAGTTCAAAACCGCAGCAAAGATGGCCGATGCGCTTGGAAAGCTGGGTTTTGAAGTGACAACCGGCGTGGGCGGAAACGGCGTTGTTGGCATAATGCGCAACGGTAAAGGTCCTGTGATAATGCTGCGTACAGACATGGATGCCCTGCCTGTCAGGGAGACTACCGGACTGCCGTTCGCCAGCACCGTGACGGCACAAACGCCCCAGGGACCTGAGACACCGGTAATGCATGCATGCGGACACGATCTGCACATGACTGTATGGCATGGGACACTCAAAACGATGGCTGCCCTTAAGGGCAGGTGGAAAGGGACCCTGGTGGCTGTCGCCCAGCCAGCAGAGGAGGTCAGCGGAGGATCGGAACAGATGATAGCCGACGGCCTCTACAGCAGGTTCCCAAAGCCTGATTACGCTCTCTGTTACCACGTGAGCCCCGACCTGCCAACAGGCACTGTCGGTTATTTCCCGGGAGCAATCTTCGCAGGGGTCAACTCTGCCGATATAAAGGTATTTGGTGTGGGCGGGCATGGGGCTATGCCTCACAAAACAGTGGATCCTGTTGTGCTGTCTGCAAAAATCATACTCGATTACCAGACAATTGTCAGCCGTGAGATCAATCCTGTCTACCCTGCTGTTGTTACAGTTGGCTCAATCCACGGTGGCACTAAGCATAATATTATCCCCGGCGAGGTGGAGATGAAGCTGACACTGAGGTTTTTCTCCGATGACGTCTACAGCCAGATCAGGGAAGCGCTGGTCCGGATAGCCAATGGCAATGCCCTGGCGGCCGGGCTGCCTCAGGAGATGATGCCTCAGGTAACCTTTGCCGATGAGTTTACTCCTCCCGTGGAGAATGACCCGGGTCTGGTAGCTGCGGTCGCCGCATCATTGGAGACTGTGCTTGGAAAAGAAAACGTGATCAGGGTTGATCCGTCGACCGTTGCAGAGGATTTTGGCAAATACGGACGCACTGACGAGAAAGTAAAAATTGCCCTCTTCTGGCTCGGCGGAGCCAACCGGGAGAAGTATGAGGAGAGCATCACAAGGGGGACGAACCTCCCGGCGCTGCACAGCAGCAACTTCGCACCTGACTTTGCTCCGGCCTACACTTCGGGCGTGTCAGCCATGTCACGGTCTCTGATTGACCTGTTTAGCAGGTGAATAGAACAAGGTTGGTTGCAGACCAACAAGAATTGTACAGGGCTGTCTAACAGGTGAATACAACAAGGTTGGTCGTAGACCAACAAGAATTGTATAACCCGGCGTCCGGGAACAAAAGGACGGGTGGGTGGGGCATGCCGTCTATAATTCCTGATCCTCTACGAGTATCCCTCTTATCATTCCGTTATTCCACGATTCTTTATCCCCTACAGACTTTTGCTGTCAACACTATTGCCTGATTCCCAGCAGATCCATCACTCCGTTTATAAAGGTGAGCGGATGGGCTGGGTTGCCGGGAACAAAAAGATCAATATGGTGATTTTCTATAAAATCCCTCTTCAGCGCAGGACTGCCTGCAAAGAGCCCGCCGCTGATTGCATCGGTGCCGACGAGAATGATGACCCTTGGCGACGGAACCGCATCAAAGGTGATTTCCAGCGCCCTGGCCATGTTTTCGGATACCGGGCCGGTGATTACAACACCGTCGGCATGACGCGGCGAGGCCACGAACTCTATACCGTACCTGCCCATGTCAAAGTTTACGTTCCCTGACGCCCCCAGTTCCATTTCACAGGAGTTGTCGCCTCCGGCCGACACCTGGCGCAGTTTCAGAGACCTTTTGAACAGACGGCGTACCTCTTTCCTGACGGCACTCTCACTAATTCTGAGCGGATCAGTCTGACCGGGCCGGATGACCAGGTCTTCCCTCCTGGTTGCCGCAATACGGTAGTCATTCGTAAAACGATAGACACCCGGCATTGCAAGGGCACACTCGTTGCAGAACGAGCACCTGCCAAGATCTATGGAACCGCTGTTGCTGTCAATTGCTCCGGAAGGGCACAAGGCAGCAGCACTCACGACCTGGGGGGATGTGATATCAGCGGATATGACAGGTCTGCCCCTGAACCGTTCTGAGACCGGCTGAGTCCGGAGATCCGGCACAAACTGTTTGCCGTGATCGGATAGTATCTTGATTTCCTTTAACATTTCACTGTAAACTAATTAATTACAGATCTTTCTGGCATTATCAGGAGAGCCCTGGTTCATTTCTCACTGATTCCTGATTACAGATCATGTCCGCAGTAAGAGAGGTTGAAGCTCTTGTTGCAAATCGGGAAGTCCGAGATCTCCTGATTGCGGACAGCCAGGGCAAGAGCCATCCAGTTATGCATCGACGGGTCCTTGACCTTGTAGAGAATCAACCGGCCAGCAGTGTCTGTGACTGCAGCGTGGCATATCTCTCCCCTCCATCCCTCGGTGACTGAGATGGCAAGACAATCAGGTCCGTACGAAAGGTCATACTGCGGGCGGCCACTCTCTCCTCCAGTCTTCCGCCACTCATCTATCATCTTCCGGATGAGCTTCACCGATTCCTTCACCTCCATTGCCCTCTGCCTGCCGCGAGCAAGCACATCGCCACTTTCCTGCATCACAGCGGTAACAGCCATCTGCCGATAAAGCTGGAAAGGATGAGTGGCGCGAATGTCCCTCGGCACCCCGCAGGTGCGGGCAGCCATCCCCACAGCGCCAATGGATACTGCCTGGGCCCGGGTGACAATTCCGATATCCTCAAAGCGCCCAAGCACGCTTGGCAGGCTATATACACAGTCGGCTACGTTGCCAAACCTCCTGTCAACCTCTTCCAGCACCCTGAGAATCTCACACGCAACCTCTTCCGTCAAGGGGTAATTGGTTCCGCCGGGACGGATCAGCCCCTTCCCGAAACGGTTTCCGCACCAGAACTGGGTTGTATTAATCACCATGGTTCTGAGAGCCTCAGAGGCTACCTGTCCCAGCTGGTAAGCCACATCGCCGCAAAGTGCAGCCGTGTCTCCGATATGCACTGCGATCCGTTCAAGCTCCAGGGCAATGCACCTCTCAGCCTGCAACGAAGCATCCGGCTGAACAAGGGCAAGCGACTCAGCCAGCTGTGCATGGGCAAGCCCATGGCCAACAGCTGTATCACCTGCAATATCCTCCGAAAGAAGAGCCAGACGCAAACTGTTACCTGCCTTGCTGTCTGACAGTTTTTCACCACCCAATCCTGATCGTCTCTCAGTTAACAGCTTCTCAATGCTCCTGTGCTGGTAGCCCAGCTGTATCTCAAGGTGCAGCACCTTCTCACCGTTACAGATGAAACGGAAGTGCCCGGGTTCAATTACCCCAGCATGCACAGGTCCCACTCCAACCTCGTGAAGTTCCTCTCCGGCAATCTCATAGAAGGGATAATTATCCATTACACTATCCCTGTCTGCCCTGTTATTCGGATACCTTACCGGTTTGAGCCAGGGATGACCTTCAAAAACCACCCCATGATGCTCAGATATCTCCCGCTCGAAGATGTGCATTGAATATACTTTTGCTGTCAACGCACGCAGAGGCTCACTGCCCTTCTGCTCATGGCTCAGTATCCTTATGGTTCCGGAGCCGTCGTCGGCGATGCAGCAGATAAATTTCATTACCTCTCCGGCAGGGTAACAGAAATAGGTCAGGCAATGGAACCGCTCGTCTCCGAGCATTTTACATACCTCCTCATAAAACCGGTTGTAGTCAAGCACGGGTATTTCAGAAATGCCAACAGGTGCAGACCCGTTCCTTACTTCGATATACAATTTACTCTCGTTCATCATTCTACCATGGCAGCATTGAGATACTGCTGTTGATAAGTTCAACCAGGAAGGGCGGCTGCCAGAAGCAAACCAGGATAACAAGCCCTAGCAGGATAAACTGGCTTACCGTTTCGGCAGGACTGACGCTGTCAGGAGCCTTCATTTCATTTTCGTTTCTCGGTGAGGAAAAACTGACATGCATTATCCTTGTACTCATGGCGTAGATCACAAAGCAGAGGAGGATAACGGCAGCCGTAAGCACGAACCACTGTCCGTTGCTGACCATGGCTTTGAAGATCATGAACTCGGAGATGAACATGCCTGAGGGTGGTATTGCCAGGATACAGATCATCCCTGTCAGCAACACCATTGCTCCTGCAGGGTAAAGTTTCATATACCTGCCACAGTCGTCAAGTCTGAAAGTGTGGAGTATCCTCGAGAGCTGACCCATCTGGTAAAACAGGCTTGATTTGGCCAGGGAGTGAAGCACAATCAGAAGCAGCGCCGCATAGTATCCGTACTTCCCGGTGCCGAGTGCTATCGCTACAAGTCCCATGTTCTCGAGGCTTGAATATGCCAGCATTCGCTTCAGGTGTTTTGCCTTGAGCATATACCCCGCAGAAATGAGGATCGAAAGTAGTCCCGCCAGCACCAGCACATGATTCATGAATGGCAGAACCGGTGTGGAAGCGAAGAGAGTGTATACCCTGTAAATGGCAAGGAACCCTACGTTCATCAGGGTTGTGGATATGAGGGCACTCACCGGTGGCGGGGCAACCGAGTGGGCATCGATTGTGACTGTGTGCATCGGGAAGAGCCCCATCTTAGTGCTGAAGCCCACAAGCACAAATATGAATGCTATCCGGAGGTACATCGGGTCTGCATTGCTCAGCACCCGTGCAAATGATGAAAATGACAGGTTCGGAGCATCGCCCCTGCCGTAGATGAATCCGAGAAACAATATTCCCAGGTAGGCAAGTGCTATTCCCGTTGAGCAAATGAAGACATACTTCCAGGTGGCCTCCAGCGCCATCTCGGTGCGGTCATGGTATATGAGCACTGCCACAGCCAGGGTGGTGGCCTCAACAAAGATCCAGAGCACTGTCATCGTATTGGCAAGGTAGGCTCCTGCCATGAATGTCATCAGCGCAATCAGTCCTGAATGGTATATGTTGGTGCGCTTCACCGTGTCATCACGGGTGTAGATGAAGCCATGGTACACTGTAGGCAGTGTCAGCAGCGCCAGAACCGAGAGCAGCAGCACCGCGGTGCTGTCATATGTAAAATATGCCAGCTCGGTGCTCCCCCTGCCAAGCCATGCGTGTACGGTAAGTGCCAGAAGAAGGGCTGCAAAGACCATCGTAATGGCCCTTGTCAACGTCCTGCTGCCTGAAAGGAGCGTCACGCCGCTAAGCACCAGTGAGAGTATGAAGAAGATCAGAAGCATCCCTAGTCCTTTAGCATTGTAAGTTCATTCGTATGAGGCTTGAGGCGAAGCCCGAAGAAGCCCAGGATCAGGACACCCACAAAGATGTCGAGGAGTATCCCGATGTTGATGAGCATCGGCATCTCGTTCCCGATGGCCAGCGAAAACAGGAACACAGCATTCTCAACCACCAGAAAACCAATCAGATGTGAAATAATCAGCTTATGGGTCACGATCAGCAACAGCCCCGTAAAGAGAGTGAACAGGGCTATTGCCAGATAAATGGAGTTGATGAACGGGTTGACGAGGATCACCGCCAGGATAACGCTGACGAGCAACCCTGTAATTGAAAAGAGGAGCAGGTAGAATCCGGGTACTGCCTGCCGGTGTACTTTTGTCACACCCGATTTGCGGATGATCCTGCTGAGCAGATATGGCAGCAGAATAGCCTTGAACAACAGCGTTTCCGCAACGATGAAGAGAAGGTTCGCAAGGTTGACCTCCTTCAGCTCAAACACAGCAACACCGCACAGGAGAAGTCCCTGAAGCGCCACCAGCCTGACATATGTCGAAAGCCTCTCCGCCGATGCAAAGTACATCAGGGTGACTGCAAATAATACTATCAGATAATTTACCATAATCCCTGTCAGGCCAGTTTATCAGTAAGTATCAGTATCACCGTGAATCCGATCAGCGCTATTGCTGAAAGCGTCAGGATAAACTTCGGATTCTTGTTCATCTTGTTCCTCGCGCGGAACGACTCAGTAAAGCCTATCACAACCGCAAACAGCCCCTGCACGGCGAAGAAAAGCCCGATCTTCAAAAAAAGATTCCAACCGGCCGGCACAACCAGGTTATAAATCAGCGAGCCGTATAGTGTGAATTTCAGCCAGGTACCCATGTGAATCAGAGCCTTGTCGAATCCGCTGTAGTCAAGAATCATCACCTCGTGGATCATAGTAAGCTCGAGGTGGGTTTTCGGATCATCCACCGGAAGCCGGCTGTTCTCCACCATGGCGATCTGCGCAAGCAGATAGGCACCTATAATACTGTATATCAACACATAATCGTTTCCGGTGATAAAGAAATGGTTGAATATCACTGAGAATGATGTATATCCCGTGAACATTGCGAAGGTTCCCATCAGTAAGAAGAAGGCCGGCTCCACAAGCATTGAGAAGAGCGCTTCGCGGCTTGCACCCATCCCTTCGAAGCTGCTCCCGGTATCCAGTGCTGCAATGATTGTGAAGAACTTACCCAGTGCCAGCAGGTAGGCAAAGAAGATGAAGTCGCCCTCAAATGAAAGCAGAGCCTTCTGTTCTGCAAAGGGCAGCAGCATCATTGCACCGGCCACCGAGACAAGGGTGACTGATGGCGCAATGCGAAAAATGAGTCCTGTTGTGTCACTGAAGACGCTTCCCTTTCTGAGAAGCACCAACACATCCTTCAGGGGCTGGAAAATACCCGGACCTTTACGTCCCGAAGCGATGCTCTTCGTCCTGAGAATGATTCCCGGGAAGAAGAAGGCTGCAACTGCTATCATTATGAATCCTGCCATCGCTATAGGATATTTAGCATTGCCAGCAATAAAACAAGGAGCATAAATAGGAATGCATACAATATATAGTGACGGATCTGTCCCGTCTGCATCACTGCAATCTTTTTCAGCAGCCCGGCTGTCCATTCCGCGGGTCTGTCAATTAAAACTTTTTTAAAAAAGTCTTCGCTGTGCGAGATGAAGGTCCGTTTGCGGGGAAAGATCTCTTCCTCGCCTATTTCATCCATCTCCTTGCGGGTCTGCAGTATCGGTTTTGCAAGGTGATTGTAGTTATAGGCAAACGATGTTGCTGTGTATTGCAGTTTCGGTGTTGCGGCTGTGTATCCGCAGCCCCAGGTGGGGCCTGTTGCTACGCTCCTTCGTCTCAGGTGGTGCCTGCGGTACAGCAGCAGGGCTGTCAGCAGAACCGTGAATATGCCCCCTGCGAGACTGATCTGGGCAAGATTGGCTGTGAAGGCGCCGGTGACAAGAGGCAGTGCACCAAGTTCCCATGTCCTGGCCACGATCTCAAAAACCGGTTTCACAACCAGTGGAGACCCAAGACCTATCATCAGTATCAATGCCACTGTGAAAAACTGAGGGACTATCATTGCTCTCCGGACTTCAGAGGCATTGGTTGCTGCTTCCGTGCGTGACGCTCCCAGGAAGGTGATCCCGAACGCCCTCGTGAAACAGAAGACAGCCAGTCCTCCGATGAGCGACAGTGCAGCAACTGAACCGACAATGAGGATTGACGGGAAGAGTTCTGAGCCTGACAGGCTGCCGAACATCCCCATGTAAATAAGATACTCCGATACAAATCCGTTGAACGGTGGCAATCCGCATATGGCCATCGATCCGGCAAGGAACAGCATGGCGGTCCAGGGCATCCTCTTCATCAAGCCTCCAAGACGCTCCATATTGCGGGTATGAGTAGCAAGATATACCGACCCGGCATTGAAAAAGAGCAGCGACTTGAACAGCGAATGGTTCAGCAGATGAAGCAGTCCGCCCGAATAGCCGAGAAGGGCCAGTACCGGATTACCCAGCGCCTGTCCCATCACCCCGAGACCCAGCCCGGCTCCGATGATGCCAACGTTTTCAATGCTGCTGAATGCAAGAAGCCTCTTCAAGTCGTTCTGTACTATTGCCATCATAACACCCATTACGCCGGAGAGAAGCGAGACAAGCAGAATTATTATCCCTGTCAGAAGCAGTTCTGACTGCATGGATATAAGTACCCTTATAATGCCGTAAATACCCATCTTTATCATCACCCCTGACATTACCCCTGAGACATGCGACGGTGCGGCAGGATGAGCCTCGGGAAGCCAGGTGTGCAGAGGGATGAAGCCGGCTTTTATTGCAAACCCGGCAAAGAATAGCAGGAAGAGCGGAAGATTGCGGTGCCCCGCGAAATATTCACCAAGTGCATCAAAACTCATTTTCCCGGTTCCATCCTGCACAAGAAGGAAGGCTACGAGGATAAAGAACATCCCCACATGCATCTGGATGAGATAGCTGATGCCTGTCTTCATGATGCTCCTCTCCTCCGCATCAAAGATCACAAGGAAGAACGAGGAGAGGGCCATTATCTCCCATACTATAAGGAAGGAGAGACCGTCACGGACCGTGACAACCATCAGCATCGACAGCCAGAGCCACAGATAGGAGAAATAATGAATTGAAAAGCGAAGACCGTTCATCTTCAGCCGGTAAGGCTCGAGATAGCCTCTTGCATAAAGGAAGCCGACGAGTACTGTAAAGTTGATGACCAATATAAAGAATGCGGAGAGTTCATCGATGACAAGCACTATCTGACTGCCGGCAGCGGGGGTGAACAGAGTAATTTCCTTTATTGATTCCGCACCGGTGAGCACCCTCAGGCTCCAGGCTGTTGTCAGGGCGATGCCGGCGACAAGCAAGGCAAGGGTATAGTGATACTTCGCAGGTCTGGAGACCGCGAAGACCGGCAGTGTAAGCAGAAGGATGACCAAAAATGTTACTGAACTGAACATCCGGTTCGGAAATTTGCCCGCAAATGTAGAAAATATATTATCCGATTATTCGGATTACCCAATCTTAGTATGAACAGCCAACCTAAACCTCAAGCTGTGCGTTGCTTCCCTGCGGCCTGAGTACCTTCGTGGTACCGCCGGCTTTCAGATTCGGATCAAAAGGTGTGTTGTCCCTCCATGATCCGCATGTGAAGTCCGGAACATCAATCGAGGCAGACCTGTTTGCAACAGACCATTCACTGAGCGGTGCAATTACGCTCCAGAGAGCGGCATCGTAAACATCCTGATCAAGCGGCAGCCCGTTGCGCAGACAATCGATAAGCCTCCAGTCCATTATGAAGTCCATCCCTCCGTGACCGCCGATGGCCTTAGCCATCTCACCCACCCTCCTGACAATCTCCGGCGTATGCTGTGCCTCAATCTCTGCCATTTTTTCTTCAGGCAGCCATGAATGGCCTAGCGCTATCCTTGCCGGAGAAGGCCACTTCTGTGCAAAACCCTTCGTTCCGCTGATAAGATGTATCCTCGAGTAAGGCCTCGGGCTTGAGACATCATGCTGGATCATTATACTCCGTCCCAGATTCGTTTTGACTAGGGTGGTGTTCATGTTGCCACGGTAAGGTTTTCCGGTAAAGGGAGCGTAAAACGGATCCTCCTTCGCCAGTTGTTCAAGCTCAGGTCCCATGGCGAAATCGTTTGACGAGAGCGATGTCAGGTAATCCATCCTGTCGCCCCTGTTGATGTTCATTATCTGGCAAACCGGACCCAGGCCGTGGGTCGGGTAAAGGTTACCGTTTCGGACGTTTTCCTTAAGACGCCACATGTCGGCGTAACCGTTCTTGTCATAGGTGAAGTCCCATCTCAGGTCATGGATGTATGCACCCTCCCCGTGAACAATGTCTCCGAACATACCCTGGCGGGCCATGTTTAGCGTAAGCAGCTCGAAAAAATCATAACAGCAGTTCTCAAGCTGCATACAGTGCATCTTAGTCCGCTCAGAGACCTCCACCAGTTGCCAGCATTCTTCCACTGTCTTTGCCGCCGGCACTTCCACGGCTGCGTGCTTCCCGGCTTCCATTGCCCTGATGGCCATAGGGGTATGCCAGGCCCAGGGGGTACATATGTACACCAGATCAATCCCCGGATCATCACAGAGCCCCTTCCAGGCTTCCTCACTTCCG
>JAEYZD010000023.1 GCA_023430725.1 Bacteroidota bacterium | reverse complement strand
GTTCCACAGGTCGCTGATAAGCGTCCGGAAAGGAGCCCCGAGCTCACGGCTGATGTAATAGACAGAGAGAACCACTGCCAGCAGCATGAATGTCGTCTGCAGGGTATCGGTCCAGATAATTGTCCGGATACCTCCCTTGAGGGTGTAAATTATTATCAGTGCAATAAAGATCAGTACGTTGACCCAGAATGGGACGTTCCATGCATCAAATACGAAGATCTGCAGCACGTTGATAACAAGGAACATGCGCAGCGAAGCCCCAAGAACCCTTGAGAGTATGAAGAATCCCGCTCCTGTCTTGTAGGACCAGAAACCGAACCGCTGCTCAAGATAGCCGTATATGGAGGTCAGTTTCAACCGGTAGTACAGCGGCAGAAGCACCAGTGCAATGACAACGTATCCGAAGAAATAGCCAAACGCAACAACCATGTATGAGAACTGGGTCTCGCCAACCCATCCCGGTACCGACATGAATGTTACCCCTGAGAGTGAGGCTCCGATCATGCCGTAGGCAACCACGTACCACGGGGAAACCTTGTTTCCTATGTAAAATGACTGATGGTTCGCCTTCCTGGATGTGATGAAGGTCACCACGAAAAGGATCACAGTGTAGGCTACGAAAATCGACAGGATGAGTGTTGGTGTCATGGTTCCGGATCAATGAATGCAAGAATAGCAAAAAGATCGCAGATAAAAGTTATGATCCTGTCACGTTTGCGGGAAATATTGAATTATTTTTGCCCAAAAGTACTGATATGTCGGCACGTTTCCCATCCAGGCTCCTTGAGGAGGCGGTGAATGAGTTTGCCTCTCTTCCGGGGATAGGACGCAAGACCGCCTTCCGGCTGGTGATGCACCTGCTCAGGCGTGACAGCGCCGAGGTGCGTCGCTTCGGGGAGACGGTCACCCGGCTTCGGGAGGATGTCTGCTACTGCAGCATCTGTCACGGAATCAGTGACACACCTGTATGTGATATTTGCAGTGACAGTTCGAGGGACACCTCGCTGATATGCGTGGTTGAGAGTGTGCAGGATGTCATGGCTGTAGAGAACACCAGGCAGTTCAGGGGGCTATACCACGTACTTGGAGGAATCATTTCACCCGTTGACGGCATCGGCCCCTCTGATCTCACAATATCAGGTCTCGAGCAGAGAGTGCGTGACGGCAATGTAAGGGAGATAATCCTGGCTCTCAGCACAACGATGGAAGGTGATACAACCAACTACTATATATACAAGCGGATGTCAGGACATGACATCCGGATCACGACGCTGGCACGGGGTGTGGCCATTGGTGATGTGCTCGAATATACTGACGAGATTACCCTCGGCCAGTCAATAGTCAACCGCCGCGTTTTTTCCCTTCCGTCACAGGGCTGACACTGCTGCACCACCCCTTTTGCTTCAGTAATATCCGGAATCATTTTTTATTCAGGAAAATGTTGCTTAATTTGATACAAATCAATTATGCATGGCAGAGACTTTTGAAAGGTTCTTTTCGGATGCAACGCATCTGATGAAGAAATCAGCAATAAGGGAGATTCTGAAACTGACCCAGCGGCCGGAGATGATATCCTTTGCCGGGGGACTACCCTCTCCTGACTCCTTCCCGGTGGAAGACATCAGGAGGGTGACCGCCGAAGTGCTTGAGGAGGAAGGCCGGGCCGCACTGCAGTACGGTACTACTGAAGGCGACAACAAGCTTCGGACACTTATCGCCGAAAGGCACAGGAAAGACGGACTGGAACTGGCCCTTGAAAATATCCTTATCACGACCGGTTCACAGCAGGCACTGGACCTGTGCGGCAAAATATTCATTAACCGCGGCGATGTTGTATTATGTGGCCTCCCTTCATACCTTGGAGGGCTGAATGCATTCTCAAACTACGGCGCACAGCTCAGAGGAGTACCTCTTGATGATCAGGGTATGAGACCGGACCTGCTCGAGAAAACAATCGTGAGCCTGAAGAACGAAGGCAAAACCGTCAAGTTCATTTATATAATCCCTGATTTCCAGAATCCCACCGGTGTCACTCTCCCACGCGCAAGGCGAATGGAGATAATTCGCATTGCGGAACGGCATGACCTGCTTATAGTTGAGGACAGCCCATACCGTGATGTACGGTTCGCCGGCACGCCTGAACCTCTTATGTCCTCACTTGACACACATGGCAGGGTCCTGACCCTCAACACTTTCTCCAAGATCCTTGCTCCCGGATTCCGCCTTGCATGGGTCACCGGACACAGGGACATAATTGACAGGATGGTAACTGCAAAACAGTCAGCGGACCTCTGCACACCTCCGTTCGTTCAGAAAATCACAGCAAGGTATATGGAGCAGGGACTGCTGGATGTCAACCTGAAAAAAACAGTGGAGCTCTACAGGCAGCGCCGTGACTATATGCTCAGCTGTTTTCGTGAGCTGATGCCTGAAGGGGTGAAATGGACCGAGCCTGACGGCGGACTCTTTCTCTTCGTCACCCTGCCGCCGGAGATGGATGCGGCACGTTTGCTGGAGAAGGCAATCAGGAGGAACGTTGCCTTTGTCTGCGGCTCAGTCTTCTACTGCAACAATGAAGGTCACAATACCCTGCGGATGAACTTTTCCTACTCAGGGGAGAAGGACACCCATGAGGGTATCAGCCGGCTTGCGGAAGTCATCAGGGAAGAGATGGCCGCCTCCTGATAAGGATGGAACTTTCGGTCATAATTGTATCATACAATGTCCGCGACTACCTTCGGGAGTCGATCCGGTCAGTCATTGTTGCCTCCGCGGGCATCGAGACGGAGATCATTGTCGTTGACAATGACTCGCATGACGGCTCTGTTGCAATGATTGAAAGTGAGTTCCCTGAAGTCAGGCTGATCGCATCAGGAAGCAATGAAGGCTTTTCTGCTGCCTGCAACCGTGGAATAACTGCCTCTTCCGGCGATTTCATTCTGATCCTGAACCCTGACACACTCATCTTCCCTGACGCACTGTCGAAAGCGCTTCTCTTCATGAAGAGAAATCCTGACGCAGGGGCCTCCGGAGCCCGGATGACAGATGGCAACGGAAGGTTTCTTCCCGAGTCAAAGAGAGGATTCCCCTCGCCTCTCACCTCCTTCTTCAAACTCACTGGCCTGTGGAGAATATTCCCTCGCTCTGCGCTTTTCAATGCCTACTACCTGGGGCATCTTCCCGAAGACAGAACCTGCCGGGCCGACATACTTACAGGAGCGTTCATGCTCATACGCAGGAAGGCGCTTGAACAGTCCGGCCACTTCGATACGAGGTTCTTCATGTACGGTGAGGACATCGACCTCAGCTGGCGTATAAGGATGGCCGGCTGGCATAACTACTATCTTCACGATGTCCGCATAACGCATTTCAAGGGGAAAAGCGCCTCGACCAGCATGAAAAGCTCTGTTTATCACTTCTATGAGTCCATGTATCTCTTCGCGCAAAAGCACCTCGCAAAGGGCTGGCACCTGCCCGTCAGAGCTGCGGTGAGAATACTGCAGGGCATCGCCCGGACACGCCTGCGCCTCTTCCCGAGGGGCAAAAAGTGATACCTCTTTATAAAAAAGGGACTTCCCCTCTATAATCTTTACGCAATATTTGAGTTATATTAGTGACTTTATGATCAATGAATAACCTGATGAGAAGGGCTAAACACATCGTTTGTATGTTCCTTATGGTGCATGCCGTATCTCTTTCAGGTCAGTCACGAAGCGATCTTCGCTCCATGTTCGTATCAGCTGAGGGTGACATTCTCTTTGAGGACTATGCCGAGGCCCTCCCGAAATACATGAGTCTGCTCCAGATGTTTCCTGACAACTATAACCTTTATTACAGGGTCGGGCAATGTTACCTCAACACCCCCGGAGAAAAGGAAAAATCTATCGAGTGGCTCGAGAATGCAGTTAAAAACATAGATCCTGATTACCGTACAGGAAGGCTTTCCCAAAAAGGAGCACCGCGTGATGCCCTGTATCACCTTGCAAATGCCTATCGCATTGCGAACAACTTCGATATGGCGCTTGAAACATACGAGCTCTTCCTGAAGGATGCTGACACAGAAAAGTACGATACTGCAATGGTAAGATTCCAGATGCAGTCATGCCACAACGCCCGCAAAATGATCCTGATGCCTGCAGATGTGGAGGAGATCAACCTCGGAGCACCCGTCAATGACCGCTTCTCGGAATTCAACCCGGTTGTGTCTGCTGATGAAAGCACGCTTCTTTTCACCAGGGAGTTGCCATTCTATGATGCAATCTTCTGGTCAAGAAAGGAAGACGGCAACTGGACTGAACCGGTAAACATGACGCCACAGCTGGGGGTGGACCAGGATTATTACACCTCCTCACTCTCTCCTGACGGCCGGACCTTGCTGATGTACCGTATTGACACCTACGACGGAAATATATATATGAGCCGGCTCAACGGTGACACCTGGAGCCAGGTTGAGAAACTGAACGGAAATATCAATACGAAATTCTGGGAGTCTCACGCCGCAATGAGCAGTGACGGCAAAAAGATCTATTTCACAAGCAACAGGAGAGAGAGTCTTGGCGGCCTTGACATTTTTGTCTCAGCCCGTGACAGCTCCGGCAACTGGGGTCCGGCAAAAAACCTGGGTCCGGAGATCAATACTGTCTACAACGAAGAGACCCCATTTCTGACCAACAATGACAGCACCCTCTTCTTCAGCTCCCGCGGGCATTACAATATTGGCG
>JAEYZD010000139.1 GCA_023430725.1 Bacteroidota bacterium | reverse complement strand
CATGCGAACCGCAACCAACGCATCGTCAAGGACAGCCCAGGGGGCTTCCGATTCATTGAACAAAGGGCTTAAGATAGCCTTCCGCAGCGGTGCCGTAATGGGACTGATTGTTGTCGGTTTCGGCCTTCTTGATATTGTACTGTGGTTCCTTATCCTTAACAACTGGGTCTTCAGTCCTGAGCATATGGCCTCAGGGATGGAGTGGCTGGGCCTGACTTTCGTTCACCCGGGTACCACTGACCATCAGAAGATGATCGAAATCACTGCCACGATGCTTACATTCGGGATGGGCGCCTCAACACAGGCTCTCTTTGCCCGCGTGGGCGGCGGTATCTTTACAAAGGCTGCTGACGTAGGCGCTGACCTCGTGGGAAAAGTCGAGGCAGGCATCCCTGAGGATGACCCCCGCAACCCTGCAACAATTGCTGACAACGTTGGTGACAACGTAGGCGATGTGGCTGGCATGGGCGCTGACCTGTACGAATCATATGCCGGATCCATACTGGCAACTGCAGCTCTCGGTGCTGCCCTGCCGCTGATTACGGCTGCTGACCAGATGAAAGCTGTGATTGCACCCATGATAGTGGCAGCAATCGGAATACTTCTTTCTATTGCCGGCGTATACATGGTACGCACGAGGGAACAGGCTACCCAGAAGAACCTGCTTAATGCCTTGTTGCTTGGTACAGGGGGCAGCTCAGCCCTCATACTTGTTGCAATAGCAGTACTTGCCGCTACCGGATGGATCACCTGGGGTGTCTTTGGCGCAGTTGTCGCCGGCCTTGCCGCAGGTGTGATCATCGGCCAGTCAACAGAGTACTTCACATCTGATGAATACAAACCTACCAGGAATATAGCCAAACAGACCCAGCAGGGACCTGCAACCACGATTATCGAAGGTATAGCAGTTGGCATGCAGTCTACCTGGATTCCGGTTCTTACAATTGCAATTGCTATCATTGCAGCTTACGGTTTTGCAGGCGGGTTCAGCGACTTTGCAGCCGGTGTGTACGGTATCGGTTTTGCCGCTGTGGGGATGCTCTCAACGCTGGGTATAACTCTTGCAACTGATGCTTTCGGTCCGATTGCTGACAACGCAGGAGGTAATGCCGAGATGGCTCATCTTCCCAAGGAGGTGCGTGAGCGCACTGACGCACTTGACATGCTGGGCAACACTACCGCAGCTACAGGTAAGGGATTTGCAATAGGTTCAGCAGCACTCACGGCCATGGCACTTGTGGCAGCTTACATGGAGGAGGTCAAGCTGTGGCTTGGTCGGCTTGCTGACGGAACAGCAGAAGGCTACAAGCAGATAGGTGACGTGCTTTTCTACAAGAGCACTGTACCTGCTGTCATACCTGAAGGGA
Organism: Bacteroidota bacterium; assembly: GCA_023430725.1. GTDB lineage: Bacteria > Bacteroidota > Bacteroidia > Bacteroidales > VadinHA17 > SR-FBR-E99. Next base: position 9,511 of record JAEYZD010000139.1, on the reverse strand, counting down.
TGACAGCCATTGACGTCAGCACAGCTCATATCAAGGACTTTGTGGGAGCATATGACCTGTCTCTGTTCAATCCGCTGCTTATTGCCGGTATATTCATCGGTGCCATGATGGCGTTCCTCTTCAGCGCTATGTCAATGAAAGCTGTGGGACGTGCAGCAGGAAGCATGGTTGATGAGGTTAGGCGCCAGTTCCGCGAGATACCGGGTATCATGGAAGGTACAGGTAAGCCTGATTATGCAAGGTGTGTGGCAATCTCCACCAAGGGTGCACAGCGCGAGATGATGCTTCCGTCACTGCTTGCGATAGCTGTTCCCCTTGTAATAGGGCTCACCCTGGGTGTTCCGGGTGTTGTGGGTCTGCTTATGGGAGGGATGACTGCAGGATTCACCCTGGCCAGCATGCTCAACAACTCAGGCGGTGCATGGGATAACGCGAAGAAATTCATTGAGAAGGGCAATTACGGCGGCAAAGGGAGTGAGTCTCACAAGGCAGGTGTTGTTGGTGACACTGTGGGTGACCCGTTCAAGGACACCTCAGGTCCGTCGCTGAACATCCTCATCAAGCTCATGTCTATGGTTTCCGTGGTTATGGCCGGTCTGACCGTGACCTGGAGCATAATGGGATAAAATATTTTTTAAGAAAAAATAAGAGAGGGCCTTTCGGGGCCCTCTTTTTTGGCAAAAACCTCGCATCTCAGTTCTGGCCGGCTGGCGGGGGGCAGGGTGAGGCTTCCATATGCCTGGTGCCATGGTGAATGGTGGCAGAACGAGGCTTCCATATGCCCGGTGCCAGGGTGGCCGGTGACAAGAAGAGGCTTCCTTCAGCCTGATATCAGAGTGGCCGGTGGCAAGGTGAGGCAGAATCACTTTTTATACCCGGGCAGGTATAAATAGTTGCGTTATAACTGCGAGTATACCCGAAGGGGTATATTTTATTCATATAATTACTGCCAAGGCGGTAAATAGATGCATTTTTCTTTGCCTTATTGTGCTATTTGATAAATAATACTGCTTAAGCGGCAATAATTAGCATTTTATTTGTTTTTATATAAGAGATTAACTAAATTTACCGCCATAAAGGCAAAAAGGTAATGACAGAACGCATCGCAGAAATCATCAGGTTGCACCGAAAAGCTGCCAGGCTAAGTCGCATTGAGCTTGCAGAACTTGCCGGTGTTGGTAAGACTGTAATTTATGATATAGAGAAGGGAAAAGTATCTGTTCAGCTTGATACCCTCGCAAAAATTCTCAAAGTTTTGAATATTACATTAGTATTAAAAAGTCCGCTAATGGATAATCTCACAAAGCATGTAAATGAGAAAAGCTAAAGTTCATGTAAAGGGAGTCGAAGCAGGTGTCCTTACTGAGATCATTAAGGGTAAGGAGTACACGTTTGAATATGTGGAAGGTTACAATGGACCGGAAGTATCCCGTACAATTCCGGTTTCAGACAGAGTCTTCACATTTGACAGTTTCCCGTCATTTTTTGATGGATTATTGCCGGAAGGGATCCAGCTGGAAGGGTTGTTAAAAACCAGAAAAATTGACAGGTATGACTTTTTCTCGCAGCTCATGGCAGTAGGAAATGATATGGTGGGTGCTGTAACGGTAGAGGAGATCGAAAAATGAACAGGTGTCCCATAACATATGAGCCATGCGGGGCCAGCCGATACAGCAGCAGAGGGTTGAAGCTCTTATCCCCCGGGTTGAAGTTCCTCGGGGAGCTTGATTATACTGCTGCAGAACAGAGGGAAGAGGCCTTTAACCGAGCCTACGCCATGTCTGTTCAGGGGGTACAGCCTAAGTTAAGTGCAAGGCTTAATGTCAGGGAGGGGAGGATGGAGGTAGTGGATACTGGTGGGAGATACATACTCAAACCTCAGCACGACTATTTTCCGGAGATGCCGCAGAATGAAGATCTGACGATGAGGCTTGCTGATCTGACTGGTCTCAATATACCAGTCCATGGTTTAATCTGGTCAAAGGACAATTCATTGACTTATTTCATCAGGAGGTTTGACAGAAAAGGGCAAAGAGAAAAGATAGCTGTGGAAGATTTCGCACAACTGACCGGACTGACAAGGGATACGAAATATGACTACAGTCTCGAGAAGGTTGTTGGTATGGTCAATAAATTCTGCACTTTCCCGGCTGTTGAAAAAATTGTGCTTTTCAAACTTGTCCTATTTGGCTATCTTACGGGGAATGATGATATGCATCTCAAAAACTTTTCTGTAATCACTGATGGTGGAATAACCAGGCTTTCTCCCTGTTATGATCTGGTAAATACTACGATAGAGTTCAAAAAACCGGATGAGGAGATCGCTATGCCACTGAGGGGACGCAAAAAGAAGCTTACGCGGCATATGCTTGTGGATTATTTTGGAATGGAACGGTGTGAGCTGCCGGTAAAAAGCATTGATAAGGTGCTCGAAACCATTGCCTCTGCCGTACCTCGCTGGAAGGAACTGATTGCAATCAGTTTTCTTTCTCAGGGGATGAAAGATAAGTATCTCGAACTATTAAAGGCAAGGGTGGATGTTTTAAATATCTGAAAGGCCCTCAGATAGAGCAATAATATTTTATACAATGTTTATTCCGGTTCAAGATGTCATTTATTCCAGAGTTTGAAGATATTGAGGCAGCCGGCCGGCTGATCTCTCCGCATGTGCACCGAACGCCGGTGCTCACCTCGAAGCAGCTTGATGCCATCAGCGGTGCGAGGCTTTTCTTCAAGTGTGAGAACTTCCAGAAGGTAGGGGCTTTCAAGTTCAGGGGGGCCACCAATGCCATCCTGAATCTCACGGAAGGCCAGCGCGCCGCCGGCGTGGTTACGCACTCGTCGGGGAATCACGCCGCCGCCCTGGCGCATGCTGCTGCGAAGCGCGGGGTGAAGGCGTATATTGTGATGCCTACCTCGGCGCCTGAGGTAAAGAAGAGGGCGGTGGCGGGTTATGGTGCTGAGATAACCTTCTGTGAGCCCACGCAGGCGGCGCGTGAGGCCGCCGCCGCGGAGGTGATTGAACGGACCGGCGCGACGATGATCCATCCTTATGACAACTTTTATATAATCGCCGGTCAGGGGACCGCGGCGATGGAACTGCTTGAAGAGATGCCGGTGCCTGACGCGGTCCTCGCCCCGGTGGGCGGCGGCGGCCTCCTCAGCGGCTCGGCCATAGCCATACGCCACTTCGCCCCGAAAGCAAAAATCTACGGGGCCGAGCCGCTGCTGGCCGATGATGCGGCCAGATCACTCCGCACAGGCGCCATACAACCCGCACTGCCACCCAGCACAATCGCAGACGGACTCCTTACATCGCTCTGCGAAAGAACCTTTACAGTCATAAAAAACAGTGTTGACGACATCCTCACCGTCACCGAGGAGCAGATAACCGAGGCAATGGCCCTGATGTGGACCAGGATGAAGATAGTTGTTGAACCCTCATCAGCCGTCCCCCTGGCAGCCGTGCTGGCCAACAGGGAACTCTTCAGCGGCAAAACCGTGGGAATTATTGTCTCGGGCGGAAATGCTGACCTGTCGAATCTTCCGTTCGGTCAGAAGGGATGATCGAGACCGTCCGTGCTGGCAAACAACATTCTAATTTCCATGAGACAGCGGCAAGAGACACAGAGCAGCGATTTCAGCGGCGGATTACCCTGCGGAAATAGGCAATCACCGGGTAGTGATCCGAATATCTGACTTTAACTATATCAAAATCAGTGCATTCGATCCCGTCGCTGTACAGGACGTAGTCTATCCTGTTGGGCGGATACTTTCCACGGTAGGTGAATCCGGCCCCGTACCCGGCCTCCACAAAGGCATCCTTCAGCCCCCGCCGCATCACCCGGTATGTGTATGAAACTGGGGTGTCATTGAAATCACCTGCAACAATTACAGGGTATGGCGACGACTCCATATGCCGCCTAACCCTGTCAACCTGGAGGGCGCGGCTGGCAAAACCCTGCATCAGGCTTTTGTAGATGCCTGAAATCTTGTCTACCGAACCTCCCTTTTCTTCGCCGGTTATCTCGCTCAGAAGGGTTCCCTCCACACGGCGCAGGCGGAACGACTGCAGGTGATTGTTGTAAACCCTGAAGGTGTCAGTGTCAACCACGATGTCAGAAAAGATTGTGAGTGACGATGACCCCGGGTGAATGACATCGCCCCTGTAGATGATGGGGTACCGCGAGACGGTGGCTATCCCGTACCTGCTGGCTCCGCCGCTCTTGACAAGCTTGAAGTGAGTATTTCTCCTTCCACCCAGTCCTTCCATCAGTTTTCTCTCACCTGCTGCCGGATCGCCCTTGACAAAATACTCCTGCAGGCAGAGGATACCCGGATCCTCCTTCCTCAGCAGCTGTATCATCTTGCTGTGGGTGTTCTTCTCTGTCTCCTCGTAGAAGTTGAACAGTCGGATGTTGTAGCTCATCAGCTTCAGCTCATGATGCTCCTCCGTCCCCTGGTTTGTAAACCTGATGAAGTTGTGAATGTACCCGAATCCTGCAGCCAGAGCCAGGGCTGAAAGCAGGGCATACCACCTGCGGAAGAGGATCCAGACAATCACCATTGCCACGTTCGCGGCTGCGATATACGGGTACGCCAGTCCGAACAGCGCCGGGAAAGCCGTTGTTGCCGGGTTGATGTAAATGGAGAGATAGGCCAATGCCAGCAGCAGGATCAGAAAAATGTTGATTGCCAGCAGTATGTTTCGCGAAAAGCGCCTTATACCGCTCTCATTTTTTCTGACTCTCGCTGAAGAGGATCTCTTTTTCTTCCCTGGTGAGACTGTCATAACCTCCTTTTGAGATCTTTTCAAGTATCCGGTCTATAGTCTGCTGCCTTTCGGCTTTCACACTGTTGTATTCGTAATCGGTCTTCGTCTGCCGTGCATCAAAGGTGGCTCCGGCCTTCTTGTATTTTACCTTCAGCTTTTTCCCGGGTCTGAAGAGGGTAACAAAAAAATCAATAACCGCGTTTAACCAGACCCCTATGTCCTTCCCGTTCCTCAGTCCGTACCCGTAGGCCAGTCCCATCAGCGCCCCTCCGATGTGTGCCACCTTGCCGCCTGTATTTACCGAAAAGTCGAATACTGATGTGATGAAGAAGGTTGCCAGCGCCAGGTATTTCAGTTTAACCCTCCCGATGAACAGAAGGTGCAGCTCAAGGTCAGGCAGGTATACCGCCGTGCCGATCACGAGAGCCATCACCGATGCAGAGGCTCCCAGGGCGATTGACACATGAACAGTTCCGGCAAAGGCCGGGAAGATATTGAATACGGCTATATAGAGCAGCGCACCTGCAAGTCCGCCCAGGATATAGAGCGAAAGCAGTTTCCGTTGATCGAGGTAGGAGAGGAATATTTTCCCGAACCACCATAACCACATCAGGTTAAACAGAAGGTGAATGAATCCCTGGTGGGTGAACATGTATGTTATGGGAGTCCATGGCTTCAGTGCCAGGGCCCCGATGGAGGCTGGAACTGCCAGGTTCGAGATCACCGCTGTTGCAAGGCCGGGACTACCCGTGAGAACCCCTATGACCTCAACGAGTTTGATCAGCAGGAACACGGCGCCGTTGACGTACATCAGCCGTGTCAGCACCGTGCCGTGCCTGAATGAGCTCTTTATCTCGTCAAGGATGCTCATCAATAGAAAGTCTTTGTGGTTTTCCGCCAGTATTTGATCATGATATACCCAAAAATCATGCCGCCGAGGTGTGCCGTATGGGCGATTCCGCTGCCGGGACTGGTGATTGCAAGATATAGCTCGATGGCGGCATAGCCGATGACCACATATTTGGCTTTGACAGGTACAGGCGGGAAGATGAACATCAGCTGGGTATTGGGGAAGAGCATCCCGAAGGCCAGCAGGACACCGTAAACGGCGCCGGATGCACCCACAACGGGGACATTAAGGATTGAATTGAGCCGACCCATCTGTGAATCTGTGAAGTTCTTTCCCTGGCTGACAGCCTCGCTGCCTGCATCGTATACATACTGCAGCTCTTCCGGAGAGAGGATGCCCATCACCTTGTTGTACTGTATCCACTGCACCAGCTCGAAGAAGAAGGCTGCGCCAAGTCCGGTGACAATGTAGTAAAGGAAGAATCGCTTCGGTCCCCAGACCTGCTCCAGGATGCGTCCGAACATCCAGAGTGCGAACATGTTGAACAGCAAGTGAATGAATCCGCCGTGCATGAACATGTGGGTGACTACCTGCCACGACCGGAAGTATTCCGATTCCGGAAAATAAAGCCCCAGGATGCCGTTCAGGTTTATTCCTGAGGTCATCCTGAGAAGTTCGGTAAGGAGAAGCATCACCACATTGATGATAATGAGGTTCTTCACCACCGGCGGTGTGCCTGCCAATATTCTGTTCATCTCTGTTTTATCTCTTTTTTCAGGGGGTAAATTTAGCCATTCTGACCGAAAATCAGCTGAATCTGCGGTCAAGCTCTTCGAGGGTGATGATATTCATCACAGTTTTGCCTGTGGGAGAGTAGTTTGGCATGGAGCAGGCGAAGAGCATGTCAAACAGCTCTTCCATCTCGGTATGTGTAAGCGGCGTGCCGTACTGTATGGCCGAGGCTCGTGCCATGGAGAGCGCAAGCCGTTCGCGGGCCCCGATTGATGGATCGCCAAGGGTATGCCTGTATTCTGAAAAAATTGTTTCAAGCATGGCGAGGGGGTTGGCGTTCCTGGAGTCAGCCGGGTGGCCGGTGATTGTGACGGTGTTCCCTTTTCCTTTCTTAATTCCGAAACCGAGCATGTTCAGCTGGTCGGCGATCTCGTCGAGGATTGCAATCTCGCCGGGATTGAGTTCGGTCTCCACCGGGAAGAGCGATACCTGTGCCGGACGGGGGCCATCGCCGAGTGAGGCGAGGTATCTCTCGTAGAGGACCCGCTCGTGTGCCCTGCGCTGGTCTATCATCATTATTCCCGAGATGACCGGGCACATTATGTAACGGTTCTTTACCTGGAAGAAGCGGCGTTGGGACGAACTCCCTTCTTCGCCTTGCGTTCCTATGCGGCTTCTATCTTCGCCTTCTTCGCCCTGCGCCGGTCCGCTCCCCTGTCCCCTGCCGGCCTGTTCTCCGCTACGGGCGGTGATTGTAAAGAGCGACTCCCAGTCGCGGGGTGTGTTTCGCTCTGCGTCCCACTTCCACTTTGTCTCCGGGCGTTGGTATTCGTTGCCATCGAAAGGGTTGAATGTATGATCTATCTCAATATGCGGCGGTTGCGGTGGAGGGGTGTTACCCGTGATGACGGGGATCTCCACGGCCCCCTCAGGTCCGAAGTCGAGCGACGGCACCACGTTGAACCGGCCGAGTGCTTCGCGGATGGAGGCGAGCATGATCTGCCAGACGGAGCGTTCGTCCTCGAACTTGATCTCGGTCTTGGTAGGGTGAATGTTTACGTCTATTGTGGCCGGGTCGGCGGTCATGTAGATGAAGTACGCAGGCACTGTGTCGGGCGGCAGCAGCCCCTGGTAGGCTTCCATCACGGCGCGGTGCAGGTAGGGGTGCCTGATGAACCTGTTGTTGATAAAAAAGAACTGTTCCCCGGCTGAGCGGCGGGCGTTCTCGGGCTTGCCGGCGAAGCCGCTGACGGAGACAATTGTTGTGGATGTCTCAACCGTCACGAGGTTCTGGTTATAGTGTTTCCCGAAGAGGCCTACGATGCGCTGGCGGTGGTTGCCTGACGGCAGGCGGTAAATCTCCTGGTCGTTGTGTGTGAGGTTGAACTTTATATGCGGGTGAGCCAGTGCCACCCGCTGGAATTCGGTTATAATATGTCTGAACTCGGTTGTGTCCGATTTGAGGAACTTGCGGCGGGCGGGGACGTTGAAGAAGAGGCTTCTGACGCTGAACACTGATCCCACGGCGCATGAGCAGGGCTCCTGGCGGGTTACTCTCGAGTTGTTTATCTCAATGAGTGTGCCGGCTTCGTCCTCTTCGCGGCGTGTGCGCAGTTCGGTCATGGAGACTGCTGCTATGGAGGCCAGTGCCTCGCCGCGGAATCCCTTCGTGGTGATTGTGAAGAGGTCGTCGGCGGATGAGATCTTTGAGGTGGCATGTCTCTCGAAGGCAAGGCGGGCGTCGGTCTCGCTCATCCCGCTGCCGTTATCGATCACCTGGACGAGGGTGCGTCCGGCATCGCGTATGACGACGCTTATCTCAGTCGCCCCTGCGTCAATGGCATTCTCGGTCAGCTCCTTGACCACTGAGGCAGGGCGCTGGATGACCTCGCCGGCAGCGATCTGGTTGGCGACGGAGTCGGGCAGGAGCTTGATAATGTCACTCATCCGGGTTGATTAAAAGCGGAGGTAAAGATATGCGACAAAGACGATAATGAGAATTATAACAAGAAGTCTGATTGTTGTTTGTTTACGGACTTTTTCCTGTCTGTGCGGGAAGAAGTTTTTCATGTCTCCGCGCATGATTCTGGAGCGGTAGGGTTGACGGGCTCCGTCCTCCGCAGCTTCAGAGGAGGAGGACCGTCCTCTGTCCGCAGCTTCAGAGGAGGAGGGATCATTACCATGTCTCTCATGCGCTGTTTCTGCCGGATCTTTTTCTGCGGCCCATCTTCTGCGTCTCTGTTCCATCTCCTCCTTTGCCGGATCGAAGTAGCGGGGTGTGTAGTTGAAGCCGCGTGGTTTATTCTGTTTGAAGATGCTCGGGATAGCCATTATGCACTTTTTGCAAAAGTAGCAAGAAATCCCTTACAGGCGAATTTGTAAAGGCTGCCGGTGGGCATTGGATTGGCTGCTTTTTATTACTTTTGCTAAACTAAACCTGACGAAGAAGCAATGAAAATTTTAGTCACCTATGCGGGGACAACCGGACCGGCAGCAGAAGCTGCAGAGCGTGTTGTCAGGGTGATGACGGGTCTGGGTGCTGATATGACGCTCAGGCCGATGAGCGGGGTGACTAGCGTAAAAGGTTTTTCGGCTGTTGTGGCCGGTTGTCTGGAGCAGGGTGGAGGATGGGTTCCTGAGGCGATGGAGTTTGTCCGGAGGAACCAGTCGTTGTTGAACAGGAAGCCGTTTGCGATCTTCACTGTAATTCCCTCGCTGGCCACGGACAAGGGAGCCGAGTCACGAATGGTCATTATGCAATATACTGCTCATGTACGGGGTATGGTTCACACTGTGAGTGAAGGTTTTTTCAGCGGTGTTTATGAGAAGAAGGAGATGGCGAAGCCCGGCGAGCGATCGCGGTTTAAGCTGAGTTTGTTGCTTGGTTTGCTTCGTGAGGCGGAGGGGCGCAGTCAGTCGGAGGTAGAGACCTGGTCAGCTCAGCTGCATGAAAAATTGGTCAAGCTCTTGGCCAGGTGATCCGGATGCAGACCTTCAGGAATTGTTACAGGAAATACCCATGATGCCCCGCAGGTCGTATTCTAAGACAAAAGCAAGCAGCTTGAAAGATTTTTCGAGTTTTTTATGACTCAAAAAACTTTCAAGCTGCGTACTGACACAATGGAACGTAAGGTGTCCCTCTCCTGATAACGGCA
>JAEYZD010000097.1 GCA_023430725.1 Bacteroidota bacterium | reverse complement strand
CAGTACAACAATGCCGAAGACGATTACATAGGTATGGGGGATTTTTTTGAACACGGGAGCCGATTTGCAGTGCAAATTAATAATTACTGACCTTTTGGCAAAAAAAAGTCTATAAATCTAAAAGTCTGAAAGTCTGAAGGTCATGAACTGTTAAAGTGATAGCGGACTGCCGGCTTCACTATTGCCTGAGAATGACCCCGCGGACACGATCACGGGTCTCTGCCGGGGTAGGGTTCAGCTCTTCAGACGAGAATGTGCCGTGCTCAGGATCAATACGTTCGAAGACCATCATATAGAGTTCGAAGATTATCTCCAGGCTGAGACGGTGTCTGGGTTCCAGCTTCGGGCAGATCTCGTTCATCATCCTGAGGGTGTCAATGCGGTACCGGTCGGCAATCTTCAGGTATTCGCGCATCATGTTGCGGAAGCCGGGTGTGAGGGGAGACCCGTGGGCCATGTCACTCATCGCGGCCCGGGTGATCCCGTTCCGTTCCATGACATCATCGGCAAAGTAACTCAGGTTATTAAGCTGGTCCTTCCGGAAATCACGGATAATGTGGACAAAGTAGCTGAACATCGCACACGGCGATGCTGTCCGGCGTACGTCAAAGGGCGGGTCTGTGTAGATGCCGTCCTTTTCCTGCAGCCCGGCCAGGTGAACGAAAATTGATGCCGGGGCCACAGAGGCACCTCCGGAGTACTCCACGAAATCGGCCAGTGTTGCGAATCCGTCATGGGTTACATCATAGAGCATTGATTCCGCGAATGCCTCCAGCGACCATAACGGGATCCTGAACTTTTCGACAGTATAACCCAGTTCATTGTTGAAGGGTGAGCTTCTCAATCCTTCCTTAAGCATACCCATCCACTGGCTGATATCTGATCTGAATGAGTCCCTGTCATTCTCAGATATCCCTTTGTGTGCTGCCTTATGGTTATCAATGAGATCATCGAGTGCCCGCATAAAGCGGTAGCAGGTGCGTGCGGCGCAATAACGCTCATTGTCCCAGAAGTTAGCCGCAATAAGAATGTTCGGGTGGTCAATGATTTTGTCAAAATCTATTGACTCAAAGAGAACCATGAACTGGTCAGTTGTCTTCATCTGGCATTCTCCCCCTTGCTCATCTGTTCGTTAAGTATCCGTTCAGCGACCAGCCGTGCGGACATCAGCACCATTGGGATTCCGTTCCCGGGATGGGTGCTGCCGCCGGTGAAATAAAGGTTCCTGTAGCGACGGTCCCTGTTGTGCGGTCTGAAGTAACCCATCTGGAATATGTTGTGTCCGATGCTCCCGAAAACAGATCCCCTTGTTACGTTCAGCGCCTCCTCCCATGTGCCTGGGGTGGTTACTATCTCAAACCTGATGTGGGACTCGATGTCCTCTATTCCTATTTTTCTCAGTTTCCGGAAGACCACGTCCCGTGCCTTGTCAGTCATCCGTTGCCAATCCTGCGGGCGGTCAGGGTCGATGTGACCAACTCCCACGGCGACTGAGAGTGTGTCACGTCCCTCCGGCGCTGCAGTGGGATCGGTTCTGACGGGTGCATGTATGTAAAAGCAGGGGTCATCGCCCATCGATTTATCTCTGAAAATTTTGTCAAGCCCTTCGCGGAAGCTGTCTGAGAGGAATGTGCTGTGCTGGCCAAGTTGCGGGTACTGTTTATCCAGTCCCCAGTGGATTACAAGTGCAGAACAGGAAAATTTCATCCTGGTCAGGCGCTTCGACTTGTTCCCGCGGGGAAGCAGTTCACGGTAAACGTATGGAAGATCGGCATTGGCGATTACAACATCTGCTTCTGCCGTGCTGCCATCGCTGAATGCCACTCCCGTGGCCCTGTTGCCGGAGACGAGTATCCGGGTGACAGGCCTGGCAAAATGGAACCTGACTCCCTTTTCTGTGGCTTTTGCCATCAGCCTCTCTGCAATGGCATACATTCCGCCGGGAGGAAACATTGATCCTTCCGTCAGTTCAGCTGCCGGTATCATGGAAAAGAGTGCGGGAGAGCTGAACGGACTTTGTCCCACGTAAATGTTCTGAAAGGTGTATGCTATCCTCAGATGCTCTGATTTGAAGAAGCGTGCGGTATACCTGTAATGGTTCAGGTAAGTCTTCAGTTTAACAAGCAGCAGGGCGTTGCTGAGGTTGAAAAAATCGAAGAACCTGGTGAAGTTGCGTCCGAGGAGCTTCTGAAAAGCGACTTTGTAAAGCTTGTAGCCTGTCATGACGTATTTTTCTGCCTTCGCGAAGCTACCCGGCTCGATCATTTCGAGCTGCTCCCTCATTCTCTCCCTGTCAGTAGTGAATGCAAGGCTTGTGCCGTCATCAAACCAGAGTGTGTAGATGTCATCCGGCGGTTTGACATTCAGATCGTCCATCGTCAGGCCGAGGGAGCCAAGGACATCGCGGTAGATTTCCGGCATAAGCATCATGGTTGCCCCCACGTCGAACCGGTGTCCGTCACGTACAATCTGTCCGCACCGTCCTCCGGCAGAGATGTTCTTTTCGCAGACGTCTACTCTGTAGCCTTTTTCAGCCAGTAATATTGAAGTTGCTATGCCCCCTATGCCGGCACCGATTATAAGTGCCGTTTTGTTCCCGCTCATCAGGTAAATGATTTTAAGAATGAAAAATTCCCGTTCCCGGTTACATGGTACCGCAACCGGATAGCAAATATATATACAAACCCGATTCTGTTATCAGCGGATTACGGGTCAACTGCGGTATATTTCAGGTGAGTGGCGGAAAAACTACTCCAGGAGATAAAGCAGGAGCAAAATACGTCAGGAGGTGAGGCCGGCCCCTGCCGGTTATTGCTTGGCTGTTACCAGAGCTGATGCACCAGCGGTTTTATCTCTTCTTCGTAAACTGCGTCAATAGCCCTGACCTGCTCAATTGTGAGGTCGCTGAATGCCGCGAGGTTTGATTTTACCTGGTCGGGGGAGGAGGCTCCCGGGATTATGCAGCTCACCTCTTCGCTCAGGAGGATCCATTGGAGGGCAACATGAGCAAGTGGTGTGTTTTCGGGGAAAAGGGCCTTAAGCCTTTCCACTGCCCTGAGGCCGACTTCATAGGGTACTCCCGAGAAGGTCTCGCCTTTGTCAAAGAAGAGACCGTTACGGTTGAAGAAACGGTGGTCCCCCGGCGCAAACCGGGTCTCCGGTCCGAACTTGCCTGAGAGAAGTCCGCTGGCGAGCGGCACCCTGATTATTAGGCCAATATTCTTCTCCCGGGCTATTGAAAAGAATCTCTCATGTGGTCTCTGGCGGAATATGTTATAGATTATCTGAACGGTTGTGACATTGTCATACTCTGCAGCCTTGATGGCCTCCTCGACCTTCTCAACACTGACGCCCAGGTTCTGGATCTTGCCCTCCTGTTTCAGCTTGTCAAACTCACCGAAGATCTCGGGCCTGTAATAGACCTCCGTGGGTGGGCAGTGTAGCTGGATCAGGTCGATACAGTCCGTTCCGAGCCTTTTCAGCGAATCTTCAACGTAGCCGCGTAGGACTTCGGGGGTATACCCCTTGTTTACATGGGGATTTATCTGCCGGCCGCATTTCGTTGCCACGCGCACCGAAGCGCCGGATTCACGTACAGCTTTGCCAACAGCTTTTTCACTCTCACCGTCTGAATATACGTCGGCAGTATCAATGAAATTTACTCCGTTGTCAATTGCTTCGCGGATTATTGACTCAGCGAGGGAGTGATCGAACTTCGATCCCCATTTGCCGCCCACCTGCCATGTCCCGAGAGAAATCTCCGAGACTTCAAATCCTGTCTTTCCCAGCACCCTGTACTTCATCTTTTGACTATGTTTTTTGTTGTTATCCGAATTGAAATTCTGCCTCCAAGATATGTTTTTCCTCAGAAATTTCAGAATCCGATGCTGATGTTAAGCGAAGCAGTACGGGGCCTGGGCCATGTGTACCCTGTGAGGCCGCCATGAATATCGGGATCTGCCCCTCTGTAACCGGTTATCACAAAGGCATTCTGAATGGTTGCCTCCAGCCTGAGGTCTGCATTTTTCCCCGGGATGTTCCTGAATGTATGACTCAGGCTGACAAAATCGAGCCTGACAAATGAACCGTTTTCAATATGGTAGTCAGAGTAAGGGACCAGTGCGGTAAACCCGGATTCATAAACCAGGGATGATATATTTCTCAATGCGCCGTTTGGTGTCATGCTTCCGTAGTTGCCGAAAGCGCTCTCAACGTTATAGCACCAGTTTCCGGCAAGTGAACTGGCTGAAAAGGAGAGTTCCCAGTTGTGATATTTCAGCGAAGACCAGATGCCGGCGGCGAACCCGGCGTCGGTTGAAGGGCCGTTGTACCTGTCATCAAAACCAAAAGAGCCATTGTTGTTCATATCTACGTATACTCCCTGGAGGGGCAATCCGTTTTCATCATACACCTGTTTCAACAGATAAAAGGAATTGACCGGTCTGTAATTATACTGAACAATTACCTGTGCGTAGGGTATCAAAGGCACGGATCCGGCAGTGATGAATTCAATGCCGTTCGGAAGGGATTCAATATTGTTTTTCCTGACTGAGCCATGGAGGGCGGCATTCCATTCGAACACCTTTCCATTAAGCAGGTTGGTCTCGATCCTGAATTCTATACCTCTGTTATCAACATCACCGGCGTTGGCAAGAATGGTTGCACTGAAGTTTGTTCCGGACGGAACGTTCACTTCAGTGATCATGTCCCTGTTTTTGTTGATGAATCCGTTGACTGACAGGTTCAGCCTGTTTTCAAACATTGCAATCCGCAGGCCTGAAATGAAGTACCTTGCAGTCTCTGGCCTGAGGTCAGGAGATGGAGTTGTTGAGAAGGATTGCGACACTGATCCTGTTCCTTCCGAACCAAGGGTAAGGCTCAGTGCAAGGTCGCTGATGAATCCGTCTGACGGGAAGAATGACTCACCCGCGATGTTCCATTCTGCCGTTACCGACGGGGAAAGCACACTTCTGTTTGCGGGAGCATAGGCTGAAAAACCGTCCTCCCTGAGGATAGCTGAGATAAAGTATCTTCGCAGGGCTGAAAAGTTCAATTCTCCGTAGAAAGAGCTCATGGATTTTTCAAAGGTTGCATGGGAGTTTTTGAATATGATTTCAGGATTGACATAGTCAGTTGTCAGCTCTTTTTTCTCACTCCCAAGCCAGTACATGAAGTATCCTGCCTTCATCTCAATTTTGCTGTCAATGCTTTTTATAGGGGTTGCATAGCCGGCTGAAAGGTCAAGGGACCTTGTTTTCAGGGTCTCATCCAGTGTTGTTATACGCCCGTTCACTATGGGCAGAGCACCTCCGGGGTTTATCACTTCCCTTAAATTATCAGTGAAGCCGATAGCTGAACTCTTTAATCCGATAATGAGACCCGGCAGGAGGTCCGGCCTGTAATCAGCATTCAGGTATACCGATGTCTGTTTCGGCTTGCTCAGGCTTTCATTGGATTCAAGCATCGATGCAGGATTGATGAACATTGATCCTGTTTTAAAGCCCTGTGCAGGGTCGTTGTTCTCAAATACAGGAGATGTCGGATCTGCCATAGCTGCATAATAGGGCAACCAGCTGCCGCCCGGCAGGTTTTCCTTCCCAAAGGAGGCTGAAGCTGAGAGGCTGATTCTCAGATTGTCATCAAGAATTGAAGGGTCAATTCTGCCTGTGATTGAGGATTTCCTGTAGTATGAAGATCTGATTGTGCCCAGGGTATTTGTCTGGCCTGCCGAGAACCGAAATGGTATGGTGGCCGCAGTACCTGAAATTCCAAGGTGATGATCATGGCTGACAGCTGTCCGGTATATCTCATCCTGCCAGTCAGTGTTAAAGCTGCCGGCACGGGCAAGTATTGCTTCATCTTCAGGGTATATTTCCAGGAGTGCTTCTCTCACCTGGTCGCCGGTCAGGACACTGTATTTTTTCACCTTGGAGAGGGCAACCTGGCCGGAGTATGAGACGTGGAGGCCATCGCGGCCTTTCCTGGTCTGAATAAGCAGTACGCCGTTACGGCCAAGGCTGCCGTACCCGGCAGCCTGGCCGCCATTCAGCCATGTTACTGATTCGATGTCATGGGGATTCAGCAGATACGGGATTCCCATGGCCGGCAAACCGTCAATCACCAGGAGCGGGGAAAGTGAGCTGTAGAACGACGAATTGCGCATTGACTCAAGAGAATAGCCTGATGAGGGTGAACCGTCTGTCAGCTGTGACAGCAATCCCTGAAATCTTCCTGCAAAAAGTCCTTCGGCATTAAGAATAAGTCCTTTGTTGAACTCCTCCGAGGTTATGCGGGTGTTCCAGGTTGTGGTTTGAGACACGGAGTCATCAGTGGCCGTGGAATCTGATGCAAGGGAGGCGCCGGCAGCTGCCGGGACCGTTGCTTTCTGCCCCGTTGAAGGAAGAGAAGCTGCCGCCAGCATAAGCAACATCAGCAAGGATAATGAGGGTTTTATGCAACCGGTCAGCAGCTGCAATACAGGCATTTTTCTGATATGTTTTTCCATTGGAAGAGAAGTTCGGCAATGTTATTTCGGTGCAGAGTAGTATGAAATGCTGATTCCTGCTGTCAGTGGATTCAGCCTGATTGCGCTGTCAGTTGTTATTCGGTTTCCGTCGGACCGGATCCATGGCACGCGGTTCAGCTTGACTGCGTAGCCTCCGAAGATGCCAACAGACCAGTAGTCGCTCAATCCGCGGTTACCGCTGTACATCAGGTATTCAAGATTAAGCCCTGCCACTGCCATCGCCTGGTTGAAGCGCAGATCGGTCTCCTTCTTCAGGAGGTATTCTTCAAGCGGCACCTTTCGCTCCCCGGGATAGTTGCGGAGCCTGGATTTCATCAGTCTCAGCGAGATCATGGGAGTCATCCTGACCCTGCGGGAGCTGATTATGTCATAGCCAAGAGTGAGCTTGAACAACGTGTTTTTAAGGTCAACAACCAGTGTGTCATAGTCTTCCTTGTAGTTGTAGCCCATTCCTATTCCAAACCCTGTATAGAAGCGGGGAAATGAGGCTCCCATCTCAGGGCCGGTGACGGCGAAGTAGTCCATGGCTTCGGTGTTGTGACTGCCCAGCAGGCCGGTGAACTCAGAAAAGTCGGTCAGGATTGCATCGAAACCGATTGACGACCTGGTGATGACTTTTGCTTCCGGAGTGAGTTCAGTTTCATCTGCCCATGTTTCTGCTTCCAGGTACATAGGGATGAGTGTGACTTTAACCGGTAATGCTGTGGTTTCATCTATTCCGACCTCCCTGGTGATGAATCCGGGACAGGTGACCGTAAGTTTGCTTTCAATTTCCGGAACCAGAACCAGGTGAAACATTCCGCTTATATCCGTTGCAGTGCAGTTTGCGCTGCCGGTCTGGCAAACCCTGACCCCGACGATGGAAACATTGCGGTGATCGCTTACAGTCCCCGTCACTGACATTCCCTGTGATGAAGCCTGCAACGGCAGGGCTGCAAGCAGCAGCAGGGTAGCCAGGCGGCCATGCAGGATTATCATTCTGTGCATCTCTTCGTTCTTGTTTAACAGTTTTCAGACACTGGCTCATCATATCTGCTGGAAGCGGCAGGTATTAACCATCCTGCCGGCAACACCGGAAGCAGCCACCGGTATTCATAACAAAATTATGCAAAAAGCGGAGAAAAAAGCAACCCCGGCAAAAATGCCGGGGTCGCTTCAATTGATCATGTCAGGTTAAGTGGCTTGTCAGAACACAACCTTGAATTCCACCCTCCTGTTTTTTGTTCTGCCGGCAGCTGTTCCGTTGTCAGCAACAGGCACGGTCTCGCCGAATCCCTTCGAGGTCATCCTTGAAGCGCTGACACCCTTGTCAACCAGGTATTTCTTCACCGCTGCAGCTCTTCTTTCTGAGAGATCGAGGTTCATGGCATCATCACCAACGTTGTCGGTATGTCCGTTGATCTCAAGGTTATAGACCGGATTGTCATTCATAACCTTCACAACGTTATTCAGGATGGTAAATGATGAAGGCTTGATGATGTCCTTGCCCGTTTCGAAGAGTATGCCGGTCAGAGCCTGGGTAAAGACCTTGAGAACCTCTTCCTTAACCTCGGGGCATCCCTTGTTTGCGGCTATCCCGGCCTCATCCGGGCACCTGTCATCGATGTCAGCAACTTTGTCGCCGTCTTTGTCAGGGCAGCCCTTCATCTCCTTTGTCCCTTTAGCGTCCGGGCAGCGGTCCTCACTGTCCATGATGCCGTCACCGTCTGTGTCAGGGCAGCCGTTGAATTCGGGCAGCCCTTTCACATTCGGGCACTTGTCGTCACCGTCAGCAATACCGTCGCCGTCACTGTCGGGACAGCCAAGCAGTGTCGCCAGCCCCTTCTCGGTCGGGCATTTGTCTACAGCATCCTCAACGCCGTCACCGTCCGTATCGGGGCATCCGCTGAAGGCGGCAAGGCCGGCTGCCTTCGGGCATTTGTCCATATAGTCGGGCACTCCGTCGCCGTCACCGTCAACAGGGCATCCGTCAGGACCTACACTGACACCTGCAGGGGTGCCAGGGCATTTGTCGAGCTTGTCGTTAATTCCGTCGCCGTCGCTGTCGGATGGTTTGCCAAAGGCGAATACAAGGCCTACTGCATGTGAGATAAAGTGATCATCCTTTTCCGGCACCTCCTTCATGTCACGATAATCGCCGTTGGTGAAGTTATAGAGCACCTGGTAC
>JAEYZD010000066.1 GCA_023430725.1 Bacteroidota bacterium | reverse complement strand
GGTCATTGATTATGCGTGGTGGGAGTTTGAATGCGTAAATATATCCATTTATTTTTTCACTCCCGGATATGCTCTTCATTTGTGATAAACCCCTTTTTTCAGAAATCGATTGCGGAAATTGTATATTTGCCAATTAAACCGCTTGCTTGGGATTATTCAGAAAGTTTTCGGACGCTGACATCATTGATGGAATCAGGAGGCAGGATAACAGGATTCTGACCTACCTCTATGATGCGTACTTCGAAATGATCCGTGATCACCTGAGCAAAAACAGCGGATCGGATGACGACGCTCACGAAGTCCTCCAGGAGACAGTTGTAATATTATACAAGCAGGTCACCGGTGATGACTTCAGGCTGACAACAGACCTGAAGGGGTATTTCTTCGGCGTGGCACGAAACGTATGGAACAGTCATCTCAGATATCGTTCAAGGCTGGTCTCAATAACTGCTGACCCGGAGGACGAAACGGCAGCAGAGGAGGCAGGCAGTGCCCTTCTGGAGCGGATAGTAACCCGTTCCTTTGCCCTGCTGGCTGAGGATTGCCAGAGGATTCTGACCCTTTTCGGCGAAGGCCTCTCCTACGGGGAGATTGCCCGCAGAATGGGTTTTAAGAGCGAAGAGTACGCAAGGCGAAAGAAATACCTCTGCAAGGAAGCATTGATGGAGATCATTAAAACTGATCCGGAGTATCAGGACCTTGGACCTCTGTAGATTAACGCGAAGAGATACGTGGCTGCGAGCATTGAAAAGAGCAGCCCTATGTAAAGTTTCACCCTGTTGAACCACAGCGGTGTGTCGTCACCGTATATCACAAGAGTAGACCAGTAGTAGGGATGAGATCTTTTCTGCAAGGCATCTTCCAGGTAGCCCAGGCGAGCGTTGCGGAGTGCCGAGCTTTTCGTCTGTCCGCTCCTGAGGTTCCTGTAAAATGTGTGCATCACCTTTGAAGCCGATATGTCATCAACTGCCCACATCGACATTACTGCCGAACGGCTCCCGGCATAGAGGAATCCCCGTGCCAGACTAAGTATTCCCTCACCGTTCACAAGCATTCCTGACCCCGTATTGCATGAACTCAACACCACCATCATCGCCTTTAGAGGGAGGCTGTAAACCTCATAGGTGTTCAGCATGCCGTCATCTTTATCCCCATTGGCAGCGGCGAAGAGCATCCTTGAAAAGGCAGGCCTCCTGTCGTCAACAAGTGTGTGCATTGCAAGGTGAATGATCCTGTAATTCCCGGCTTCGCGCTTGAAGGCCACTTCACTGGCATCATTCCCGATAAAGGCTCTCCCCCCGCACTGATCAACAACATCCTCGGCCTCCTTTATTGCATACGGGAGTTCACGTATCTCACCCCTCAGAGTTGGCCAGGAGACAAGCAGGGAATCATCTATCTCCATTCCCGCATAGGACGGAGCGAAGGCAATGAGCCTGTTGTTCAGGCTCCGGCTACGCCGCTGCGTCTCAGACGAAAGGGTCACGCTGTATATATATGAAAACCGGTATTTCTTGAGGGCAAAAGGGGCTTCACGGTACAGCAGACCCGGACTCCGGAACTCCTCTGTCACCAGGGTTTCAAAGGGCAGATATGAGAGCATGTTGTCAGGAGAGATCACAATCTTGTCTCCGGAAAGAAACGGTTCGGCCGGCTCAAGCAGCACGCGGTAAAGGCTGTAGGCCAGGTCCATATACTCATTGAAAGGAGCTCGCGAACCGTTGGGGTCCGGCGGGGTGGACACAATCTTCCTGAAACGGGTCAGCAATCCGAAGAAGGAAGAGTCAATGTCTCTGACGATTACTTCACTCCGCCTGTGGTTGGAGACAAAAATGTAAAGCTTCTCCTTTGTCAGAACATAGCTCAGAAGGTTGGCCCTGCGTCCGATCACCCTGCCCACATCACGCAGCCGGGTTACTTCGTTCGTGAATTTCAGGTTATAGTAAGCAGGATAATCCTGCTCAAAGATGTTCACGAGCGAGTCGCGTGACCGGAGAAGCCTGAATGTGACGCTTTCCCATGTGGCCAGCCTTTGGGTGTCAGGCACGGCCTTGAGCCTCTCCGCAGTCATCAGTTCCCTGTAGAACCCTATCTCACCGCGTATGCCGGTCTCAAGATCAGTCAGCTCCTCAGGAAGGGAGAACCGTGCAGCGTTCAGCTCCCTCATGGAGGCCAGGAAACCGGCCACCTTGCTCCTCTCGGCATACTCAAACAGACCCTCCAGAGATTCTCGGTCACCGCTGCCTTTGTAGAGAGCAGCATAATTGTCTATCAATCCGGTGTAGATATCCCTTGCAGAAGAACTAAGACTGGTCCTGCTGTCTTCTTCACTCATCTCAAGTCTCTGACGGTCATAGAGGGTAGTGATCCTGCGACCGGTGGCCACCGCCTGATAGAGAAGATCACTGTTGCCGCCATTGCCGGCAATCACATTCAGGGCATCATACCTTAGTTCCAGGAGGTACAAATCTTCCTCGGAAATACCGTCTGCCTTCAGCATATCAGAAGCGCCCCTTTTGCCCGCGACATGGAAAGATGCCAGGGAATCCGTCAGACCGAGCACCTCGGAATACCTTCCGGCCTCCGAAAGTTCTTTGACGTACCTTGCGAGAATGAACGTCTTCATTGAATTATCCCACGGATTCTTCCGGACGTACTCCAGGCACTCCTCATAGATTGCAATCGAGCGGTCCCTGTCCCCTGGTTCATTATATACGAATTCCGCAGCCGATGCAAGCATCATATAATATTCACGGCTCTGAGGGCCGAATGTACCGCTTACCTTGTCAAGACCTGACCTCAGAACCTGTTCGGCCTCCTCTGACCGACCGTTGCGAACCAGGAATCCGGCATAGTTAATGTGGAGAAGAAATTTATCCTGGGTATTCTGACCATCCCTGATTGCCAGACCCTTAAGAAACTGATCCTCGGCCTCCCGCGGCTGATCAAGCCTCCGGTGAACCTGAGCCATTGTGTTATGCATCAATATCCTCGAATCAACGCTGGCAGCCGGATCCCTGTCATACATCCTGAGTGCCTCACTGCAGTAGGCAAGGGATTTATTGTACTCCTGGGTTCTGTAAAGGGCAAGTCCTATAACATGGTAGAGGTCGGCTTTTATCTTCTCCAGCACCTCTTCCGGGTAGACCCTGGCTATCTTCAGCCCGGCCTCAGCCATCTCTATGGCCCGGCCGGTCTCATTCAACTCAAGATTGATGCTTGCAAGGTTGAGGTAATTTGTTGCCAGGCCTGAGGAATCACTCCCGGAAATTGCCTTCTTGGCCTCAAAAGCCTTTGTCCCCAGTCCTGACGCACGGATGTAATCACCTGTTCTCAACAATAGCACTGCCATGTTGGCAAGACCTTTGGCATACCGCATGTCGGCAAGTGAGAGCCGCTCCCTGT
>JAEYZD010000009.1 GCA_023430725.1 Bacteroidota bacterium | reverse complement strand
CATCAATGCCGATACGTGCTTCGATACCCTGGTTGAACATCTCACCAACGTTCCTGTCGATGGAGGTCAGACCGCTCGAAGAAGGAAGAGGAACTGCAAAGAGGAGGTTTGAAGAAACCCTGTGGTAGAACTCGAGACTACCGCTAATCCTCTTAAGCAGGGAGAACTCGAGTGCCACGTCGAATGCGTTGTTGGATTCCCATGTGAGATTGAGATTCTGCAGGGCAGCCTGGGAGAATCCGGGCTCACTTGCATTGTTGACGCCTATGTTGTAAAGGGCCTGCCATGCATAGTACCCGATACCGTTGTCATTACCAACGGCTCCGTATGATGCCCTGAGCTTAGCCATGTCAATCCACGGAAGCGCCTTGATGAAGTCTTCTGCATCGAGACGCCATGCGCCGCTGACTGACCAGAAGTTACCCCACCTGTTCTCCTGGTAGAACTTTGATGAACCGTCGTGACGGAATGAGGCAGAAAGGAAATACTTCTCATTATAATTGTAGTTCAACCTCGAGAAAAATCCTTCAGTCCTGTATTTGTCTGTATAGGATGTAAGTGAGTTGGTAGTGGTAAAGTTCACCAGCTCGGTATTTCCATCAACTATCTGACCCTGGCGGAATCCGCGGAAATAGTTATAGGTATAGTCATAGTTTTCATGGCCGAGCAAGACATCAAACGAGTGGATATCTATCGTCTTGGAGTAGGTAAGAAGCTGGTTGATCGTATATCCGTTGGTAAGTGAGTTGACCTTCTCACCGCGTCCTGCCGGAGCACCGTCCCCTACGATCTTGTTTTCATACCCGGAAGCGTTGTAAGAGTTGATGTCTGCGCTAAGGTTCATCGTAAATTTGAAATCCTTGAGGAACATGATATCGAAGTAAGTCCTTGCACCAAGGGCATTTCTCAGGAAGAGGTCGTCATTCCACATGGTCTCAGCCACGACATGCCTGCCGGGGCTTCCGCCGGAAGGCCTTGTCGGCAGACCTGCAAGGTTGCCGAGGTCATATATGTATTCACCTGTGGTCTCATCTATCAGATAGGCGCCCGTGGCAGGATCATGAGCATAAACCGGATAGATCGGTCCCATGTTCCTTGTGAAGAAGAACGGGTTGACATAGCCTGTACCGCCTTCGCTGGCCACCTTGGAGTTGGTGTTGGTGCCTGACAGGTTCAGACCGGTGCGGAACCATTTTTTCGGGGTGACGTTTACGTTTATACGGCCGGTGAAACGTTTGAAATCCGATTTCAGAACGTATCCCTTTTCATCGAGGTAACCAAGTGAAACATAATAGTCACTCTTGTCTGTCCCGCCGTTAAATGTCATTCCGTAATCACTGCGGTGACCCGTCCTCATGATTGGCTCCTGCCAGTCAAGATCAGAGGCATACTCACCGAGGAGCCGGGCGGAAGAATTGAGCTTGCCATCGGTACCCACAATCTGGTTATTAGGAAGGTTGGTGATATTGTATCCCACTCTTGTGATCAGGTTGTTGGTCGAGTTCTGGGCAGCAGTTGCCGGGGTAACCGGGGTAGCGGCAAAAATCTGCCTGTTATAGTCTGCTTCCCACATCAGCGGGTAGTAATCTTCCCAGGAGACCCTGTCATATTCGGGGATTGACCTGGTGCTGATACCCTGCGTCATTGTAAACTGAAGGGACGAGCGGTCACGACTACCTCTTTTCGTGGTGATCATTACAACACCGTTTGCTGCCCTGTTGCCATAGAGGGCCGAGGATGCTGCATCCTTGAGGATGGAGATATTCTCAATGTCATTGCTGTTCAGGTTGCTTATGTTCCCTGAGAATGGAACTCCGTCGACAACATAGAGAGGATCATTGGAGGCTGAGACGGATCCAAAACCGCGGATACGGATATCCTGACCCGATCCGGGCTGGCCGCTGGCCGATGTCACCTGGATGCCGGGGTTTGTTCCTTCAATGGCGTTGGTGATGTTTGTGATAGGCCTTGCTTCGAGCTTCTTGCTCTCGATCTGGGCGGCAGAACCGGTGAATGAACCTTTCTTGGCCGTTCCATAGGCAATTACAACCACTTCTTCCATCGCTACGAGATCAGGAACAAGGGTCACATTGATTCTCGTCCTGCCTTCGATGCGGACAACCTGTGACTGCATCCCTACAAACGAGAACTCAAGGGCTGTTGCATTCGCTGGTGCCTGGATTGTATAGACCCCATCGAGACCGGTAGAGGCTCCGATGGTCAACCCCTGCACCTTTACGGTTACACCCGGCAGTGGCAACCCGTCTTCCGAGCTGCTAACCACACCGGTAATCAGTACTGTCTGGCCTGCGGCAAACAGACCTGTAACCAGGAACAGTACGATCATCATCAAGTGTTTTTTCATAAGTTGAACATTTAGGTTAAGTTGGGTTACTGTGATGGACTAATCAAACAAAAATAGCAATATTTCTGAATTGCAATCAAAAAGGTGTTTTTTAACTCATTTTCTGTCCGGGACTCGGACTGTTCATTATAAGCAGGCTGCAGAAGGACTGTTGTCTCATCCGGCTTCTCGTGAACAGGCTATCCGACAGTGCAGGATACTGCAAAAAAAAGCCGCCTCCCGGAGGAGGCGGCCAGTAGTAATTTACAAACCCTTCTTATCAGGGTGTCATGAGGCCATTGTAGCTGAGTTCGCTGTCAGGCACAGGCCAGAAGTAAGTCTGGGAAGTCGGAGAAATGGCTCCTACAGTCCCGAAACCTGCACTGACCTTACCGGGAATGGTAAGACCAAGGCGCATCAGGTCCATATTGCGGATACCCTCGCCAAGGAACTCCATGTTTCTTTCCTGAAGTATTGCCGTATAGAATGCATCTGCATTGGCAAAGTCAGCCAGAGCATAAGCACCGGTGGCAAAGGAGCGTACCCGCACAGCATTCAGCAGGTCAACAGCTGCCTGGGTTACCGTGTTGCCGCTGCGGACAAGTGCCTCGGCACGGTTCAGCAGTACCTCAGCCCACCTCATTACGGGAGCATAGTCAGCCCTTGTGGACTGATCCCTGTACTTGGTCAGATAAGGATTTCCGCCAACGACCTCCATCATTACTTTCCTGGCATCGGTAGCATCCATTGCATCATACAGTGATCCGGCACCTGTAACCAGGTAATAGGATTCACCTGAACCCGAGCCAAAATAGTGGGCAAGGTGGTTCTGAGTACCTGCGTTGTTGTCTGATGTGTGAGGCATTGAGAGAACAGACTCCAGTGTAGCATGCGGTGAGGCAAAAATGGATGCGTAGCTTGCTGAAAGGGCATTAGGCACACCGGAACTAGCTGTGAACGGAGCTGTTGCCGGAACAATTTTTGCAGATTCGGTGACTACTGCCGGCCAGTTCTGCATGTGCAGGTAAACCCTGGTTTTGTATGCAATGATGGTGTTCTTGTGAATCCTGGTGACATTAAGGGCCGTGCTTCCGTGATTGGCAGCAGCCATCCCTTCAGCGTCACCCAGATCTTGCAGAATCTGGGTATAAACCTCCGCAACTGTGCTAGGAGCAAGGTCATTGCCGGCAGCCGACTTGTTTGCCGTCAGTCTGAGAGGCAGGCCGCGATTTGCACCGTTGCCCATATGGTAAGGTTTGCAGTACATCTGTGCCAGGTCAAAGTAGCAGATAGCCCTGATAGTCAGAGCCTCGCTCATGAACTGATTGTATTCTGCCTGTGTCAGGAAGCTGGTGAGCTTGCCTCCGTCCCAGGCAGCCTTCAGACCCTCAATGAATACGTTCACGACGTTGATTGTCTGATAGGTGTTATTCCAGAAGTTCTGAACTTCATTCGTTGAACTGATAGCTGAGTGGTTCCATGTTGCATACAGTGTCACAAGGTTGGAACTGTTTGGCAGAAAGTTGTCACATCTGAGGTCATTGTAGGCCTGAAACCGGCCACCCAGATGCCATCCGTTCTTAAGGGAGGCGTACATACCGTTAACCTGAGCCACAATCCTGTCCTTCGTATCGAACACGGTGAGATCAGAGAGCGAAGTTACCGGTGCCGGATTCATCCATTCATCCTTGGTGCATCCGGAAATCAATAATATTAAGGCTAATATTATCGAACCCTTTATTACTTTTTTCATATCTGATTCTTGATTAATTGGTTAGAAACTTACATTCAACCCGAAGGTGTATGTCCTTGCCTGCGGTGCAGTGTTCCTGTCAACGCCGGGAGCCAGGTTGGAGTCAGTGTTTGTAGAAACTTCAGGGTCAGAACCTGAGTACTTGGTGAAGACGAAAGCGTTGAACACCTGGCCGTAGACCCTGATCCTTTCGATGTTAGCAATACCGGGAAGGATATTCTTGAATGTGTATCCAAGTGATATGTTCCTGATTTTCAGATAGTCGCCCTTTTCAATATTCTCAGTAATCGGGAATGAGGAACCGTTGGAAACGTTATCGTTAATAACCGGTCTCGGGATGTTTGTGATGTCACCGGGCTGTTTCCATGCCGTCTCATATACCTCAACTGAGTTGTTCCACCATCTCTGGTCCCTTGTACCTGCCTTTGAGCCTGAATAGACATAGAAGCCAAATGCATATGTGAGGTTCAGAGCAGCATCGAATCCTTTGAAATCGAGGTTATTGTCAATACCACCATAGAATTTTGGCAGCGGAGATGCCCATGCCACTGCATCAGTTGCCGTGCTTACAGTCGGTGCTATGGTACCGTCAGACCTGTAGGTCCACCTGCTGCCAGCAGGTGCAGAATGATCATAGAGAATCTCCTTACCGGCTGAATTCACAAATATTCTCCTTCCGGTCTGCGGGTCAACACCGCGGGTTTCAACTGCAAGAAGGTTACCAACAGGCAGACCTACGACCGTGATGTTGGTGGTCTCAAGGTCAGCTGTAGCTGTCCTGATCTCAGTAACGCCGGGTGCCAGCTCGGTAACTTCATTCTTAAGTGCTGTGAAGTTGAAGTTGGTGGTCCAGTTGAAATTGGGCTTAGCAATATTGAAGCTTGTGAGAGAGAACTCAAAGCCTGTGTTGTACATTGAACCGACGTTTGCCGGGATCGAGTTGCCCGGGATACCCTTCGAAGGTGCCTGGGGCACGTTCAGGATAAGATTGTTGACATCATTGTAGAAGTAGTTGAGGTCAGCCTGAAGCCTGTCATTGAGCAGCCCGAAGCTCAGACCGACGTCATATTTGTCACTGGTCTCCCATTTCAGGTCAGAGTTACCTGCCTGTGAGAAGTAAAGTGTGGGAACTGTTCCGTAGAGACTAGAGCTGTAGAGGAACAGCGAGCTGTAGTTGCCTATACCGAACATATTACCTACGCGACCGTAGCTGAGCTTGAGCCTCATATCGGAGAATATGTCATTCAGGCCGGAGTTTGCTATGAAGCCTTCATTGGAGACATTCCACATGAAGGAGACACCACCGAAGTTACCCCATTTGTTATCCTTCGAGAGGCCGCTGTAACCGTCACGACGGAAGCTTGCCTCCAGGTAATACTTCTTGTCCCAGTTGGATGCTATACGGCCGAAATATGATTCGTAGAAGTTCTCTCCGAAGCCGCCACCCGGAACACTGCCGGTAGTCCATGAACCTGCAAAGGTTGTAAAGAACGGGTCAGAAACACCTGTTTTGGTGGCATTCCAGCTCTGACCTACAGTGCGCTGCTGTTCAAGACCTGCAAGGAGGCTGATATTAATCCTCTCCATAAGTGTCATGCTGTAATTGGCAGTGTTGGTCCATGTCCACCTCTTATCCTTGCCGGTCCAGTTGTAGGCATATCCATTGTATGAATAACCGTCACCGCCAATCGGATGCCAGAAGGTGGTTGTTTCCCTGGCAAGATTATCCATGCCGTACTGTGTCTTCAGAATGAGTCCCTTAACCGGTTCGAGGCTTGCATGCACCGTGGCAAGCACCCTGTCAGATTCAGTTGTATGCTTGTTGGTTTCCATGATCTGGCCGGGGTTATGATAGCCGAGGCCTGCCGGCAGACCGGTACCCATACCGCCCATTGTTCCTGAGGAGAGGTTATATGAACCGTCGTTAAGGAACGGGGCAAGGATAGGAGGAAGCACGAAAGCAAGACGTGCTGCACCTGCTGTTGCAAAGCTGGATCCTGTGTTGGGTGACTCGGTGTAACCGTTTGTGTAGGCAATGTTGGCACCTATTGATAAATACTTGTTCACCTTGTGGTCAACGTTCATCCTCGCATTCTTCCTGTTGTAGAAGTTCTTCTTTACCATACCCTCCTGATCCGTGTAACCAACGGAGAGGAAATATGAGGTAGTGGGTGAAGAGCCTGACACAGTTATTGCATGGCTGTGCTGCGGGCCTTTCTGGTAGACATAGTCAGCCCAGTTGGTATCGATGGGCTTGCCGTCGGGACCGTTAACAGCAACGAGTCTCAAAGCAGAGCCTGAATTTGCATAAGCAAGATTCTTGTGTTCCAGGTACTGCTCGGCGTTCATCAGGTCGAACAGTCTGTAAGGTTCAGTCAGGCCAACAAAACCGTCATAGGTAACCTTTGTTTTTGCACCTGAGCCGCGCTTGGTTGTAATAAGGATTACACCGTTTGCTGCCCTTGATCCGTAGAGAGCCGTTGCGGAGGCATCCTTGAGGATCTCCATTGACTGGATGTCAGACGGGTTGATGTCAGCAAGTGAGTTCTGGATTGCTGTTCCCCCAATGTTTCCGGTAAATACCGGCACACCATCTACAACCACCAGCGGGTTCGAGCTTGAAGTGATTGAGTTGAACCCCCTGATACGGATAACAGGCGGGTTGTTGAGCACACCGTTGGGGAGCGTGATCGAGACACCTGCTGCTTTTCCGGCAAGTGCCTGGTCAAAGCTCTGCAGGTTCATCTTGGCAATGTCACCACCGCTTACAGTGGATATTGCACCGGCTACATCGCGCTTCTGTGCGGTACCGTAAGCAACAACCACAACTTCGTCAACATTGAAGAGGTCCTGCTGCAGCACTACATCAATCACGTTCCTGCCAGAAATGGCCTGCTCCTGGGTCACATAGCCCACGAAGCTGAATACCAGCGTTCTGCCGGTAGATGGAACCTGGAGGGTAAACTTTCCATCCGGTCCCGTAATGGTTCCAAGGGTTGTTCCCTTTACTGTCACAAAGACGCCCGGCAATTCTGATCCATCGTCAGAACTCGTAACCTTTCCCGTGACAAGCGAAGTCTGCCCCATGACAAGAAAACCTGTCATCAGCAGCAATGAAAAGAGCAAAAAGATCTTTTTCATACTACAAGTGTTTAGGTTAATAAGGGTTATCGTGAATTACTCACGAACGCAAAAATAGCATTATTTCGAAATAAACAAATTATCCGGGCAGTTTTTCGGGCTTTGCGTGACCTGCGTACACAACAAAAACCGGAATCGTTTTAAATATATACAGTACAGATCAG
>JAEYZD010000105.1 GCA_023430725.1 Bacteroidota bacterium | reverse complement strand
AACCCAGAACAACCATGTATCAGATCATTGACGGAAAACAGACTGCAGCCGTTATCCGTGGCGAGATTGCCGCCGCGGTGGCTGAGATCAGGGCCCGCGGAGAACGGGTTCCCCACCTTGCGGCAATACTCGTCGGCAATGACGGCGGTAGCGAGACCTACGTCTCACACAAGGTAAAAGACTGCGAAGAGGTTGGATTCAGGTCAACACTTCTCAGGATGCCTTCAACGGTCACCGAGGAAGAACTCCTCTCAAAGGTCCGCGAACTCAACCAGGACCCGGACCTCGACGGCCTGATCGTCCAGCTCCCGCTGCCTGACCATATCCGGGAGAGCAGGGTCATAGAGACAATCGCACCTGAAAAGGATGTCGACGGATTCCATCCAGTCAATGTGGGCCGGATGGCTGCAGGATTACCCTCCTTCGTGTCGGCAACACCGGCAGGAATCATGGAACTGCTTAAACGGTACAACATCCCGCTGAAGGGTGCGGAGTGCGTCGTTGTAGGACGCAGCAACATCGTGGGACGCCCGGTGAGCATCCTGATGTCACAGAAGGGGGCTGATGCCACTGTGACAGTTGTTCACAGCCGTACGCGAAACATTGCAGATACGGTCAGAAGAGCAGATATAGTCATTGCCGCCATCGGCCGGCCAGGCTTTATCACAGCCGATATGATAAAGGAGGGTGCAGTGGTAATCGATGTGGGAACAACACGTGTTGATGCCCCTGAAACCAAGGCAGGATGGAGACTTAAAGGCGATGTTGATTTTGAAAACGTGGCGCCACGCTGCTCGTTCATCACCCCGGTGCCCGGAGGTGTTGGGCCGATGACCAGGGTGTCACTGTTGCTCAATACGCTGCAGGCCTGTAATAAATAATGACCTGCAATCTAAAGCGGAAGGGTTATTCCTGTGAGATATAAGTCATAACCTCCCTTACCGCCCGGCCGGTCAGAGGAAAAGATCAGGAAATGGTTCTCAAACAGCAGATCCACTCCGAGGACCGGTCTGTATTCATTCGCCTCTGAGTTGATATCCGGTCCCAGGTTGACAGGCGAACTCCATTTGCCATTCCTGAATACCGAACAGTAAAGGTCAAAGCCGCCGTAACCCCCGGACATGTCAGATGCGAAAAGCATGTATCTTCCCCTAACAAAGGGACACTTCTCATCTGATCCGGTATTTATGCTGTCAACAACAGCAGGAGTGACAGGCTCTGAAGTGAACCACTCATCCATATCAAGCTGCCATGGTCTGACAGTGGCGTAAATATCAAAATTGCCGCCACGGTCTGAACAGAACCAGGCTGTATCACCGGTTGTTCCAAGGGAAAGGTAGGCATCATCAGAGGAGCTGTTGAGCAGGCTCACCGGCACCGGAGCCTCAAAAGCAGGCGGATTTGAGTATACCGGTATATAGCTGGTATAGACAATATCCAGCCCGTTCGCGGATGTCTCAGTGGCTGCTGCCATATATTCCAGACCGTTACTGCCGTTGAAGAACCTTAACGGCCCGAACTCGTCACCACCGGTATTGAATAACGGGAGGAGCCCCTCAACAAAGCTGTCGGAGGTCATATCTGAATACATGCTGAAATATCCTGTCGTCTGACCGAAAGTATACCCCACCGTTCCGCTCACAAGATCAAACTCACCGCCGGAACTCTTCCTGTTTGATGAGAATACAACCTGGCGCGAGGCAGTTATCCGGGCCGCCTCTATATCCATGTTGTAGTCGTCCCACTGGGTATTGAGCCCGTCCAGGGCCATTACGGAATCCGGGAAAACTCCCAGCTCATAATTGATCTTGAGAGGCTCTTCACGGCAGCCTGAAAGGGCTGTCACAATACAAAAGACTGTAAGTAAAAAGGTTAACCTGCTGTTTGACATGACAGTCGTTTATTAGATAACGAGCTGGAGGACTGTTTAATATTCAGGCTGTAAAAAAACCGGGCTGTGAGGCCCGGCTTTCAGAAGGTAGAATTCAGGTTAATTCTAGGGTAATATTTGGTTTGAGGGTAAGCTTCTGAACTCAATTGTAAGATGAAATCTGTTGCCGGAAGGTTGCGTTGCCATTAAAAATAATTTACAAAGCCCTGTTTATCATGTTTATAAAAACAGCCCTCTGTTGATAATTGATATATGGCCTGCGTCGACCGAACCATTAATATGTTACATTTGCAGAATATTTTTCAGGGGAGATGGAAGAAGAGAAATACGGTTTTGTGCACGACAGTGAGGTGGAAGAGGTGATTCTCCGGTTTGAGAAAATGCGGAAGAACAAGGAGACCTGTTATTTCGACGTCATTGAATTTGAGGCAATTATAGATTATTACCTGGAAGGAAACAACCCGGTGCATGCCTTTGAGGCTACATCGCTGGCATGTGAACTTCATCCCAATTCGGTTCCGATACTCATCAGGAAAGCCCGGGTGCTTCTCGAAAAAGGGAGGGCCACCGAGGCTCTTACAATAGCAAAAAGACTGGAGAGCATCGAGCCCGGGAATTGCGACATATACCTGTGCAAGGCTACAGCCCTCGCGATGCTGGGTGATATTGCCGGTGCCCGACGCGTATTCGACCTTGCACTTGAAACCGACTCCGAAGAGCCGGAAACAATCCTTTACAGCATCACCTCAGTGCTTCAGAACCTCAACTACCACGAGGAGATGATCCCTTACCTGCACAGGCTGGCCGATCTGGAACCCGATTTTGTGGCTCACCTCTATGACCTGGCCTATGCATATGACAAAAAGGGCGATCATAAAACCAGCATAAAATTCTACACAATGTACCTCGACGAGGACCCATGGTCCGACAGTGCATGGTACAACCTGGGTATAATCTACAATAAAACAGGCGAATACGGTAAGTCCATCGAAGCATATGACTACGCACTTGCCCTGAACCCGGAAAACACATTCGCCCTTTTCAACAAGGCAAACATCCTCAGTAACCTCGAGAGATACAGCGAGGCAATGGATGTATACCGCCAGTTCGTGGAAGAGGAGCCGGACAGCCTGGAAGGTCTAACATACCTCGCAGAGTGCTATGACAAGACCGGCGATGAGGCAATGGCACGCAAGTATTACACCGAAGCCATTGACATAACACCCGATTTCCCGGATCCATGGTACGGTCTGGGCCTTCTTTCGCTTTCAAGGGGACGTCCGGCTGAGAGTATCAACCCTCTGAAGAAAGCCATCGAGATTGATCCGGAGAATCCTGACTACTGGTTCTCCCTCGGCAAGGCCCAGGGCCTAATCGGCAACTACCGCGAAGCTGTCAGATGCTGGATTGAGGCTATCTCGCTTGACGGTTATTATGACGAGGCATGGATCGAGATCGGCATCGTTGTGATGCTCAGTGGCAGATACAATGTGGCAATCCGCCTCCTCAAAAATGCCGCAAAAGTAAGCGGTGAACTGCCCGGTATATTTTACCTGCTGGCGTCAGCCTACCTGCATTCCGGCAACCTTCCCGAAGCTGCACGCAACCTGATCAAAGCCGTAAGGCTCGATAACGAGGTGCTCGAGGAATACGCTCTTCTGCTTCCGGAGGAGAAGCTGACAAACGCCATGAGACGACTCTTCAGGAAAACAAACTAAGATATGAAAGAAGCCAGAAAACTGCTGACACATATTCCCGAAAGACCGGCCAAACCAAGGAAGGATGGCCTTACCATGGTAATGGACAAGGGGCTGAGTATCAGGGAGGCAGAAGACTTTGCATCTGTCGGCAGTGAGTATGTCGACTTTGTCAAGCTGGGTTTCGGGACATCCGTGATCACACCTGGTGTCGACAGGAAGATAAAGCTCTACCACGAGGCAGGCATGACAGTTTACCTCGGGGGTACGCTCTTCGAGGCGTTCATAATCAGGGGCCTTTTCGGGGAATACGTAAGGCTGCTTAAGGAATCCGGCGTCACGATGGTTGAGGTCTCTGACGGATCATATGAATTCGAGCACAGCGAAAAGCTTGAATATATCCGGAAACTGTCGAAGGATTTCACCGTTGTCTCGGAGGTAGGTTCGAAAAAGAAAAACATTGTCTTCACGCCTGACCAGTGGGTTGAGATGATGAAGGCTGAGCTTGATGCCGGGTCCGTGAAAGTCATTGCGGAGGCTCGCGAATCAGGAACCATCGGCATTTACAACGATGACGGATCGGTTAACCTGGGGCTCATTAACACAATATCCAGGGAGATAGGATTTGAAAACGTCCTGTGGGAAGCCCCGCTCAAGCAGCAGCAGGCATGGTTCATCACAAACTTCGGAGCCAATGTCAACCTGGGAAATATTGCGCCTAACGAGATCATAGCGCTGGAATCACTGAGACTGGGACTGAGAAGCGACACCTTCTTCAGCTTCCTTCCTGAAAACATGAAATGAAGCTATTCGGAATCATAGGATTTCCGCTGGGCCATTCATTCTCTCAGAAACATTTCACTGAAAAATTCGAAAGGGAGAATCTCCCTGATTGTCTCTACAGGAAGTTTGAACTTCCTGATATAGAGATGCTGCCCGACCTGCTTGATCGTGAGCCTGACCTGTGCGGTTTCAATGTGACAATTCCATGGAAGGTGAAGGTCATCGATTACCTTGATGAGATCGAACCGGTTGCGGCAGAGATCGGAGCAGTGAATACTGTAAGGGTGACGCAACGCGAAGGGAGGCGCTGGCTCGCGGGATACAACACCGATGCACCGGCCTTCAGGGAGGTGCTCCTTGCCAACCTCATGACCCTGCCCGAAACAGCCCTCGTACTTGGTACCGGCGGCGCCTCGAAGAGTGTGATGCATACTCTTATAGATCTGAATATTATACCAATACCTGTCTCCCGGCAGCCTGTGAGGGGCGGCTATTCATATGACGAGCTGCCCGGCCACCTGGTAAGCGAGGCGGGAGTGATTGTCAATACCACGCCGCTCGGGACGTTCCCTGCCGTTGAAACAATGCCGCCGATAGACTATAGCTGCCTGAGGGAGGGACAACTGCTGTTCGACCTGGTGTACAATCC